>JBDSLU010000001.1:0-6164 GCA_039916225.1 Vicinamibacteraceae bacterium
CGCCGGGCAGCGGCTGGCGCACAACGCCGAGCACTACCTGAAGACGCCGGCGCAGATGGCGCAGCTCTTCGCCGATCGGCCGGACGCCGTAGCAGCGACGGGCGAGCTGGCCGATCGGCTCGACTACACGATGGCCAATCTCGGCTACCGCTTCCCGGACTATCCGGTGCCGGCGGGGGAGACGCAGGCGTCGTTCCTGCGCAAGGTCACCGATGTCGGCGCGCGCGAGCGCTATCGGCCCTTCCACGATCGCGCCCGGGCCCAGATCGCCCGCGAGCTCGACCTGATCGAGAAGCTCGAACTGGCCGGTTACTTCCTGATCGTCTGGGACCTGGTGAACTTCTGCCGGCAGCACGACATCCTCGTGCAGGGGCGCGGCTCGGCGGCCAACAGCGCGGTCTGCTACAGCCTCGGCATCACCGCCGTCGATCCGGTCGGCATGGAGCTGCTCTTCGAGCGCTTCCTGTCGGAGCAGCGCGGCGAGTGGCCCGACATCGATCTCGACCTGCCGAGCGGCGATCGACGCGAGCAGGTAATCCAGTACGTCTACCAGCGCTACGGCGCGCGCGGTGCGGCGATGACCGCCAACGTCATCACGTATCGCGGGCGGAGTGCCGCGCGCGAAGTGGGTAAGGCCCTCGGCATCGACATGGCCGACATCGATCGCCTGGCCAAGGTGATGAACCAGTTCGAGTGGCGCGATCCGAACGAGACGATCGCCCGCAACCTGCGCGACGTCGGCCTCGACCCGGGTGACGTGCGCTTTCGACACTTCGTCGAGCTGTGGGCCCGGATCCAGGATCTGCCGCGGCATCTCGGCCAGCACTCCGGCGGCATGGTGATCTGCCAGGGCCGCCTCGACGAAGTGGTGCCGCTCGAGCCGGCCTCGATGCCCGGGCGCGTGGTCGTGCAGTGGGACAAGGACGACTGCGCCGATCTCGGCCTGGTCAAGGTCGACCTGCTCGGTCTCGGCATGATGGCGGTGCTGCAGGACGCGCTCGCCATCGTCAACCAGTCGACGTCGCCGCCGGTCGATCTCGCGCACCTGCCACCCGACGACCCCGACATCTACCACCTGCTGCAGACCGCCGACACGATTGGCCTGTTCCAGGTCGAGTCGCGGGCGCAGATGGCGACGCTGCCGCGGCTCAAGCCGACCTGTTTCTACGATCTGGTCGTCGAAGTCGCCATCATCCGGCCGGGACCGATCGTCGGCCAGATGGTCCACCCGTACCTGAATCGGCGGGCCGGCCTCGAGGCGGTCACCTATCCGCATCCGTCGCTCGAGCCGGTCTTGAAGCGTACGCTCGGCGTGCCGCTGTTCCAGGAGCAACTTCTGCGGATCGCGATGGTCGTCGCCAATTTCACCGGCGGCGAAGCCGAGGATCTGCGACGGGCGATGGGCTTCAAGCGATCCGAGGCGCGGATGAAGGCGATCGAGGTCCGTCTGCGCGAAGGGATGGCCGCCAATGGCATCACCGGCGCCGCTGCCGACGCGATCATTTTGGCGATCTCGTCGTTCGCGCTCTACGGCTTTCCCGAATCGCACGCCGCCAGTTTCGCGCTGATCGTCTACGCCAGCGCCTATCTCAAGGTCTACTTCCCGAGCGCGTTCTACGCCGCGCTCCTCAACAACCAGCCAATGGGCTTCTACCACCCGGCGACGCTGGTGAAGGACGCGCAGCGCCGCGGCGTGCGCTTCCGGCCGATCGACGTGCAGGCGTCGCAGTGGGACTGCGTGGTCGAGGACGACGGCGCCATCCGCGTCGGCCTGCGTTACGTCGACGGACTCCGAGCCGAGGTGGGGCAGCGTATGGCGTCTGGCCCCGCCTCCGCCGGCACGACGGCTTCGGCGCGGCAAGCCGTGTTGCGGTGCCCGAAGTGTGGCAGCGACGACGAGCGGATGATCGAGCGCGAGCAGGGCGCGGACGCCTGGTTCTGCAACCTCTGCGCGCACCCGTTTCGCTGGCAGGCCCACCGTGCTGACGCCGGGCCAACGCGGCTGCAGCCTGGCGCGCCGAAGCTGGAGCAAGGCCAGCCAGCGAAGGCGGGCGAAGGCAGGTTCACGTCGATCGAGCACCTGATCGCCGCCACGGGCGTCCGCGAAGACGAATTGTCGACGCTCGCCTCGATCGGCGCGCTGAACGCCTTCGGCCACGATCGGCGCGAGGCACTCTGGCAGGTGGCGCGCGCCATCCGCCCGGCGGGCGCGCTGTTCGACGAGGCGCGCGGCGGCACGGTCGCGAGCCCGCCGCCCGTGCGTGCCCACCGGCCAGCGCCGCCGCCAGCGACACGCGTCGCCGAGAGCCGGGTCGTGGCTGGCGATGGCGCCGCCGCACCGGCCACGCCGATCGCCGTGCCGACAGCGGCCGGATTGCCCGGGCTGGTGTCGCGCGGCCCGCTGCTGCCGCTGACGCCGCTCGAGCGCGTCGTCGCCGATTACGACGGAACCGGCCTGACCATCGGCCCGCACCCGATGACCTATCGCCGTGCCGAGATGGCGCTGCGCGGCGTGCTGCGGGCCACTGATCTGCCGAAGTCGCGGGCCGGACGCCGGGTCCGCGTCGCCGGCGCGGTCATCACCCGGCAGCGGCCGGGGACGGCCAAGGGGTTCGTGTTCCTCACCATCGAGGACGAGACCGGCATCGCCAACGTCATCGTCAGGCCAGACGTCTACGACGCGCACCGGATGTCGGTCGTCGAGGCGCCGTTCCTGCTGATCGAGGGCATCCTGCAGCAGCAGGAGGGTGTCACCTCGATTCGGGCCGAGCGGCTCTACGTGGTCGGCGGAGGCCCGACGGCCGGGGAGGCCGCCGAGGCGATGCCGCCGGTCCCATCGCGGGATTTTCGTTAACGCACCGGACGCAGGACGATCGGCGGCGGGCCAGCGACCGCGCCGGCCTCGATCGGTTCCGGCTCGGCATCGCTGACGTTGTCGTCGTCGAGGGCGACGACGTAGCGGCGCCCTGCCACCGCGGCGAAGACGTACCGTCCACCGCCGTCGGTCCATGCGGCCGCGAACTCAGGAGCCTTGCCGACCTCCTGAATCCGCAGCCGTGCTCCAGCGACTGGTGCTCCAGCGCGATCGCGCACGACACCTCGCACGGTCGCCAACCGCGCCCGCGCGGGAAGCCGCAGCGTCCCGAGGTCGATGCGCTCTCCGGGGCCGAGCTGGGGTGTCAGCCGGATCGTCTCCTCTGTCGGGAGCAAGTCGACTCCAATTCTCACGTCGTGCTCGCCCCGTTCGAGCCGGTCGATCTGGAACGTCCCGTCCTCGCGCGTGCGAACCCGACCAAGCATCACCACCGAGCGACCTGCCGCGTCCGACGTGTAGTGCACGCCAACGCCCGCCACCGGCTCGCCGCCAGCGTCGACGACCCGTCCGGTGAGGTGACCATTCCAATCGACCGCGACGCCCAGGCGGTGGCACGCACGTGGATCGACAATCGTGAACGTGCCGCGATCCCCGCCGCCCTGGTAGTTCGGCGGCAGGTCGACGCGAGCCCGATACGTGCCAGGCGGCACCTGTGTCTCGAAGCGACCATCGGCGTCCGTGGTCAGCCGCCTCTCGACGCCTCCGCCGGTGATGATGACGCTTCCCGTTGGCAAGGGATCGGGCGGCAGGCTCCGTCCATCGACCAGTGCCTGCGCGTTCCACCGCAACTCGCCAAGGATGCGGGCCGTTTCGACGGTGGAGGTCGCCAGCCCTCTCGCGTAAGCGAGGTCTTCCGATGCCTCGTGGATGGGCCGGGTCCGATCGCAGCTGCGAACGGTCAGCACTCCGTCCTGGCGGCGCGCGTAGAAGATGTACTCCCTGCCACCCAACATCGTCCACACGGCGGTGCGGATCGGCACAAGTGCGCCCGGCTGCAGGGTACCGAGTCCACGGAAGCTCTCCGAGACTTCCACCACGGCCGGGCGGTCCCCGAGCGACTCGCTGGTGACGCTGACCATTCCGGGCCCGGGAAGGTCATCTGCAGACGCTGGCGGTGGGGCCGGCATCGGCTCGATGCTGACCACTCTGCCGACGAAGACCGCGTCGGCCTGCCAGAAGTCGAAGCAGACGGGCGCGGTCGGTCCACACCAGCTCGCAGCGGTCGATTGGCCACTGCTAACCACGGCAGCGAGCGCCACGCACAAGCATGCGGCACGACCGGGCTGCGCCATGGCCGCCAGCCTACTCCGTTCCGGCCGAGTCTGTACCTGCCCGCGCCTGGCCGATGTTCGCTTCGCAGGTGACTGGCGTTGGGCGTAGCATGCCGTCTGCTGGAGCGTGCGCATGAACGTCCTCCTCCTGTCGATGCCGGATTCGTTCGAGCACATGGCGCCGGTCGCCGTGCGCATGCCGAACGGCGCACTGACCTCGATCGCCGGCAACATCGACCCGCATCATCGGGTCGCCGTCGCCGACCTGATTCTCGCGCAGGGCCGCGTGACGGCGACGCTGGATCGCCTGCTCGCCGAGCATCGCCCCGACGTCGTCGGGCTGTCGGTGATGACCTTCCAGCGCCGCACCGCGCTCCGCCTGATCGCGCGCATCCGGCAGCAGCGTCCGTCCATCTCGATCGTCGCCGGCGGCTACGACCCGAGCCTCGCATCCGACGCCTATGCCGGCGCTGCCGATTTCATCGTCCGCGGCGAAGGCGAGATCACCTTTCGCGAGTTGCTGCGCGCGCTCGAACGTGGCGGCGGCTTCGCCGACATCGCCGGCCTCGGCTTTCGCGACGTTGACGGCGGTTTCCGCCACGCGCCCGATCGGCCCGTCAGCTCGCTCGACGAGGCCGCGATCGCGCCGCCGCGGCGCGATGCCCGCGTGCTCACCGGCTACACGCTGCTCGGCCGTCCGGTCGACGTCGTCGAGACCTCGCGCGGCTGTACCTTCGACTGCAGCTTCTGCTCGATCATCGAGATGCGTGGCCGCAACTTCCACACCTACGATTTCGAGCGCATCCTCGCCGACATCCGCGACTGCCGCGATCGCGGCGCCCGCGCCATCTTCATCGTCGACGACAACATCACCCTGGACGTCCGGCGCTTCGCGGCGTTGTGCGCGGCGATCACGACGGCGGGGCTGTCCGATCTCGAGTACTCGGTGCAGGCGACCACCGCGTCCATCGCCGACCACGGCGCCACGCTGGCCCCGCTGATGCGCCAGGCCGGCTTCCGCTACGTCTTCCTGGGCATCGAGAACGTGCTCGACGACGACCTCGGCTTCCTCAAGGCGTCCGCCAAGAACACGAAACACGGCCCAGGCGGACGACGCGCCGGCAACGCCTCGCTGACGGCCATCCAGCATCTGCACGACCACGACATGTTCGTCGTCGGCGGCCTGATCGTCGGCAACCCCGGTGACACGCGAGACGCCATCGAGGCCAATCTCGCCTTCGCGCGCCGCTACGTCGACGGGCCGTACATCCAGCATCCGCCGCCGTATCCGGGCACGCCGATGACCACGGACCTGCGCGCCCGGGGCCTGGTCATCAACGATCGGCTCGAGGAGTACGACGGGACCACCGCCGTGGTGCGCAGCGAGGCGGTGCCGGCCGAGGAGATCGAGTTCCTGCGCTGGCGCGCCGAGCGGTGGATCAAGCTGCGCCACTTCCCGAAAGCGTTGCGCCACAGCCCGCTGTTCTGCCTGCGTCACGGCCCGGCGATGATCCGTCACGTCTTCCGCGGCTCGTCGCCGCGCACGTGGTTCGCCCGCGACCCGGCCCGCGCCGCTTTCGCCCGCTACCGGCAGCACCGCGCCGCCGAACGCGAGCAGGTGCTGCAGTAGCTCCGCGCGGCGCCAGACCAGCCATCCAGCAGCAGCAGAGGTCGTCGCGGCGGTAGCGGCGCCGCCCGGGGAGGGAAGAGTCGCCCTCGCCGCCGCCCCGGGGGGACGCCGCGGCGCGGCCAAGCGCCGCGAATAGCGGCCGCGCATCCAAGGGCGGCCCGCGCCGCGCGCGAGAGCGCGGCGCCAGACCAGCAATCCAAGCAGCAGCCCGAGCCGAGGAGGCTGTGGGCGCGCGATGTCTTGCGCCCAGAGCCTGAACGGCTCTACTGCTGCTGCTGCTGCTGCTGCTGCGACTGCTCGAGATCCCAGTCGGGCGGGCCTTCGGCTTCGGGCGTGGTCCAGGTCATCACCGGCATCAGCTCGCGGGTGAGCATCGCCGTGTCCGCCT
>JBDSLU010000002.1:0-8941 GCA_039916225.1 Vicinamibacteraceae bacterium
CAGGCGCCCGACGGGAAGCCGGCGGCGTCCATCACGAACAGGTTCTTGACGTCGTGCGCCTGCTGGAACTGGTTCAGCACCGACCGCTTCGGATCGCTGCCCATCCGCGCCGTGCCCATCTCATGGATGCTGTAGCCGGGGATGCGATCTTCGAGCGCGAAGGTCTTGACGTTCTTGGCGCCTGACGCCTCGAGCATCTCGCCGGCGCTGACCGCCATGTCGCGGATCATCGTCTTCTCGTTCTCGCCCCACGCGATGCTGAAGTGCAGCACGGGAATGCCGAAGACGTCGGTGACGGTCTTGTTCAGCGTGACGCGGTTGTCCTTGTAGGGCAGGCACTCGCCGAAGCCGACCAGGTTCATCGTCCACTGGCCGTTCTTGACGGCTTCCTTGTAGGCCTGGCCGAAGCCCGGCGCACCCATCGAGAAGTTGAGCGCGCTCCCGCCCTGGAAGCCGTAGCCGCGCAGGAAGTCCTTGTGGCGCTCGCCGTTGGCGGTGTTGCGGAAGCGGATCACGTAGGGACCACCCGGCCGGCGCCCGGCGTTCAGGCTCGGCTTGCCCGGCATGTCGGGGAACTCGCCGTTGGCGCCGCCGGCGACCCACATGTGATCCATCAGGTAGTGCCCGAGGACGCCGCTGGAGTTGGCGAGCCCGTCCGGTGCCGAGTTGAACAGGATGCGCGTCGACTCGAGCGCCTGCGCGCAGAGCACGACGGTCTTGGCGCGGACCTCGCGCGTCTCGCGCGTGATGCGATCGACGTAGGTGACGCCGCGGGCCTTGTTGGTCGCCTTGTCCATCAGCACCTGATAGACCATGGCGTTCGGGATGTGCGTGCACTTGCCGGTCTTCAGCGCGTCGGCGACGGTGGTGAACGCCGAGTTGAAGTACGAGTGCGTGACGCAGCCGCGCTCGCAGGGCCCGCAGAAGTGGCAGGCCTGCCGGCCGTTGATCGGCTTGGTCAGGTTGGCCAGGCGACCCATCGTCAGGGTGCGGCCGAACTTGGTCTTGATCGAGCTGCGGACCTTGTCCTCGACGCAGGTGAGCGGCATCGACGGCTGGAACTTGCTGTCGGGCAGCTCGGGCACGTTCTCGACCATGCCGGAGATGCCGACGTAGTCCTCGACCAGCTCGTAATAGGGGACGAGATCCTTGTAGTCGAGCGGCCAGTCGGTGCCGGCGCCGTCGAACGAGAAGCCCTTCAGATCCTGCTGAGAGAAGCGGTAGCTGTGCCGGCCCCAGACGTTGGTGCGTCCGCCGGTGACGCGCATCCGGCCTTGCCACGAGAAGGGCTTGCCCTGCGCGGTGGTGTACGGCTCGTCGATGTCGTTACAGAACCAGCTCGAGTTGTACTCGGTGCAGGCGTAGCAGTCCTTCTGCACCGGTTGCGCGCGCCGGATCAGGTCGTTGGCGCGGGCCTGGTACTTCAGCTCGTAGGGCTGGACGTGCTCGCGATAGTCGCCGTCCTTGAGCGGACGCCCGGCGCAGACCAGCGCGACGCGCATGCCGGCCTCGCTCATCCGCTTCGCGACCCACCCTCCGGACGCACCGGTTCCGACCACGATGGCATCGTATTCCTGAGGCTGGGCCTGGATCTGCACGCGCGCTCCTTAGCGATCTGGTTGGACTGACTCGCACTATACTGCGGTGATTAGGCGACTGCGAAGGAGATCGTGATGAGCGACGACGTGCGCGACGAGCCCCTGCCCGTGTCTTCGGATTCCATCGAGCCATCGCCGTCAGTGGACGGACCACTTCGCCCGTTTGCGTTCGGTCGACGCGCGATTCTGCAGTCGCTCGCGACCGGCGTCGGTGCCGCGGTCCTGGCGACGCCGGCCTCGGCGCACGTGCATCAGGCAGCGACGGCTGCCGCGAAGCCGGCCGCCGCCACTGCCGCCGGCCGCGGTGCCGCACCCGCGCTCGTCTTCCTCGACAAGCACGCCTTCGACACGCTCGCGATCCTCGGCGAACAGATCGTGCCCGGCTCGCGGGCCGCCAAGGTGCCCGAGTTCCTCGATCGACTGCTCGCCGTCGAGTCGACGGACACGCAGAAGCGCGTCATCCAGTCCATCGGCGCCTTCGAACGCGAGGCGCGCGACGCGCACGGCAAGCCGTGGAAGTCGCTCACCGCCCCGCAGGCGACCGCGATCCTCACCAAGATGTCCGACGCGCCGGGCAGCGAGGCCACCCGCCGGGCCTTCGAAGTCGTCAAGGGCGTCGTCGCCGAGACCTTCTACGCGAGCGAAGCCGGCGTGAAGGAACTCGGCTGGAATCGCGGCGTCATGTTCGCGTCCCCGATTGCCTGCGGCTAGTCGTCGTCGGCTCGCACAGCAGCGGACCCGCATGCTCGCTCGAATCCTGTCGGTCGCGGCTGTCGCTGCCGTTGCGGTGACAGCCTGGCCCGAGCCGCGCGCCTCGGCGCAAGCGCCAGCGGCGGCTGGGCCGGCGATCACCTTCACCGACGTAACCTCCGCGGCCGGCATCCGCTTCCGCCACACCAACGGCGCCTTCGGCAAGAAGTACCTGCCCGAGACGATGGGCAGCGGCGTCGTCATCTTCGACGCCGACGGTGACGGCGATCAGGATCTGTTCTTGGCCAACGGACGAAGCTGGCCGGGCCAGCCGGCGGCCGGGGTCCCGGCGTCCGCGCTGCCGGCTTTTTACAGGAACAACGGCACCGGCGGCTTCGTCGAGACCACCAAGGCGGCCGGTTTGGCCGTGTCGATGTACGGGATGGGCGGGGCCGCTGCCGATTACGACAACGACGGCGACACCGACCTCTTCACTACCGGCCTCGACGGCAATCATCTGTTTCGCAACGGCGGCGCCGGGGTGTTCACCGACGCGACTGCCGCGTCGGGCCTGGCCTCGTCGACGGGCTTCGCGACCAGCGCGGCGTGGTTCGACTACGACAAGGACGGGATCCTCGACCTGTTCATCGTCAACTACGTGACCTGGTCGATCGCCACCGACAAGACCTGCAGCCTGGACGGCACCAACAAGTCGTACTGCACGCCGGAGGCCTACAAGGGCGCCAGCCCCGTGCTGTACAAGGGCGGCAAGGACGGAGGATTCACCGACGTCACCAAGGCGGCTGGCCTGGCCGATCCGCAGGCCAAGGCGCTGGGGATCGTGTTGATCGACTACAACGCCGATGGCTGGCTGGACCTGTTCGTGGCCAACGACACCCGGCCGAACCGGCTGTATCGCAACACCGGCAAGGGCGGCTTCGTCGACGAGGCGGTGACGGCCGGCGTGGCCTTCAACGATGCCGGCGTGCCGCGGGCCGGCATGGGCGCGGACGCCGCCGACTACGACGGATCGGGCCGGGCCAGCCTGGTCGTCGGCAACTTCACCAACGAGATGATCGCCCTCTACCACAACGAGGGTGACGGTCTGTTCATCGACGAGGCGCCGGGCAGCGCGATCGGGCCGGCGTCGATGCCGACGCTGACGTTCGCCTGTCTCTTCCTCGACGTCGATCTGGACGGACGGCCAGACATCCTCGCCGCCAACGGCCACGTCGCCGACGACATCAGCAAGGTGCAGCCCAAGACCCAGCACGCCCAGTCGCCCCACCTGTTCCGCAACCTCGGCAGCAAGCGCTTCGAGGTCATCAGCGGCAAGGTCGGGCCGGCCTTCCAGCAGGCCGTCGTGGCGCGCGGCGCAGCCTACGGCGATCTCGACGGCGACGGCGACCTGGACATCGTCTTGACAGAGAACAACGGGCCGGTCCGCTACCTCCGCAACGACGGCGGTAATCGCCAGAAGTGGCTGCGGGTGGCGCTGAAGGGCACGAAGTCGAACCGCAGCGGCATCGGCGCGGTCGTGACCGCCACCCTGCCGGGCGGGGCCAAGCGCTGGGCGATGGTGAAAAGCGGGTCGAGCTACCTGTCGCAGAGCGAACTGCCGGTCACGTTCGGCCTCGGCGCCGATGCCCGCGTCGCCGGACTCGAAGTCCGCTGGCCGGGCGGTGGCGTAGATACAATCGGAGCGGTCGAGGCCAATCGCACCGTCACGATCGTCGAAGGACAGGGCCTGGTGAAATAGCGGCCGCGCGGCACCGTCCTGCCGCCCGGTTCCGCGGCGGGGGACACGTGTCACGAAACATGCTTCTGCTCGCGGCCACGCTGGCCGTGGGTGTCGGTCTCGGCGTCGGCCTCGGGGCTGGCCAGCAGGCCCCGGCGCCATCCGCCCCCGAGCGACCGGCAGCGCCGGCCGCCGGCTCCGCTGCCGCTTCCACCCCGGCAGCCGGCTCCCGCGAAGACGCCTACCGCGCGAACAACGTCGGTGTCGCCCTGCTGGAGCAGTACAACCACGCCGAGGCCGCGGCCAGCTTCCGCAAGGCCCTCGCGATCGAACCCACGCTCGAGCTCGCCAGGATCAACCTGGCGATCGCCTTGTTCTACGTGCCGGATCTGCCGGCGGCGGCCACCGCGGCCAAGGAAGCCGCCGCGGCATCGCCGACGGCGCCGCAACCGCACTACATCCTCGGCCTCATCGCCAAGTCCGAGAACCAGGCCGATGTCGCCGATGCCGAGTTCGGCAAGGTGCTGGCCATCGATGGCACCGACCTCGGCGCCCGCGTCAACCTGGCCCAGCTGGCGATGCAGAAGCGCGAATACGACCGCGCGCTCGAGCTGCTGCGGCCGGCGGTCGCGGCCGAGCCGTACCACGTCACCGCGCTCTACAACCTCGGCGTCGCGCTGACGCGCGCCGGCAAGACCGAGGAAGGGCAGCAGACGATCGCGAAGTTCCAGGCGCTGCGCGAAGCCGGCTACGGCACGGCGTTCTCGAACAACTATCTCGAACAGGGACGCTACGCCGAAGCCGTGCCCTCGACCGGCGACGAAGGGGCACCCGCGGCGCGGCTGCAGGCGGTGCCTTTCTCGATGGGGCCGTCGCTCGGCGGCGAGGGCGAGCCGACCGCCGGCGCCACGCTGGTCGATCTCGATCAGGACGGTGACCTCGATCTGGTCGACGCCGGCGCGCGCCTGCGCATCCTGGACAACGACGGCGGGCTCCTCCGCGACGTGTCAGCGGCCAAAGGCCTGCCGGCGCTGACACTGCCCACGCCGCTGGTTGCGGCGGTGGCCGGCGACTACGACAACGACGACCGCGCTGACCTGTTCGTGCTCGGTGAGCGGCAGCACGCGCTGCTGCACCAGCGCGCCGACGGCACGTTCGAGAACACGACCGCGGCAGCGGGCATCCCCGCGCCGGCCGGCTCTCCGGCCACGGTCGCCTTCGTCGACGCCGACCACGACGGCGATCTCGATCTGGTGCTCGGCGGCGCCGCCCCGGTTCTGCTCCGTAACAACGGCAACGGCACCTTCGCCGACGTCACCGCGGCGTCCGGGATCGCCAAGGCGGCGCTGCGGCCGATCGCCATCGTGCCGACCGACGTCGACAACCGGCGCGACGTCGATTTGCTGATCGCCCGCGATGCCGGCGCGCCGGCGCTGTTCAAGAACCTGCGCGACGGCAGCTTCGCCGACATTGCCGGCGAGGTCGGCCTGGCCGAGCTCGGGAATGCCCAGGTGCGCATCGCCGCGGTCGCCGCCGGCGACGTGAACAAGGACGGTTTCACCGATTTCTTCTTCGGCCGGACCGGCGCCCCCAGCGTCCTGGCCACCAGCGACGGCCGCGGGCGCTTCACGGTGTCGCCGATCGGCGGACTCGACGGCGCCACCGCCGCGCAGTTCATCGATCTCGACAACGACGGCCGGCTCGACGTCGTCGCAATAACCACCGCCGGACTGATCCAGGCGCGAAATGGCGGCAGCACGGGACCGGCCGGGGCTCGCCTGCCGTCGTGGACGGTGATGCCGCTGAACGCGCTCGGTGGGGCGGTGCAGGCGGCCAACGGCGCGATGATGCTCACCACGCCCGTCCAAGGCGCGTGGTGGCTGGCGTCGGGTGACGTCGATGGCGACGGCGACACCGATCTCGTGGTGCGGGCCACGACCGGGCCCGAGCGCGGACGGCTGCTGCTGCTGAAGAACGACGGTGGCAGCCGCCAGGCGTCGCTGCGCATCCGGCTGACCGGCAAGGTCAGTAACCGCAGTGCGGTCGGGTCGAAGGTCGAACTGCGCGCCGGCAGCCTGCGACAGAAGCTCGAGACGGCGAGCGCATGGCCCGCGGCTTCGCCGAGCGATCTCGTGTTCGGCCTCGGCGATCGCACGGCGGCCGACGTCGTGCGCGTGCTGTGGCCGGCCGGCATCGTGCAAGCCGAGCTGCCGCCGGCGGATGCTTCAACCGCCGGCACCGGCGGATCGCCCGGCGTCGTGCCGCACGGCACCATGCTGTTCACCGAGCTCGATCGCAAGCCGTCGTCGTGTCCGTATCTCTTCACCTGGAACGGCGAGCGCTTCGAGTTCATCACCGATTTCATGGGCGGCGGCGAGATGGGCTACCAGCACGCGCCTGGCGTCATCGGTCAGCCCGATCCCGAGGAGTTCACGCGCATCGACGGTACGCGGCTGGTGCCGCGCGACGGGCGCTACGAGCTGCGGATCACCAACGAGCTGGAAGAGACGCTGTTCCTCGATCGCGCCCGGCTGATCGTCGTCGATCACCCGGCGTCGGTGGACATCCACCCGCGCGAAGGCGCGGTCTCGCCACCGTTCCCGGCTTTCCAGATCCATGCAGTTGCTGGCGCCAAGCCCGTTGCGCGTGCGCTCGACGACGCCGGCCACGATGTGACGTCGCGCCTGCTCGCGACCGATCGGCAGTTCGTCGACACGCTGCCGCTCGAACGCATCCGCGGCTACGCCAAGCCGCACACGCTGACGCTCGATCTCGGGCCCGCGCCGGGTGGCCAGGCATCGACACTGCTGCTCCTGACTGGTTGGACCGACTACGCGTTCTCGACCGACAACGTCGCCGCGCACCAGGCGACGTTGCCGCTCGATCCGCCGTCGCTGCAGGTGCGTGACGCCACTGGCCAGTGGCAGACGGCGATCGCCGAGATCGGCATTCCGGTCGGCCGGCCGCAGACGATCGTGGTCGATCTCTCGGCGGTCCGTTTCCACGGCGCGCGTGCCGTGCGAATCGCCACGAGCATGCGCGTCTACTGGGATCGCGCGCAGGTCGCGACCGAGGATCGGACCGTGCGGGCGCGGCAGATCGCGCTCGATCCGGTGCGCGCCGATCTGGCCTGGCGCGGCTTCTCGGCCGAGGTGTCGCCGGACGGCCGCGAGCCGTACGGCTACGACTTCTCGCGCGTGTCGACGATCGTGCCGTGGAAGCTGATGCCCGGCCGCTACACCCGCGAGGGCGACGTCCGCGAGCTGGTGCGGGCCGCCGACGACTTTTTCGTGGTGTCGCGCCCGGGTGACGCCCTTGCGCTGTCGTTCGATGCGACCCGCATGCCGGCGCTGCCGGCCGGCTGGACGCGTACCTTCCTGCTGCACAGCGTCGGCTACAGCAAGGAGATGGATCCGCACTCGGCCAGCCCGGACGAGGCGTGGCCGATGCCGTTCCGGACGATGACCCGCTATCCCTATGCCGCGCCCGAGCGCTATCCGGACACGCCGGCGCACCGCGCCTACCTCGAGCGCTGGAACACGCGCGTGGTCAGTCGGACGCTGCCGCCGCTCGAGCTGTCGGTGGGCGGCGCCGCTGGCGCATCGTCGCGTGGTCCGGCAGCGCCGCGGCCGTCCGATGCTCCCGGCCAGCGCGGCCAAGCCACGAGGACGGGCGGCGATCGATGAGCGACGGCATCATCCGCTACGCCGCCGCCGCCTGCCAAACCGACTTCGCCAACCCGATCGATCGGGCGCAGATGCGCACCAACACCGACCGGATGCTGGCGATGATCGACGCCGCCGTCGGCGGCAGCGCGCCGTTCCTGCCGGTGCGGCTCGTGGTGTTTCCCGAATTCGCGCACGCCGCGCCGGTGTTCGCTGGCGTTGCCGAGCTCGCCGAGAAGCTGGCCGTGCCGATCCCGAACGAGCACACCGATCGGCTCGTGGCCAAGGCGCGCGAGCACGACATCTACGTGCAGAGCGGGACGATGATCGAGGCCGATCCGCGGTGGCCGGGCGTCCTGTTCAACACGACATGCCTGATCGGCCCGGGCGGGATCCTGGCCAAATACCGCAAGGTGAACCCGTGGATTCCGTTCGAGGTCCACGCCAGCCCGCACGACGTGCCGGGCTACGACGAGCCGCTCTTTCCGGTCGTCGACACGCCGATCGGGCGCCTCGGCTGCGCCATCTGCTACGACTGGCTGTTTCCGGAAGCGTTGCGTCAGCTGGCGGCGAACGGCGCCGAGGTGTTGATCCGTGTGTCGGCCTACATGGATCCGTGGGGGGCGACCGAGCCGATGGCGTGGTGGACGGTGATCAATCGCGCTCGGGCCATCGAGAACATCGCCTACGTCGTGGCCGCCAACCAGGGCGCCAGCCTGCGGCACTACCCGCCCTACTCGTGGCCGGGCGGAAGCCAGGTCGTCGACTTCGACGGCCGGCTGTTGGCCGAAGCCTCACCCGGGCCCGGCGAGCGCATCGTCGTCGCGCCGATCGACATCTCCGCATTGCGTCACGAGCGCGCCACGCGGCGTGGCCACCACATGCTGGCGCACCTCCGCACCGAGGCCTACCCGGTCTACCGGCGCCACATTTATCCGCCGGCCGATGTCGTTGACGCAGGCCCAGCGCCCGGTGCGGCCGCCGCTCCGCCGGCTCTCAGCTACGAGGCAAACAACGCCAGGATCGACGCCGCCAAGCGCGGGCTCGACTAGTGTCCCGGACGGCCGAACGGTCGCCGCTTGGCCGAGACGCAGCCGAAGCGCATTGAACGTCGAGCCACCGACGGAGGCGTCGGTCGGGAGTGCGGTGCCCAGAACCCGAACACGCCCGGTCCAGACGAATCTGGAACCGGGCGGTCTTGCTGTGCAGCCTGCCGAGGTGCCAGCCGGCGCGCTTAGCGCCGGCTGAAT
>JBDSLU010000003.1:0-11474 GCA_039916225.1 Vicinamibacteraceae bacterium
CGTCGAGATGTTGTCGCGCGATCCGCTGCCGACCGGCGAATTCCACCTCGAAGCGCTGGCGCAGCCCGGCGCGCCGATGGTCGAGGCACCGACACGGGCCGTCCGCCGCGCGAAAGCTTGAGCCGGCGCCTTGCCGCCGTAGTAGAATCGCCTTTCTGTCCGCCAGGGCAGAGTTCGCACAAGCGTCGGGACGTGGCGCAGCCTGGTAGCGCACCTGACTGGGGGTCAGGGGGTCGCTGGTTCGAATCCAGTCGTCCCGACCATCGCTCATCTCCGATTCGCTCAGTCGGCACGACTGATTCAGCCATGCCGCTCAAGGCCTTCGGCCTTGCGCTAGCAGGGTCGAATCCCGCGTGGTCCCGACCATCGCTCATCTCCGATTCGCTCGGTCAGCGCCACTGATTCAGCTATGCCGCCAGGGCCTTCGGCCTTGAGCTAGATGGGGCGAGTCCCGTCAATCTCTCGCCTTCCGATTTGCTCTGTCGGATCCGTCTAGGGACGGGCTTGGACGCTCGTCGAGACGTTCCAGATCACCACGCCGATGACGACGAGGGTCAGCGCCAACAGCAGGCGAAGCACGAAACTGCGCGTCGAGATCATGCAGGACCCTCCGAGACTGTGACGTGCTCTTAGTCGCCGCGAAGCGGGAAAGGGTTCCGAGGTCCCGCTTCAGGCCGGCGGCCCTAGTCGGCGGTCAGCGTCCGCGCTGGATCGATCCGGGCGGCGCGGAGCGCCGGGACGACGGACGCGGCGAGCGCGATCGCGCCGAGGGTGAGCGCGACGGCCGCATAGGTCAGCGGATCCGTCGCCCGCACGTCGAACAGCACGGTCTCGAGCAGCCGACCGGCAAGCAGCGCGCCGGTCAAACCGGCGGCGACGCCGGCACCGGCGATGGCGAGGCCATGCCTGGCGACCAGGCGCACGACATCGCCGCCAGTGGCTCCCAACGCCATCCGAATCGCCAGTTCGCGCCGGCCTTGCGAGACGAGGTAGGCGAGGACGCCGTAGGTGCCGATCGCCGCCAGGCCGAGTGCCAGGGCGGCGAAGATGGCGAGCAGCACCATCAGGAAACGGCGCTGTGCCAGCGACTCGCCGACGCGGGCGGCCATCGACCGGACGCGGAACATCGGCAGCTCAGGATCGACGGCGCGGATCGTCTGGCGCAGCGACGCCGCCAGCGCGTCGGGTCCGGTCGCGCTGCGAACGACGACGTTCATCGCCCGCACCGGAAACTGCGCATGCGGGAAATACATCGCGATGCGCGAGTCGCCATCGAGGGTGTACTGCTTGACGCGGCCGACGACGCCGACGACCGTGATCCACGGCGCCTTGGGATCGTCGCCGAACCCCATTTGCACGCGGCGTCCGATCGGCGACATCCCCGGCCACAGCTGCGCGGCCATGTGCGCGTCGACGAGCGCGACGAGGGGGCCGGGCCGCTTGTCGTCGTCGGTGAACAGCCGGCCGTCGATGAGCGGAATCCGCATCGCCCGGAAGTAGGCGCCGTCGACGAAGCGCATGTCCGCGTTGATGAACGCTTCGCCGGGCGCGCGGGTCCGACCTTCGATCGTGATCGGACCCCACGCAAACATGCGGCTGAGTGGCAGCGCCGAAATGGCGCCCGCCGACTCGACGCCGGGCAGCGCGTTGATCCGCCGCCACAGCTCGCGATAGGCGAGATGGCCATCGGCCGCCTTGGCGTAGCGCTGGCCTTGCATGGTCAGCTCGAAGGTCAGCGTGTCGCTGGGATCGAACCCGGGCGGGACGGCGGCGAGGCGGGCGACACTGCGCACGACCAGGGACGCCCCGACGAGCAACACCACGGCCAGCGCGATTTCGCCGGCGACCAGCACCCGACGGAGGCCGTGGCCGCGCCGCCACAGCGCGCCGGTGCCGCTCGCGCCGCGGCTGGCGTCGTGCAGATCGCGCGTCAGGTCGAGTCGCGAGAGACGCCACGCCGGCGCCAGGCCGAAGAGCAGTCCCGATGCGAGCGACAGCACCGCCGTGAACGCCAGGACGCCCGCGTCGAGGCCGATCGCGTCGATCCGCGGCACGCTGCCGCGACCGAGGACGCGGATGCCTTCGACGCCGGCGACGGCGAGGGCTGCGCCGAACAACCCGCCGGCCCCGGCGAGGAGCAGCGCTTCGATGAGCAGCTGCCGCAGCAGACGGCTCGCGCTCGCGCCGATGGCGGCTCGCACCGCCATGTCGCGCCGCCGGCCGATGGCCCGGGCGAGCAGCAGGTGCGCCACGTTGGCGCAGGCGACCAGCAGCACCAGCCCGACGGCGCCGACCAGGATCCAGAGCGGCCGGCGCACGTCGCCGGTGACCTGCTGCTGCAGCGGGACGACGCCGAAGGTGAGGCCCCCGTTGGCCGGATAGACCGCGGCGTGGTCGCGGCGCAGCCGCGCCGTGAGCCCGTCCATTCGCGCCTGGGTCGCGGCGACGGTCACGCCGGCCGGCAGGCGGGCCAGCACGTTGTAGTCCTCGCGCGTGCGGACCGTCGGTGCATCGACGCCGAGCGGCAGCGGCAGCAGGAGTTCGGCCTGCTCGGCGCCGCCGAGCGTCGGCAGCACGTCGCGGGGCAGCGTGAAGTCGGGCGGCAGGACGCCGACGATCCGATGGGCGACGCCATTGACCAGCAGCGATTCGCCGACAGCGGAGGAGCGGCCGCCATAGCGGCGCAGCCAGGTGCCGTGCGCCAGCAGCGCCGTGCCCGCCGCGCCGGTGCGGTCCTCGTCGGCGGTGAACAGGCGTCCGAGCAAGGGCCGGACGCCGAGCATCGGCAGCAGGTTCGACGAGACGCGGATCGTGCCGATGCGTTCCGGCTCGCCGCTCCCAGTCAGGTTCTCGTTGCCGCCGATGGCCAGTGCGACGTCGGCGAAGGTGCCGCTGGCGCGGATGTCGAAGTACTGCGCCGTCGAGAACCAGTCCTCGGTGATGCCGAGGCCCGGCGAGCGATTCCAGAGGATGACGAGGCGCTCGGGATCGGCGTAGGGCAGCGGCCGCAGCAGGAGCGGGCTGGCGACGCTGAAGATCGCCGTGTTGGCGCCGATGCCGAGCGCCAGCGACAGGATGGCGGCGATCGCCACGCCCGGTGCGGCAATCAGCGCCCGCCACGCCTGTCGCACATCGTCGCGCAGTCCCATGTGGCGCGATTCTACCCGCCCGGTTCGGCGCCCGTCCTGCCTCGGGGTGAGGCCGGGACGAGCGACGGCCGGGGGCGACAGGGCCGGCTGACCTAGGGTTTCGCGCCAGCTGCGGTAACGGTCAGCGTCGTGCGCAACCGGATGTTGTCCGACGACGCGCCGACGGCGATGTCGAACGCGCCGGGCTCGACTGCGGAGCCGACGGTGCCGCCCTGGTACCACGCCAGCTGCGACGCCGGCAGCGTGAACGTGACGCGCGTCGTCTGGTTCGGCTGCAGCGTGACGCGCTTGAAGGCCCGCAGCGTGCGAATCGGCTGATAGGACCGGCTCCGAAGCTGGTGGGTGTAGAGCTGGGCGACTTCGTCGCCGGCGCGATCGCCGACGTTGGTGACATCGAACGCCACCTGGACCTCGCCGTGCGTGCCGATGCTCGGCGCCGAGAGCGTCAGGTTGGTGAAGCGGAAGCGCGTGTAGCTGAGGCCGTGCCCGAACGGATAGAGCGGCACGCCCCTGAAATACTGGTAGGTGTAGCCCTTCGAGACGTCGTACTCGTTCTGCGGCGGCACGCCATCGAGGTTGGCGTAGACGGTGTAGGGCAGCTTGCCGCCCGGGTTGTCGATGCCGAAGAGCGCGCGCGCGACGGCGATGCCACCCGCTTCGCCGGGGAACCACGCCGCGAGCACCGCCGGCAGCCGGTCGTGCGCCCAGCCGGTGCCCAGCGGTCCGGCGTTGAAGAGTACGAGCGCGACCTTGGGGTTGGCGGCGAATACGGCCTCGAGCAGCGGCTGCTGCGCCCCGGGCAGATTCAGGTCGCGACGATCGCGGCTCTCGGCTTCGACCCGCAGGTCGGTGCCGAGGCAGAGGATCACGACGTCCGACGTCTTGGCCAGGGCCACCGCACGCGCGACCGCCTCGGCATCAGCCGGTCCGACGACGTCGGCGCCCTTCTCGTAGTGGATCGTGAAGCCGGCCCCGAGCACTTCGCGCAAGCCTTGCACGACGCCGACCTTGCGCGCCGGGGTGCCGTAGTAATTGCCGGTGGGGTAGTCCTGGTCGCCAGCCGGCCCGATGACCGCGATCGACTTCGTCTCTTCGCGCTTCAGCGGCAGGAACGTGACCGGCGGCGTCGCAGCCGGGGCACCAGGGGCCGGCGGCGGGCCGATGTTCCGGTTGCTGAGGAGCGTCAGCGACTTCTGCGCGACCTGCAGCGCCAGCGCCAGGTGCTCGGGACTGCGGACCACCGTCATCGGGATCGTGTCGTGCGGTGTCGACGGATCGAAGGCGCCGAGGCGGAAGCCCACGCGGAGCACGTTCGAGAGCGCCCGGTCGACGTCGGCGACGGTCAAGAGACCGCGCTGGACGGCCTTCGGGATGTTGTCCTCGAACTCCTGATCGTCGCTGTCGTTACCGGCCTTGATCGCCGCCGCGGTCGAGACGACGGGATCGTCCGAGAAGCGGTGACCGGGTTCGTTGTTCCGTTCCGAGCTGAGGAGCTGCACCGCGCCCAGGTCGTCGGTGACGAAGCCATCGAAGCCCCACTGCGTGCGCAGCACGTCGGTGAGCAGCCAGCGGTTCACCGCCGACGGCACGCCGTTGATGGCGTTGTAGGACGACATCACCGACTGCGCCTTGCCTTCCATGAAGGCGGCCTTCCAGTGCGGGAACCAGTAGTCGAACAGGTTGCGATCGTCGACGATGGCCGACAGGTGCTGCCGCGCGGCCTCGACGTTGTTCACCGCGAAGTGCTTCACGGTCGCGGCGACCTTCAGGTGGGCGACGTCTTTGCCCTGCAGCCCCTGGACGTAGGCCACCGCCATCCGGCCGGTCAGGTATGGATCCTCGCTGAAGACTTCCTGGATCCGGCCCCAGCGCGGGTCGCGGCTGATGTTGATGACCGGGGACCGATAGACGAGGCCGTGCGGCGAGCGCGGGCCGTCCTTGCCGGCGTTGTAGAGTGCGCGCGCCTCATCGGACATCGCGTCGGCGACCTGGTGGACCAGCTCCGGATCCCAGGTCGCGCCCATCGCCGTGGGCACCGGGAAGAGCGTGGTCGGCTCCTTCGACCAGACGCCGTGCAGCGTCTGGTTCCAGCCGCCCCACTGCTTGATGCCGAGCCGCGGCAGGCCCTTGTTCAGGTGATTGAGCTGCTGCGCCTTCTCCTCGATCGTCAGGCGACCGACGAGATCGCGGATCCGGGCCTCGATCGGCTTCGAGGGATCCCGATAGAGCGGCGCGTCGCTGGCCTGTCCGATGGCGAGGGCGGTGGCGCACACGATGGCCAGCGGCAGGGCGAGGAGGAGTCTGCGCATACAGGGATCACCCAAGGGGGCGCACGTCGACGGGCCGGTCGCCGGCTGGCTCGACGCGCACGGTGTTGCGGAGCGGACGGCCGAAGCCGTCGAAGCGGATGCACATCACGTCGCCGTCTTCGAGCGTGATGCCTTCGCCGAAGCTGAGGGAGTGGGCGCCGAAGTAGTGCACGTGGACGTCGCCGGGCCGGCGATGGGCATCGAACTTGAAATGGTGGTGCTCGATGTTGCGCAGGCTGTGGCTCATCTCGGCCTCGCCGCTGGCCACGGCGCGGGTCCAGATCCGCTCGCCGCGCCGCTCGATCCACACTTCGCCCGGGATCGCGTCGAAGGCCGGCGCCAGCGCGAGCTCGGGGCCGATGGACGACGAGCGCAGCTTCGACCCGGCGAGATTCAGGTAGTTGCGCCGCTCGAAGCGGTGGTCCGAGAACTCGTTGCCGGTCGCCAGCCCGATCCGGCACGGCGTGCCGTCGGCGCCGATGACGTAGACGCCGGCGATCTCGGCTTCCTCGCCGCCACCTTCGGCGAAGCGCGGCACGACGAGTGGGTCGTCGTGTCCACGCAGCATGGTGCCGACGCCCTTGTAGAACCACTCCGGCGCGATGCCGACCTCGCCCGGGGCCGGGCGTCCGTGCTCGACGCCGGCCTGGAACATCTTCAGGCTGTCGGTCAGTTCGGCCGGCTTCGCTCCCGCGGTGGTCTCGGCTGGAACCGCGTGCATCGCGTTGCGATCCCGGGCGCTGCCGAAGTGCGTCAGCCCGGTGCCCGAGACGATGCACCGGGCCGGCTCCTGCGGGTGGTCGATCGGCGGCAGCAGCCGCCACGGCCCGCGGCCGGCGTAGACCTCGTCGTAGTCGAGGGCATGTCCGTTGGCGCGCCCCAACGCCAGCGCCGAGAGCGCCTGGCCGCTCTCGGTGGCCAGCGTCGCCAGCTCGTAGAGCGAGGTGACGCCGTCGAGCAGCCGCAGCGCCGGCTCGTCGACGAGCGCGACCCGGCGCGTGGCGCCATCCGTCAGTTGAACGACCCGTGCCATGTACCCCTTCGTGCCATCCGGCTGTTGCAGTGCCGTCACTCCGTGACCTGGAACTCGGCGAGCTTCTCCTCGTTGACGGTGAGGCCGAGACCGGGTGTTGCGTCGTCGAGATCGACGTGACCGTCGACGGCATTCGGCTCGCCGTCGAAGATGTACCAGAACAGCTCGTTGCCGACCTCGACGTCGACGATGGGGAAGTGCTCGGCGATCGGCGAGTTCAGGCTGGCCATCACCACGTGGTAGTTGTGCATCTGGCCGGCATGCGGCACGACCGGCACCTGGTACGCCTCGGCCAGGGCCGCGATCTTGCGCGCCTGCGAGATGCCGCCGACGCGGTTGGTGTCGAACTGGATCACGTCCAGCGCGCGTGCTTCGAGCAGGTCGCGGAACTCGTGCAGCGTGAAGGCGTGCTCGCCGCCGGCGATCGGCACGCGGCCGTAGCTCTTGAGGGCGGCGTAGCCCTGCAGGTCATCGGGGATGACGGCCTCTTCGAGCCAGCACAGGTTGAACGGCTCGAGCAGCGGCAGCATCCGCTTGGCGTAGTCGAGCGACCAGCCCATGTAGGCATCGGCCATCACGTCGACGCCGGGACCCACCGCGTCGCGCACCGTGCGCACCAGATCCAGGTTGCGCTGCATGCCCTCGGCGCCGTCGATCGGCCCCCAGCCGAAGCGGAGCTTCATGGCGCGATAGCCGGCGTCCTTGTAGCGTCGCGCCTCGGCTGACAGCTCGTCGAGCGGCGTGCTGTAGAGCCGACTGGCGTAGACCGGAATGCGCGACTTGGTCCGGCCGCCGAGGAGCCGGTACACGGGCTGTCCCGCCGCCTTGCCGAGCAGGTCCCACAGCGCGATGTCGATGGCGCTGATCGCCACCATGCCGAGACCCTTGCGGCCCCAGGCCATCGTCTTGCGATACATGTGCTGCCACAGGAACTCGACGTCCCACGGGTTCTGGCCGAGGAGCAACGGCGTCAGGTGGCGATCGATGATCGCCTTGGTCACGTGGGGCGACAGCGCGGCGTTGCCGATCCCGACCAGGCCGGTGTCGGTGAACACCTCGACGATCAACCAACCGTGGAAGGTGAACGTCGACATGGACGCTTGTGCCCCGTGGATCAGGTCCTGGGCCAGCAGGTCCATCGGGTTGGTGCAGAAATGCGGGGCGAGCGGGACGGTCTTGCCGCGCCACTCGACGACGCGGGTGCGAACCTTCGTGATCTTCATGCAGGTCTCGGAACGGGAACGGGCAAGGCCATGGCGACGGGGCGAACGGTCGGCACGGCCAGGCAGATGACAGCGAACGCGAGCACGTGGAGCGAGCCGGCAATGGCGAAGACGATGCCGTAGCCGTAGCCGCCGTCGAGCAGGTAGCCGACGACCTGGCCGAACACGACGCCGCCCATGGCCCCGCCGAAGCCGACCATGCCGGCGACGGCGCCGACGGCGTTGCGCGGGAAGAGGTCGGCCGGCAGGATCATCACCAGCGTCGACCACGACTGCTGGCCGAAATAGGCGAGGCTGAAGATGGCTATCGCCCACGCCACCGGCGCACTCGGCACGAACCACACCACGGGCATCACGACGGCGCTCAGGCCGAGCGCGATCTTGCGGGCGCGATCGAGTGGCAGGTCGCGCGTCAGCAGGTAGCTCGAGAGCCAGCCGCCGACCAGACAGCCGATGCCGGCCGCGGCGTAGGGGATCCAGGCGAACGCGCCGACCGCCTTGATGTCGAAGCCGCGCGCGTCATACAGGTACTTCGGCAGCCAGAACAGGTAGAAATACCAGGCCGCGTCGCTCAGGAACTTGGCGACAACGAGGCCCCATACTTCCCGATACCGAAGCAGGGTGAGCCAGGGCGGCGCGGCCTCGGCCGTGCGGCCGGCGCTGATCACCGGCGCCAAAAGCGTGCGCTCGGCGTCGGACAGTCGCGGATGCTGGTCGGGCGGGTAATAGGCGAACCACCACCACACCGACCACGCCAAGCCGACCGCCGCCGCCAGGTAGAACACCGTGCGCCAGTCGGCGGTCGTGATGACGAGCGCGAGCAGTGGCGGCGCGACCACGCCGCCCACCGCGGTGCCGGCGTTGATGATACCCATCGCCGTCGAGCGTTCGGTGACCGGGAACCATTCGGCGACGGCCCGTGTCGCCGCCGGGAAGCCGCCGCCCTCGCCCATGCCGAGCAGGAGCCGGCTGACCGCGAGCATGCCGACACTGGTGGCGAGGCCGTGGCTGGCGCAGGCCACCGACCAGAACACCATGATCGCCAGCAGGCCGGCCCGCGTGCCGATGACGTCCATCAGCTTGCCGCCGCCGGCGTACATCACCGCATAGGCGACGAGGAACGCCGACTGCAGCGCCGAGAACTGCTCGTTCGTGATCGGGATGTCCTGCTCGATGGCCTTGATCGCGACCGGCAGCGTCTGTCGATCCAGATAGCTGATGGCGATCGCCGCGCTGAGCAGGATTGCGATGCGCCAGCGCATGTCACCACTCGAGCACGACGAGCGAGACGGCCTGCCGCGGCAGCGTGATCGGCAGCGTGGCGCGACCGTCCTTCACCTCGATCGTCGCCGGCGCGCCCTGCAGCGTCGCCAGCGCACTGGCCGCTTCGAGCGCCTTGTATTGCGTCGGCGTCGGCGCGGCAGGGGAGCCCTGTGCCTTCCACGCGGTGTAGGCGTTGCTGTGCGTCGTATCGACGCGGTAGTGGGTCAGCTTGGCCTTGCCGTTCTTCAAAGCGAGGTGCTCGAGCGCCAGTGTCACGTTTGCATCGGGCCCGGCGACGTCGTCGTCGTGGTAGTGCCAGGCGAGGACGGTGACCTTCCGCGCGTCGCGGCTGGCCAGCGCGCCGACGTCCGGCTTGTCTCGGACGCCCGCCTTGATCATCGCGTCGAGGTCGACGGCGCCGTCGCTGACAGCCGCCACGCGCTCGGCGCCCATCTTGCTCATCATCCGGAAGACGTTGAAGACGGGCAGCGTCAGGCCGTTCGAGGCCATCACCCTGAAGCCGGCGAAGTAGGCCTGATCCTCGAACTCGAAGGCCCACGTGACCGCGCCCTCGAGGTTGACGCCGTGCCGCTCGGCGAGGTCGTGCTTACGGGCGTAGGCCGCCGCCGTGTAGCTCGAATACATCGTCGTATTGCGGTAGCCGAGCTGCGGACCCTGGCAGGCGGCGCAGCCGTCCGGATCCGACTCGCCGATGACGATCGGCTTGGACTTGAGCTCGGGGAACGACGCGATGATGCCGAAGCCCTCGTCGATGTTCGCCAACTGGTTCTGGATGCCCAGCCGCACGTGGCCATCGACGAACGTCGGCCGGCCCTTGGCGTGGAAGGAGACGAAGTCGATCGGCGTGCCGACCTTGCCGGTGGCGAAGTTCGTGCCGCGCAGCTGGTGCTCGTAGAAGTCGCGCGCGAACTGGCCGCCTGGGCCGGCGGTGTCGGGCCCGCCGACGCGCGCCGTCGGGAGCGCCCGCCGGACCCCGTCGACCGCGTAGTCGTGCAGCTTGCGGAACTCCTCGGGGGTGCCGCGCCAGTAGCCGATGTTGGCTTCGTTCCAGGTTTCCCAGTACCAGGTCTCGACCTCGGCCTTGCCGTACTTCTCGACGCAGTGCTTCGCCCACTCGTAGACGAGGTCGCCCCACTTCTTGAAGTCCTTCGGCGGATAGGCCCAGCCGGTGAAGATCTCGTCGTACTTCGCGGTCGGCGTCCAGGCATGCTTGTAGGGCTCCGGCTTCACCGACATCGCCTGCGGCATGAACCCGATCTGCACGTAGGGCTTCACGCCGCGCGCGAGGTAGGTGTCGAAGATGCGATCGACGATGGTCCAGTCGTAGATCGGCTTGCCGTTGGCGTCCTCGGTGTAGGCGTTGGTCGATCCCCACTTCAGCGCCGGCGTGCCGTCGCCGGTCACCAGCAGGCTGTGGGCGCGGAAGTAGCTGCGCTTGGGCGCCAGCTTGCCGATCTCCGCGATCAGCTTCTGGCCGTCCTTCATGTAGGCGTAGTTCGGCTCGTCGGCGCCGAAGAAACGCCAGATCGGCTTCAGCGGCGCGGTGGTCGTGCCGGCGTCGACGCGAATCGCGACGGGAAACGGCGCGGTGGCTGTCGCCGCGGCGGCGGGCGAGGCCGGAACCGGCGTCGCCGGGGTGGGTGTCTGCGTTGGTATTTGGGCGCCGGCGACCCAGGCGATCGACGCCAGGCCAAGGGTCGCGGTCAGCAGGGAAGGCACGCGGAAGCGGGTCGGATGTTGGCTCATGATTGGCGTGGGCGCCGGGTGCGGCGCGGAGACGTGGGTGAGGCGGATGCGTCCGCCAGTGCGGCGGCGGACGGAACGAGGGTGAGCGAACGCGGCGACGCGAAAGCGCTGCGGGCCAGCACCTGCCGCATGCCGGTGCGGACGGCGTTCGCCACCTGCGTGGCGCTGACCGGGACGGCGTCGACCGAGGTGCCCTGGAGCTGCGCGGCGAACGCATGCGCCAGCGCCGGTGTCCCGGTCACCAGGACACGCGTGCCGGCCCGGAACGAGCGGCGCGCCAGCAGGGTGTCCATCACCGACCCGATCGCCACACCGACGAGATACGCCAGGCGCTCGTCGGGCGTCGACGTCACGCGCTGCTCGAGCAGGCGCACGCAGAACAGCGCGCGGGCGAAGCCGGAGCGTTGCGCTTCGTGGACGCCTTCGTCGACCCAGGCTTCGTCGAACGCCGTCGGCCACTGCCGGGGCAGCGAGCCGGCGAGGACCGTCTGCGAGGTGACGACGTCCAGCAACTCGCCGCCGAGGCTGGTGACGCTCGAGACGATGCGCCCGTCGCGGCCGACGTGGATCGCCTTCCAGTGCGACCCGAGACTGAGGACGATGCCGCCGACCGGCAGCCAGCCGAGCAGATGCAGGCCGATCGCCGCCGTCTCCTCGCCGCGGATCACGTCGGTCGATCCGACGGCGTTGCGCTCCGCCTTGAGCGGGCCGGAGCGGACGCCGGGGATCA
>JBDSLU010000004.1:0-7331 GCA_039916225.1 Vicinamibacteraceae bacterium
CGGAACCGCCAGACGTCGCAGAACGCGTAGGCGCTATCGGCACCGGCGTCGTCCTGCATCGTCATGCCTCGACGTCGCCGCGCCGCATCGCTTCATTGACGTCTTCGACGATGGCCTTGTTGTGTGCTGACATGAATGTCCTCCCGTGAAATGGACGCCCGAGACGCGCCGGCAGGCGTTGCGCCGGACACTGCGCGACGTCATCGCTCCCGATCTCGACGTGCTCTTCTGCGGCATCAACCCCGGCCTCTATTCGGCCGCCACCGGATGCCATTTCGCCCGTCCAGGTAACCGCTTCTGGCCGGCCCTCGCCGCGTCGGGCTTCACGCCGGTCCAACTCCATCCGAGCCAGCGCGTCGAACTGCTCGCCTGCTCGGTCGGCATCACCAACCTTGTCGCCCGCGCGACCGCCGCCGCCGACGAGCTGACCGCCGACGAGATTCGTGCCGGGCGGCCGCGGCTCGAGCGCAAGGTCCGCCGCTACCAGCCGCGCGCCGTCGCCGTCGTCGGCATCGGCGCCTACCGCATCGCGTTCGGACGTCCACGGGCGGCCTTCGGCCGGCAGCCGGATGATCTCGCCGGCGCGCTGGTCTGGGTGCTGCCCAACACGAGCGGCCTGAACGCCCACTACCAGGCTGCCGGCTTTGCCCGCGCCTTTGCCGAGCTGCGCCGCGCCATCGGCGCGCGGCCAGGCACCGCGCGTGCCGGCCGTCCAGCCGGTTTCTGACAGGAGGACGTCAGCGCACCGCGGCGTCTGACGACGGTGGTGGCGCCGGAGGCGTCACGGCCTGGACACTGCCCGAATCGACCAGCGTCCCCGTCCGCGAGAGCGTCTGGAAGTGCATGGTTTTGTCGGCGATCTCGATGAGCATGTAGGAGCGGTCGGTATCGAAGCCCTTGGCCGTCATCGCCGAGCCGACGCGGATGTTGCCCTCGCGCAGCTTGGCGCCGCCGCCACTGGTGAAGTAGGTGATGCCCTTCTGCGGCTTGAGGCGCTCGTAGAAGTGCTCGTGCCCCGAGAACACGACGCTGACGCCGTGCTTCAGGAAGAGCGGCTCGAGCACCGTCCGCAGGTCGGCCTCCGAGCCGTGGCGGGCCCCGGACGAATAGAGCGGGTGATGGAAATAGGCGATCTTCCAGGTGTTCTTCGAGGTGCTCAGCTCCTTCTCGATCCAGTCCTGCTGGGTCTGGTCCATGTAGTTGCTGTCCAGCGCGAAGAAGCGGACGCCGTCCTTCTCGAAGGTGTAGAACCGCTGGCCGCCCATGTTGAACGGCTTGTAGAACCGCTGGTTCGGATCGTCGTGGTTGCCGAGCGAGGCATAGAACGGAATCTTGAGATCGAGCAGGACCTTGTACGGCCGCTCGAACTTCTTGATGAAGTCCTGCGGCCGCTCGCCGCCGTAGATGTTGTCGCCGAGCATCAGCACGAACTCGAACGGGAACACCGTGCGCGACTCGTTGAGCCGCTCGCCGACTTCGTACTGCGCCGAGCCGCCGGTGCCGGTGTCGCCGATGACGGCGAAGCGCACCGACTTCCCGGCTTTCGGGGCGATGGTCGCGGCGGCCGCGTTCGGGCCGACCTTGGCCGTCGCCCTGGCCGCGGCCTGGGCGGCAAGCGTCGACGACGAGGACGTCAGCGGCGCGGCGCCGCCGAGCAGCAGCGCCAGCAGGAAGGCCGGGATCGAGGCGGAGCGGGGCAGGGATGCGGTCTTCATCGCCGGGTCAGCTCGGGATGGTCGGAACGATGTTCCGGGCGACGTCGACCACGATGTTTGCGGTCACGTCGCGGAGGACGATGTGGTAGCCAACGATCCGGTACTCGAGCTCGGGCGGCAGGTCGGGCAGCTTCGACAGCAGCCGGGCCGGGAAGGTGGCGAGCGGCAGTTCGGTCGGATAGGTCATGTTCACCGCGACCTTCATATTGGCCGGCAATTCGTGGATCAGCGCCTTGCGATCCGCCGCCGGGCGCTGCTGGAAGTCCTTGCGCACTTCGCGCTCGAGGACCCGGCGGAACGCGGCGCCGAAGACGTCGCCTTCCTTGGCCGCCGGACGCAGGCTCTTGATCATCGCCCCGAGCGCGGCCCCGCGGCCCGTGACCTGGGCTGGATCGTTGGTCTGGGTGAGCTTCGGGACCTTCGATTCAGCGTCGTTGTGGACCTTGACGTAGCCCGCCACGCGTTCCTTGAAGCCCAGCACCGCCGTGCCGATGGGATTGGCCGGCGCCGCCTGAGGCGCGGGCGCGGAAGGCCCTGACATCACCACAGGGACCAGTAGAATGGCGAGAGTAAGTGCGACGGGCGTCATATCGGGCCTCCGCCTGTGCTGTTATCAAGCATCGTGCCGCGGGCTGTGCGGCACCCGCATTGCAACTCGCCCCAACCGGCATGGCCGTCGCTCCCAGACGTGTAGCGAACCGCGTCACGCCCGTTCGGATCGACGTCCCGAACGCGATCCTCGCCGATCTTGCCGTCCGGCTTGATCGCACTTGCCTGGCCGACGAAGTCAGCGCCAGCGCATCGTAGGAGGTGCCCCGATGGCGTCCATCCGCAAAGAGATCATGATTGACGCCGGCGTCGAGCCGGCCTGGGACGCGCTCCGGCGCGTCGGCGAGGCGCACACGCTGTTCGCGCCGGTGCTCTCGGACGCCGCGCTTCACGGCGATGTGCGCACCGTGACGTTCGCCAACGGCATGGTGGTCCGCGAGCGCATCCTCGACGTCGACGAGGCGCACCGGCGCATCGCCTATGCGGCGCTCGAGCCGCAGGGCATGACCTTCCACCACGCCTCGATGCAGCTCGACATCGCCGGGCCGGGCCGTTGCGTCTTCATCTGGATCACCGACTTCATGCCCGCCGAGGCGGCGTCAGGTCTGCAACCGCTCATCGATCAGGGTGCCGAGGCGCTCAAGCGCAACATCGAAACGGCCGGGGTCGCGCCGCGCGCCAGCGCAGCACGCCAGACCTGACAGGGCCGAGCGGCCTTTATCCGCTCGTTGGCAGCGTCTATGCCGGCGGCGGCCTCGCCGTCGGCGCCGGCTACCGCCGGTGCATGCCTATTTCCGCCGCACCACGGCCGGTTGGCACCTGGTCGGCCTCGAGCGCCTGCCGTAAGAAAGGGCACCAGCGGGACCCGCTCTTCACCCGACTGCCTGACGACCTGCAGCGAGAAAATGAGGCTGCCACTCTGACCTGCGGCGCCGCGACGCCGCGCCTCGGATAGGATACGCGCGGTGACGTCGACGGTGACCCTGGCGGCGCGCTCGCTCGCGTTCTCCAGGCTCGCCAGCCTGCTCGTGGCCATCGCCGCACTGACGGCGCTCGCCGGCTGGCTTGGTGGCGAGCCCGCGTGGACGTCGCTCTATCTGCCTGGGCCGACCCTCAAGACCAACGCTGCCGTGTCCCTGGCGAGCCTGGGCATCGCCAACCTGCTGTTCGTGTCGGGCTGGCGCTGGCTCCGGCCGTTGGCGAGCATCTGTGCGCTGCTGCCCGTCGTCGTCGGCGGGGCCACCCTCTCGCAGCATCTCGTCGGCTGGGACCTGGGTATCGATCAGCTCATCGCCCACGAGGCGGCCGGCGCACTGGCGACCACCAGCCCGAACCGGATGGGCCCACCCGCCTCCACAGCCCTCTTGCTGCTCGGCGCCGCACTGCTTTTTCTCGCCAGGCCCTCGGTCCGCGCGCAGAGCGTAGGCCAGCTGCTCGCGATCGTCACCTGTGCGATCGTGCTGTTGCCGGTCATGGGCTACGCCTACGGCTTCAGCGAGCTCTATTCCGTGGCGCGCTACACGGGCATCGCGATGGTGACTGCCGTGGCCCTGCTGCTGCTCGGGCTGGCCGTCCAGGCAGGGCGGCCGCAGAGCGGCCTGTCATCGCTGCTGTGCCGCGATGACGAAGTCGGCGTGCTGTCGCGGCGCCTGCTGTTCGCTGGCGTGGCGCTGCCCTTCGGCATCGGCTGGGCGCTGGCGCGGATGTTCGTGGCGGGCTTCATCGACGCCCCGTTCGCGCTGTCGGCGATCGTGCTGGCGTTGACCGTGTTGCTGGCTACATTGATCTGGCGTACCGGGGCGCGGCTGGCGGTCTCGACCGACGCGCGATCGACCAGCGAGCGGGCGCTGACCGAGAGCGAGCGCTCCCTGCGCGAAGCCGATCACCAGAAGTCCGAGTTCCTGGCGACGCTGTCGCACGAGCTGCGCAACCCGCTGGCGCCGATCCGCTTCGCCATCGAGCTGCTCGACGGACCGGCGCCGGTCGCGGCGCGGGCCCGGCACACGATCGTCCGCCAGGTGCAGCACCTGACCCGGCTCGTCGACGATCTGCTCGATCTCACGCGCGTGACCAGCAACAAGCTGGAGCTGCACATCCGCGCCTGCGAGCTGCGGCCGCTGGTGCAGGACGCGGTCGACGCGGTGGCGAGCGAGGTCGCCCGGGGCCGGCACCGCCTCGACGTCGCTCTGCCGGCGCCCGCGATCTGGCTGCAGGCCGATCCGGATCGCGTCGTCCAGATGCTGGTCAACCTGCTGACCAACGCCTGCCGGTACAGCGATCCCGGCGGCCTCATCACGATTGCCGCGCATGCCCATCACGGTGCCGTCGTCATCGCGGTTCGCGACGCCGGGCGCGGTCTGGATCCGGACGACCTCGAGCGCGTCTTCGATCGCTTCGTCCAGGTCGGCGAGTCGCGGCAAGGCGGGCTCGGGGTCGGCCTGGCCATCGTCAGGGCGCTGGCCGCGCTGCACGGCGGGACCGCCGAAGCCCACAGCGAAGGCCGCGGTCGCGGCGCCGAGTTCCGCCTCCGGCTGCCGTGCGCGGTCGGACCCCCTCCGGCTGCGCCGCCGGCCCCTCTGCCGCCGGTAGCCTCACGCCGCATCCTGGTCGTGGACGACAACCGCGACGCCGCCGACATGCTCGGCGGCCTGCTGGCGGCGGGCGGGCACCACGTGGCGGTTGCCTATGGCGGCATCGACGCGCTGCGGCTGGCCACCGAGTTCGACCCGGAGGTCGGCCTGATCGACGTGGGTATGCCCGACGTGGACGGCTATCACGTGGCGGCGCGGCTGCGCAGTCGCGCAGACGGGAACGTGTTCCTGGTGGCGATCACCGGCTGGGGCCAGGATGCAGATCGCCGTCGCGCCCTCGCGTCCGGCTTCGATGCGCACTTGACCAAGCCAGCCGAGCCCGTGGCCCTGGCGGCGCTGCTGGCGGCCCGCTTCTCGCGCACCGGCGTCTGAGGCCCGAGTAGCCGGCCAGCCAGGCCGGTCACGAGCAACACGCACGCATCCGCGGCACGCATCAATGCCTCGCCGACTTGACCCGCCCCGCGCGGGAGAGGACGATGGCCGCGTACGAATGGCGAGTGACATCACGGAGATCGAGGCGGCGGCGACAGAGACGGTGGGCGCGCGCTACGCGTCGCTCCTGACGCTGCGCAAGGCGAGACGCGATCCGATCGGCTTCCTGCAGGGGCTCGCGCCAACCGGCGACGCCGTGCCGTTCGCGCTGGCCGGCCAGCCGGCGCTGCTGCTCGGGCATCCCGCGGCGATCGAAGACGTGCTCGTCACGCACGGTACGCGCTTCGTCAAGCCACCGGCACTGACGCGGGCCGCCCGGCTCCTCGGCCAGGGCCTCCTCACCGCCGACGCGGCGCGCCACACGGCGCGGCGCCGGGCCATCGCGCCGGGCTTCCATCGGGCACGGATGACCGGCTACGGCGCGATCGTCGCGGCGCACGCCGGCCGGCGCGCGGCGGCGTGGCGGGACGGCGACGTCGTCGACGTCGTCGACGAGATGGCGTCGCTGGCGCTGGGCATCGCCGGCGAGGCGCTGTTCAGCGCCGACCTGGCCCCGCTGGCGGGCGAGTTGCGCGAGGTGCTGGCGGTGGCGGTCGCCGGGATCGATCCGCTGGTCGCGCTGGTGGCTCCACGACGCCAGCTCCGCCCGGCACGGGCCCGGCTCGAAGCGATCGTCCAGACGTTGATCGTGCGCCGGCTCGCCGATCCCGATCCGCCCGACGATCTGCTCGGCCTGCTCCTCGCGGCAGACGGACCGGAGGCGACACCGGAACAGCTGCTCGACGACGCCATCACGCTGCTGCTGGCGAGTCACGACACGATCGCCAACGCCATGGCCTGGACGTGGGGCTGGCTGGCGACGCAGCCGGCGGCCGCGGTGGCCCTGCGCGCCGAAGTGGACGCCGTGCTCGGCGCGGGACTCGGCGCCGCATCCCTGAGCGCCGACGATCTGCCGCGGCTGCCGTACACGCGCGCGGTGCTGGCCGAGTCGTTGCGGCTGCGGCCGCCGGCCTGGATTCTGGCGCGCCGCGCGCTCGAGGATCATCACGGCCCTGCCGGTCCGATCGCGGCCGGCACGCTGGTCGTGATGAGCCCCTACCTGGTGCACCGCGACGCCCGGTTCTTCGCCGATCCCCTGCGCTTCGATCCCGGCCGCTGGCTTGCCGCGAACATCCCGCCGCGGCCGAAGCTGGCCTACTTCCCGTTCGGCGCCGGCCGGCGAGCGTGCATCGGCGAGGGCCTCGCCTGGCTCGAAGGCGTCCTGGCACTGGCGACCCTGGCGCGCCGGTGGACGCTCCAGTCGATCGGCAGTCCGCCGGCGCTCGACGCCCGGATCACGCTGCGGCCGCGCGGCCCGATGCTTATGCGCCTCGTCGTCCGTCGGCACGACGCGGCATGACGGGCGGAGCCCTCGCGATCCAGGCGGTGCTGGTGGCCACGGGTGTCGCCGGCAGGGCCGCCCATCGCTTCCACCCGACCTGCCCAGACGCGTCCGAGGTGGCCTCGCTGTTCCGCGACGCGTCGCCGAGCGAAGCGGCGACCATGGCGCACGCGATGGCGGGCACCCGCTATCAGAACCGCGCCCTGGTCGAGATCGCGGCGCGGCGCGGCCAGGGGCTGCTTCAGGGGTGCGTCGACCCGGCCAGCCTCGTCGGCCTGCGCGCCTACTTCGGCGTGCCGGTGATCTTCGTCGGCTGGCACGTCGGCCCGCCCTTCGGGCTGGCCGGGGCCTTCGAGGCCATCGGCCTGCACGCGCTGCTGGTCCGCCGCTCGCTGCAGTTCGGGACCACGGCGACCCTGGAGGTCGCGGCGGTCGACGGTGGCCGCGACGATCGGTCGATGGCCTATCGGCGGGCATTGGGCCGGTTGCGGGATGGCGGTGCCGTGCTGCTGGCGGCCGACGCCCGCGAGGTGGCACAGACCGCACCGGTTCCCTGCTTCGGCCGGGCCCGATCGATGGCGCGCGGGCCGTTCGCGCTGGCACGACTCACCGGCGCGCCGCTCGTGCCGCTGGCCGTACGGCTCGACGACGATCGCGTGGTGC
>JBDSLU010000005.1:0-7522 GCA_039916225.1 Vicinamibacteraceae bacterium
CAGCGCACCACCGACCCGGTCCCGCGGCGCCGCCGCGGCCGCGCAAATCGCTGCACCCGGGTCGTCCGTTGTACAACCGGCAGACACTCCGAACGACGGGCCCGTCGCTTACGGTTTTGGCGACGCCACCCAGTCGGCGATGAACACGTTCGTGTCGCCTTCCTTGGCCGCGAACCGGTTCGACGCGAACACCACCTTGGTGCCGTCCGGCGAGAACATCGGGAACCCGTCGAACGTGTCGTTGAAGGTCACCTGCTCCAGGCCGGTGCCGTCGATGTTCACCAGATAGACGTCGAAGTTGCGGCCGCGCGGGTCGGCGGCGTTCGACGCGTAGACGATCTGGCGGCCATCAGGCGTGAAGTAGGGCGCGAAGTTCGCCGAGCCGTTCTTCGTCACCTGGGTCAGCCCCGAGCCGTCCCGGTTCATGACGAACAGTTCGAGCGACGTCGGACGCCACAGGCCCTGCTTCAGAAGGTCGCGGTAGTCGTCCAGTTCCTTGCCCGGGCCGATCTCCCGACCGCGGAAGACCAGGCGCTTTCCGTCGCGGGACCAGAACGGCCCGCCGTCGGGCCCGACCCGCTGCGTCAGGCGGCGGACGTCCGAACCGTCGCCGTTCATCGAGTAGATCTCCATGTCGCCATCGCGCACGCTGGTGAAGGCGATGCGCCCGTCCGGCGCGATGGTCGCTTCGGCGTCGTAGCCCGGCGTCGTGGTCAGCGGCGTGAGGCCGCTGCCATCAGCGTTGGCGGCATAGATGTCGTAGCTGTCGTAGACCGGCCAGACGTAGCCGCGCTCGTAGGACGGCTTCGGCGGGCACGCGGCACCGCCGCCATGCGTGCTCGCGTAGATGATTCGCTTCCCGTCGGGCGTGAAGTAGCCACAGGTCGTGCGACCCGCCCCCGACGAGACGCGGCGCACGCCGGTCCCGTCGATGTTCATCACGAACTGCTGATCGCAGCCGGCCCCGTCGCGCGTCGACTGGAAGATCAGCTGCTTGCCGTCGGGCGAGAAGTAGGCCTCGGCGTTCTCGCCGCCGAAGGTGAGCTGCTTGACGTTGCGCAGGCGCGGCTCGGGCTGGGACGGCCCGGGCACCGGACCCGCGGCCGGGGCCGGCCGTTGCGCGGCAACGAGAGAGAGCACCGACAGCAGCACACCGGCGGCCGCCAAGAGGGCGTGGACACGGGATCGCATATCCGGAATACCTTGGCCGATTGCCGTGCGCGATGGCAAGCTGTGGGCCGGATGGGCAGCTGGGAAGGGCGCGTCGCGCTGGTGAGCGGCGCGTCAGCTGGGATCGGGGCGGCCACGGCCGTGGCGCTGGGCGCGAAGGGCTGCGCGGTCACTCTGCTGGCGCGCCGGCGCGACAAGCTGGAGGCGGTCGCCCAGCGGGTACGAGGAGCCGGCGGCCGGGCGCATGCGGTGGTCGGCGACGTCACCGCCGATGACGACGTCGCCCGGGCGATCGCGGAGACCGTGACCATCTTCGGCGGCCTCGATCTCGTCGTCGCCAATGCCGGCGCCGGCTTCCATGGCTCGCTGCTCGACACCTCGCCCGACACCATGGCGAGCCTCATGGACCTGAACTACATGGGCACGTTCCTGCTCGCGCGGCAGGCCCTGCCTCACCTGCTCCGCGCGCCGCGTGCCAACCTCGTGATCGTCTCGTCGATCGTCGGCCGCCGCGGGCTCGGCTGGGGCGGTGCCTACGCCGCGACGAAGTTCGCCCAGGTCGGTCTCGCCGAGAGCCTGCGCGTGGAGCTGGCCGGGACGCCGGTGCGCGTCAGCGTGGTGTTCCCCGTCAGCACGGACACCGAGTTCCGCGAGACGATGGCGCAGACCCAGGGCTTCGCGGTCGAGGGGCATGGGCCGCGACAGTCGGCGGACCATGTCGCCCGCGCCATCATCCACGGGATCGAGCGCGGCCGGCCCGAAATCTACCCGCACGCCAGCTCCAAGCTGCTGTCGATCCTTGGCGCGACCTTTCCCGGCCTCGCCGATCGGATCGTCCGCCGCTACGGCCGCAAGCCAGTCGCCAAGGTCGAGGGCGCCCGATGACGCCGGCGCCAGAGCAGGCGCCATCCGAGCCACTCGACGCGGCTCGCGCCATCGCCCGCGCCGTCGACGCCATCGGCGGACGGGCCCTGATCGTCGGCGGCTGGGTTCGCGATCGGCTGCTCGGGCGGATCGCCAAGGATCTCGATCTCGAGGTCTACGGGCTGCACCCGCTCAAGCTGAAGACGCTGTTGACCGAGTTCGGCCCGGTGAACACGGTCGGCGAGAGCTTCACCGTCTACAAGGTGGCCGGCCTCGACGTATCCCTGCCGCGCCGCGAGTCGAAGACGGGACGCGGCCACAAAGGGTTCGAAGTCGTCGGCGATCCGGCGCTCGATCCGAAAGAGGCGGCGCGTCGCCGCGACTTCACCATCAACGCGATCTCCTGGGATCCGCTGCGCGAGACCTACTTCGATCCGTTCAACGGCCGCTACGACCTCGCCGATCGCATCCTGCGCATCGTCGATCCGCGGACGTTCGGCGATGACAGCCTCCGCGTGCTGCGAGCCGTGCAGTTCGCCGCCCGCTTCGAGCTGCAGCTCGCGCCCGAGACGTTCGCGATCTGCCGCGCCATCGCGTTGGACGATCTGCCGGCGGAACGCATCTGGGGCGAGCTCGAGAAGCTGCTGCTGCAGGCGGCGCGGCCGTCGCTCGGCCTGCAGCTGGCGCTCGACCTCGGCATCGTCGAGCGGCTGTGGCCCGAGCTGCACGCCCTGGTCGGCTGCGAGCAGGATCCGGAGTGGCATCCCGAGGGCGACGTGTGGGTACACACGCTGATGGTCGTCGACGGGGCGCGGACGCGTCTCGACGACCTCGATCGCGGTCGCGCCCTGACGGTAATGCTCGGCGCCGTGACACACGACTTCGGCAAGCCAGCCACCACGGCGTTCATCGACGGCCACATCCGCTCGCGCGGGCACGAGGCGGCCGGCGTCGCTCCGGCCACGACGTTCCTCGATCGCCTGAACATCCACACCGTCGACGGCTTCGACGTCCGCAAGCACGTGCTGACGATCGTTTCGGACCACCTGGCGCCGGGGATGTGGCACAAGGCGGCGACGCCGGTCGGTGACGGCGCCTTCCGCCGCCTCGCCGCCCGCGTCGATCTCGAGCTGCTGGCCCGCGTCGCCGAGGCCGACTGCGAGGGGCGCACCGGCCGCTTCGACTGCTCGGCGATGCCATGGTTCCGCGAACGCGCCGAGGCGCTCGGGGTGCAGCACGCGCCGCCGGCGCCGATCCTCCTCGGCCGGCACCTGATCGAGCTCGGCGTCACGCCGGGACCGGAGATGGGCCTGATCCTGAAGCAGGCCTACGAGCGGCAACTGGACAACGAGTTCACCGATCTCGACGGCGCGCTCGCCTTCGCCCGGACGCTCGTCCCGCGGCCATGACACGGCCCGGTATACTGCCGTTCGCGTGACGATGACGCTCGCCCACCGCTTCGTGCTCTCCGCCCTGCTGCTGTCGTTCGCGAGCGCGCAGGCTCACGCGCAGGCCAGCCAGCCCGCCGCTCAGCCGGTTGCCCAGCCCGCGACGCCGCCGCCGGTTCAGCCCGCGGTTCAGCCCGCAACGCCTGCTCCGGCGGCGGCTCCGCAGCCATCCGCCGCGCAGACCACCGATGCGCCGCCTGGACCGTTCGCGCTCGACGTGCGGATCGCGATGCCGAGTTTCAACACCGGCAGCGCGCTCGCCGATCCGCTGAGCCTGCGCACCAGCCAGCTGCCGGGTCGGGGCTGGGGCCTCGAGTTCGGCGCCACCGTGTATCCGGTCCGGCGCAAACGCTTCGCGCTCGGTCTCGGCGCCTCGCTCGTCCGCACGTCCGGCAGCAAGGCGCCGGATCCCGAGGACGCGACCGCGGCCACCGATCCGACCATCGAGACGCGCTTCACCGCGCTGGTCCCGCAGGTCTCGCTGAACTTCGGCAGCAGCCGTGGCTGGAGCTACATCGGCGGCGGCTACGCGTTCATGCGGCGCGCCACCGGCGACGTCGAGGCCGACGTCCCCGACGGGCCGCGCCTGATGGGCATCCACTACGGCGGCGGCGCGCGCTGGTACATGGCGCGACACGTCGCCTTCAGCTTCGACCTGCGCTTCTACCGCATCCCCGAGCAGGCCGCCGAGGCCTCGACGACCGCGGACATCGCGGCGGTGCCGTTCCAGCCCAAGTCGCGGCTGTTCCTGGCGTCCGTGGGTCTCAGCTTCAAATAGCGGTCACTTCCGCGTCGAGCGGATGCTGATCGTGAACGACGCCTCCGGAACGTTCACTGGCGGCGCGCCAACCGTACGCACGAAGGCCGCCCGCAGGCGGCCTTCGGCAAGACACGACGACGAGCGCGGTCGCTACTTCAGGTTGGTGCGAAAGAACGCCAGCATCGCCGGCCAGGCCTGCTCGGAGGCCTTCATGTTGGCGCCATCCTGGCCGCTCTGCTGACGCAGGAAGCCATGACCGGCCCCGTCGTAGATGTGCGGCGTGTACGGCTTGCCGAGCTTTTTCATCTCCGCTTCGGCCGGCGGAATCGAGGCGTTCACCCGCGCGTCGTTGCCGCCGTAGAAACCCATCACCGGCGCCTTGATCGTGGCCAGCTTGGCGGCGTCCGGCGACGTGCCGTAGAACACCGCCGCGGCGTTCAGCGCTGGCTGTGCGGCCGCGTAGTTGAAGCTCGCCCCGCCGCCCCAGCAAAAGCCGACCGTCGCGATCTTGCCGTTGGCCGCGGGCAGCTTCAGCGCGAAGTCGCGCGTGGCGTCGAGCACCGCCACCTGATCGTCCGGCGTGACCGAGCGAATCAGTTTGACCACGTCGTCGCGACTGGCGACCGCATCGGTGCCGCCGCCGTTCGGCCCTTTGCCGGAAATGTAGTCGGGCGCGACGGCGATGAAGCCGTCCTTGGCGAGCTGATCGGCGACGCCACGGATCCAGTCGGACAGCCCGAAGATTTCGCTGATCACCATCACCACCGGCGCCTTGTCCTTGCGCTCGGGGTAGACGACCCACAGCTTCACCGGGGCATCACGCCCGGGAACCTTCACCTCGGCCCACTCGCCGTGGCGAGGCGAGCTGTCGAGGGCCGCCTTGGCGCCTTCCTCGGCGGCAGGCAGGGCCGGATTACGCGGCAACGTTGGCCGGGCCGGAGCCGCCGGCTGCGCCGCGGCTGCAGGTTGGGCCGGAGATGCAGGCTGCGCGGCCGACGCGGGCTGGGCGGGCGACGCGGGCTGGGCCGGCTGGGCCTGCGTCATCGCGCCGTGATCGTGGTGGTCGGCGGCAGCCTGCGCGGCGGCCGGCGTGGACAGGACGGGTGTGGCCAGGGCGGCGGTCGCCAGGACCGCCAGCCCGAGGCGGGTGCTGAACATCGGATTTCCTCCGCCGCCAATACCGTGCCGGCAGCCGGTAACGCTTACTGGGACCCTAAGGGCCCGTCAGGAAATAAGTGAGGTCTCTTCTGGGCGTCGAGGCGCCTGGATCGCAAGGCGCGCGGAGGGAGCATGCCGGGGGCATGTGACCGACGAGCAACGCGGCGAGGCGGGATGCATCGACGCCCAGAGTGCCTCAGTTATTCCCTGACGGGCCCTAAGGTCAGCGGCCGAGCGCCGCGTCCATCAACGCCTCGGCGGATGCCGGCCCGGTCGACATCGTCACCGACGCCGGCAGCGGCAGCCACGGCGCCACCGGCGAGGCGGGCGCGCCGGCGATCGTCGTGCGACCGCTGGTCGCCAGCGACGCCAGGCCACGGACGCCGCCGTACTTCACCGCCCCAGGCAGCAGCGCCTCGCTGGTCGTCTCGCGCACCTGATCGAAGTCGAAGCCGCCGAGATCGACCGCGGTCTGGGTGACAGCGTCACCGGCGAGCGCCCGCGCCGCGAGGGCCCAGACGCCGGCCTGGCCGCGGCCCGCGATCGCGACGTCGCGGCCACCGAGCTGCCGCGCGAACTGGATCGTCGTCAGCACGTCGGCGACCCGCTCGGCGAACACGGTGCGGTTGTAGCCGGTCTGGTAGCCGAAGTAGGTCTCCTCGTTCTTGATCGTGATCCGGCCGGCGAGTGTGCCCGACTCGCCGGTCAGGAACACGTCGGGCACCAGCACCGCCGCGCCACCGGCGAGCAGACGCTTCACCTCCGGCGACGGTGTCTTGCCGTCGGCCTCGAATGCCGCCTGCTTGCCGCGCTCGTGCAGCCACACCACCACCGGGCCGGCCTTCCAGCCGGACGGCACGATGCCGATGGTCGGGACCCGCGCGAGGCCTCCGTCGCGCACCAGCACGCTCTGGTGCACCGAGAACCCGTCGGCGGTGAGCGAACGGAAGCTGCCCTTCCCGGCATCGACCTTCGCTGGCAGTCGATCGGCGATCGCCGTCTCGACGCCGCCGCGGACGAAGGCGGCGAGTTGCAGCGGCTGCGCGGTCATCGCCCGGAACTGCCGATCGGACGACTCGCGCATCGCCTTCCGCACGCCGGCCGCGTCACGCTCGCTCGCCGGTCGCGGATGCGCCGCGTCGAACACGTGCAGCTCCGCGGGCGGCACCGGCACGAACGGCCGTTCGCGGATCGGCTCGGGCAGGCCGAGCGCGAACGCCTTGTTGAAGAACGCGTAGGCGTATTCGCGGCTCACCTGGTTGTCGTTGTGCGGGAACTCGAACTTCTGCCCGGCAATGGCCTCGGGCGCGCCCATCAGTGCGTAGATGGCCCTCAGCTCGGGCAGCCCCTTGGTCATGAAGTCAGTCGTCCAGTCGTTGGCGGCGACGGCGGCGAGCGGGCGCGGCGCGGTCAGCGCGGTCAGCTCGATGTTGTTGGTGCCGATCCGCAGCAGGCCGGCGTTCTCGCAAATGCAGCCGCCCTGCATGTTGCCGGACACCATCACCGCCGGCAGCGAGGCCGCCATGCGCTCGTCGATGGCCGACAGCAGCAGGCTCTGCGTGCCGCCGCCGCTGGCGCCGTTGATGCCGATGCGGGCCGGGTCGACGTCGGGGAGCGTCAGCAGGAAGTCGACCGCGCGCACCGCGTTCCACATCGACAAGCCGAGGAAACTCTGGAGGCGCAGCTCGGCATCGGCGTCGGTGAACCCGGCGCGGTGCTCGATGGCGGTGCTGTCGGCATAGCCGACCATGTCCCAGGCGAAGGCGATGACGCCCATCCGCGCCAGCATCGCCGGCCGCGCCTGCAGCGCGTAGCGCGCGCTCTCGATGCGCGTCTCACCGCCCGACGCCAGGTCCTTCTTCGCGTCGTCGAGCGAGCGCTCCTGATGCCGGCCGCCGGGCCAATGTCCGTGCGGCGCCAGCACCGCCGGCAGGCGACCGGTGCGTCCGGTCGGCCGATAGAGGCTGCCGGTGACCCAGTGGCCGGGCACGCTCTCGAAGGCGACGTGCTCGATCGTGTAGCCGTCGCGGACGATGCGCCCGCGCACCGTCGCGTTCAGCGGCGTCCGCTCCGGCCACGGCCACAGGCCGAGCGCGACGCGGACCTGGCGGCGCAGCACGTC
>JBDSLU010000006.1:0-12681 GCA_039916225.1 Vicinamibacteraceae bacterium
GGTCCAGCCGACCTACGCCTATCGCTTCTCCTACGTCGCCTCGTCGCTCCGTCCCAAGGAGAAGGGCGCCCTGCACGCCACCGAGATCCCGTTCGTGTTCTCGACCGTCAAGGCCAAGTACGAGGCCGCCGCCACGCCAGAGGATGTCGCGCTCGCAGCGGCCGCCACCGACTACTGGGCGGCGTTCGCCAAGACCGGCGATCCCAATGGCGCCGGACGTCCGCAGTGGCCGATTTACACCGCAGCGAAGGACGAGATCATGGACTTCACGACCGCCGGGCCCAAGCCGGGCCCCGATGCGCGCAAGGAGCGGCTGGACTTCGTCGACCGCCTGGCCTCGACGCCGCCGAAGCCGTGATCCGAGCTGAGTAGGGCGGCGTGGCACGTCCGCCACGCCAGCTTGTTCTACGACGAATGGGGCATGGTCGAGCGGGTCCTGCCATCTCGCACTCGACGGCCGCAACCGCGGGATGCGACGATGCGAGAGATGCCGTCGCGCCAGCCGCTCCCCGAAGACATCGAAGCCCACCGCGACCACCACTGGCGCCGCGATCCGTCGCGGGCGGTGGCGTCGCCGCTCGCGGCGGAGCGGTTCGTCGACGAAGTCGGCTTCCTGCACTGCCTGACCGATGCCCGGAAGCCCGGGCCGTCGCTGTTCATCGCCGTCTGCGGCCGGCGCGACGCGGTCAAGCCGCGCAACGTGCAGACCGATCCGGAGACGTCCGATACCTGGCGCCTGAAGGACGAGCTGATGCGCCGCGGCAAGGTTTACTACGCCAAGATGGCGCGCGGGAAGGCGATGTTCCTGGCGCCGGCGATGGTCCCGCATTTCCACGCCGTGTGGGGCGTGCGACGCGTCGAGGAAGCGCGGCGCCTGAGCGCGCCGGCCCGCGCCATCCTCAAGGTGCTTCGCTCCGAGTGGGAGATGGCGACCGCCGACCTCCGCGCCGACGCCAAGGTCCGCGACCGCGTCGTCTTCGCCCGGGCGATGGACGAATTGCAGGCGGCGATGCTCATCCTGCCCAGCGAGGTCGCCTACGTCCCCAAGTTCACCTACATCTGGACGCTGGCGGTGTCGCGATTCCCCGATTCGCTGCGGCGCCGGGTCCCGCGGGAGACCGCCGTCCGCGAGATCGCGCGCTGCTTCCTGGCGCGCGCCGGCATGACCGTGCCCGGCGAGCTGGCGCGGATCAGCGGGCTGTCGCGCCCCGAAGCCGGCCTCGGCAATCGCGCCCTCGTCGCCGAAGGCGTGGCGACGATGCCGGCCCGCGGCGTCTACCTGCTGTCGCCGTCGACCGGCCCGTGACCGGTCGCCCGCGCCGCCGTTGCCGGCGGCGGCGATGCCAGGTCCTGCGCCGCGTCGGGGCGGATGTCACGCCGACGATGCGCACATAATTCGGCCATGCCTTTCGAACGCGCGGCGATCGTCTTCCTCGTCGGGCTGATCGCGGCTCCGCTGGTGGGCGTGCCCGGCACGCCGCGTGTCGGCGCCCAGGCCCAGGCCCCGGCCCAGACCCAGCCGGGCATGGGCGTCCGCAGCCGCGCCGTCCTCCCGGTGGACGGCCTGCGGTTCAAGGACGCCAACGGCAGCGGCGCGCTCGAGCCGTACGAAGACTGGCGCCGGCCGGTCGAGGCGCGCGTCCGCGATCTGGTGGGCCGGATGACCCTCGAGGAGAAGGCCGGGCTGATGCTGATCGACACGCTGAACGCCGGCTGCGGCGGCGCGCTGACGCCGACGGCGACCGCCTTCGTCGAGACGCAGAAGATGACGCGGTTCATCCTGCGCAACGTCGTCAAGGCGGACGGCGATCCCTGCGACGCCGGCGGGCCGGCGGCGTTTCGCGGCGTCGCGGTCTCGCCGCGGCAGATGGCCGAGTTCACCAACGCCGTCCAGGCGCTCGCCGAGGGCCAGCGGCTCGGTATCCCCGTCGTCTTCAAGGACAACGCCCGCAACCACTACGAGACCGATCCGCGCTTCGGCATCTCGGCCGGCGCCGGGGCGTTCACCGAGTTCCCCAAGGAGGCCGGCATCGCCGCCGCCGTGCTCGGCACCGGGTCGATCGCGCCGGTCACCGCCCTGACCGAGGTGATGGGGGCCGAGTGGCGCGCCATCGGCCTGCGCGGCATGTACGGCTACACCGCCGATCTCGCCACCGAGCCGCGCTGGTATCGCGTCCACGAGACCTTCACCGAGGACGCCGACCTCGATGCGCGCATCATCCGCGCTCTCGTCACCGGCCTGCAGGGTGGGCCAGTGAGCCCGTCGACGTCGGTGGCGCTGACCATCAAGCACTTTCCGGGCGGCGGGCCACAGGAGATGGGCCTCGACCCGCACTACTCGTTCGGTAAGCGCCAGGTCTACCCGGGCGGCCGCTTCGCCGATCACCTGAAGCCGTTCATCGCCGCGATCGACGCCGGCGTGTCGTCGGTGATGCCCTACTACGGCGTCCCGGTACAGGTGACGCACCACGGCGTCCGCTTCGAAGAAACGGGCTTCGCGTTCTCGCCGCGCATCGTCAACGATCTGCTCCGCACCCGGCTGCACTTCACCGGCTACGTCAACTCCGATACCGGCATCGTGACGGATCGGGCCTGGGGCCTCGAGCAGCGCACCGTGCCCGAGCGCGTCGCCGCTGCCATCAACGGCGGCACCGACGTGCTGTCGGGCTTCAGCACCAGCGCCACCATCACCGATCTGGTCAAGGCCGGCCTGGTGGCGCCGGCCCGCGTCGACGAGGCCGTATCGCGGCTGCTCGCCGAGCAGTTCCGGCTCGGCCTGTTCGAGGACCCGTACGTCGACGCGACGAAGGCGCCGGAGGTGATCGGCAGCGCCGCGCATCGGGCGCGCGGGCTCGAGGTGCAGCGCCAGTCGATCGTGCTGCTGCAGAACCAGACCGATCGCGGCCGCGCCGCCCTGCCACTCGCCGCCGGCGCCAAGGTCTACACGATCGGCATGGGCAAGGCCGACGTCGATCGCTACGGCTTCGTCGTCACCGACGGGAACAGCGCCGGGGGCCAGGCCCGGCCGTCCGCCGCCGGGCACGACGCGGCGATCATCCGCGTCCAGGTCCGCAACGCCAACACCAACGCCTATCGATCGATGGATCCGACATCCGGCGCCGATCCGGCCCGCCTGAATCCGCGCACCCGTCTGCCGTGGGGCGCCGAGGATCCGTGCGTGCTGTTTCCCGCCGTGAACACCGTCTGCTCCGACGACGGTCGCCTGGGCGGCGGCCGGGCCATGGGGCTGTTCTTCGGCGGCGCGCTGCCGTGGGAAGCGAACAACCTCTCGTTCACGACGATGGCTGCCTCGCAGTCGTGGCAGATCACACCGTCGCTGGCCGACATCCAGGCGGTCATGCGCGAAGTCGGGCCGCGCCGCACCGTGCTGGCCATCTACTTCAGGAATCCCTACGTCCTCGACGACGCCAGCGGCCTGAAGGACGCCGGCGCCATCGTCGCCAGCTTCGGCGTCAGCGACGTGGCCCTGCTCGACGTGCTGAGCGGCCGCTTCAAGCCGACCGGCAAGCTGCCGTTCGCGCTGGCCAGGACGCTCCAGGCGATCGTCGACAACCAGCCGGACGTGCCGGGCTATCCGGCCATGGACACGCTCTACCCGTTCGGCTTCGGCGCCAGCTACTGAGCCGCGGCCCGACGCACTTCCTTGGCGGCTTGCCGGCCCGCTTCCGTGGCGCGCCGCGTCTCGTAGGCGCCGTCGGCCAGCGTCGTGCCGGATCCGCGACGCAGGGCGTCCAGTGCGAGGTGGACGCCGTCGATGCGTTCGAGCACGTGCTCCAGTTCGTGCGCGATGACCTCGACGCTCTCGCGACCAGCGCGCACCCGCACCCGCGCCGCCACCCGCCCATCGTCCAGCAGGCCGATACGCGATTCGGCGTCCCACACCGTCTCGCCAGCGGACGCGCCCTGCAGCAGCACCACGGCTCGGGCGCCGGCCAGCCGGCGGCATTGCAGGCGAAAGGTGGTCGAGCGCGACCACAACTCGTCGAGGAGCGGCCGCAGATGCGCGTGGGCCAGCACGCGGCACGGCAGCGCCGGCGGGACACCGATCGCCGGCCATGTCGCGCCGAGGCGCGTGAACGACGGGTCGACCGCCTCGGTGTAATTCTGGACGAGCCGTCGGCCGGCAATCGGCAGCGGGTCGCTGCCTTGCGCGAGAGCCGAAGAGCCGAAGGTGCTGGAGACAGTGGCGCAAAGCAGCCACGCTGCGACCGTCGATCGAACCGACATGCGGACCTCGGACGCTCGCTGTGGGGCGGGGAGGCGGCGCCACCACGTGCGCGGGTCTGCTTTGGTAACGCCAGCCGCAGCGCGCTTGTACGCGCCAGCGCACAAGAGGCCGACCCGACCGCGAGGACGAGCGGGGGCCGCCGTCGGGGTGGTACCATCCGGCCCACTGTGCAGACACCTGGCTGGATGCGATCGTCGTCCGCAATGGCGAGCGTGCTCGCGTTGGCGCTCGTCGTCGCGACGGCTGCCGCGCAGTCGGCGCGGCATCCGGTCAGTGGCCGCGTGCTGGCGCCGACGATGGGCGTGGAAGGCGCCGACTGGCTCGATCGGCCGGAGCGCGAACGCGAGGAGGCGCCGTCCAAGGCGATCGCCGCCCTCGGTCTGAAGAAGGGCGACGTCGTCGCCGACATCGGCGCGGGATCCGGCTACTACACCGTCAGGCTCGCCGAGGCTGTCGGTCCGACCGGCCGCGTCGTCGCGACCGATCTGCAGCCGGGCATGCTGGCGATCATCAAGGCCAGGCTGGCACGCGAGAAGGTGACCAACGTCGAGCTCGTCCAGGGGCGCGCCGACGATCCCGTGCTGCCGGCGAAGACCTTCGATCTACTGCTGATGGTCGACGTCTATCACGAGCTGGCGGCGCCGCAGGTCTTCGTCCGCAAGCTCAAGGAAGCGCTCAAGCGAGACGGGCGACTGGTGCTCATCGAGTTCCGGCGCGAGGATCCGCGCGTGCCGATCCGCGAGGAGCACAAGATGAGCGTCAGTCAGGTCCGCGAGGAGCTCGGCGCCGACGGCTTCCGCGTCGACCGCGTCATCGACGTGCTGCCCTGGCAGCACATCATCGTGCTGCGGGCCGGCGAGTGACCGCCCAGTCATGACCGATACCGTCTTCAAGCTGATCGATCGCCCGTCGTGGCGCGCGGCCGAGGAGGCCGGGGCCTTCGGAGGCTCGACGGTCGACGCGCGCGACGGCTTCATCCACTTCTCGACCGCCGCCCAGCTGCGCGAGACTGCGGCGCGCCACTTCGCCGGCCAGGCCGATTTGCTGCTGGTCGCGGTCGATGCCGCGGCGCTGGGCGACGCCCTGCGCTGGGAACGATCGCGCGGCGGCGAGCTCTTCCCGCACCTCTACGGCCCGCTGCCGCTCTCGTTCGTGCGCCGCGTGTCGGAGATCGGGCTCGACGACGCCGGCCGTCACCTGCTGCCCGCCCTCGACTGACGCCGCCGCGGCAGGGCAGGGCGTCGAGGCGCAGGTCAGTGCTGCGACTCGGCGACCAGCTGGCGCGTCTCGTCGCGCGGTGCCGCGGCGATCGGCACGAGCGCCATCGGCTCGTCGTGGTCGAGGAAGGCGGCGCAGATGCGATGGAACTCGGCGGCGGTATGGGCCCGGCGAATCTCGTGCAGGAACGGCGCCGGCACGCCCTCGCCGAGGAAGTTGAGGAACTTCTTCATCCGATCGCACTGGACGCGTTCGGGCTTGTCGAACGAGGCCTGCGACTCCCACAAGGCGCGGATGTAGGTCCACACGTCGCGCCCGGTCGGCAGGGTGATGGCCTCGCCGCGCAGCTCCTGCCGGATCTGGCCGAACAGCCACGGACTGCGGATTGCGCCGCGCCCGATCATCAAGCCGCGGCTCCCGGTGCGGGCCAGCAGCTCGCGGGCCTGCGCCGGCGAGTGCACGTCACCGTTGGCGATCACCGGGCACGGCATGGCCTCGGCGGCGCGTCGGATCAGGTCGTAGTGCACCGGCGGCCGGTACATCTGCGCCACCGTGCGCCCGTGCACCGTCAGGGCATCGAGGTCGTGGCGGGCGAAGATCGCCAGCAGCGCCTCGAATTCCTCGATCGAGGCGAAGCCGACGCGGGTCTTGACGGTGAAGGCGACCGAGACGGCGTCGCGCAGGGCGCCGAGGATGGCGTCGATGCGCGGCAGCTCGCGCAGCAGCCCGCCGCCGGCGCACTTGCGGTAGACGATCGGGGCCGGGCAGCCCAGGTTCAGGTCGACGGCGACGATCGGCAGCGTCTGCAGGAACCTGGCCGTGCGAACCAGCGCCGGCACGTCGTTGCCGATCATCTGGGCCACGACCGGGCGGCCGGTGGTGTTGTCGCGGATCGAATCGACGATCCACTTCTCCGGCGTCGAGTCGGCGTGGACGCGGAAGTACTCGGTCCAGTAGACGTCGGCGCCGCCATAGCGGTGGACGAGGGTCCAGAACGCCCCGTCGGTCACTTCCTGCATCGGCGCCAGCGTCAGCAGCGGGGGACCGGCCTTCAGCTGGGCGCGGAACGCGTCGTGCGGCGGCATCATCGGGGCACCGGCGTACAGTATCGTGGCCAGCGAGCAGTGGCGAAGGCGCGGATCCGATGACGACCCTGGTCCCTGGCGATACGGTGCGGACGCCGCTCGGCAAAGGCGTCGTGCAGGAGGTGCGTCAGCACCGGCGCCTGCTCGTCCTGATCGGCAACCGCAGCGTCGTCGTCGATGCCGGTGACGCCATCCGCGACGGTTCGCACGGGAAAGCCGCCCGACGTTCCGAGAAGGCTGGCGACGCCGCTCCGCACGACGACGACCGGAGCCCCCGCCGGCCCGCGGCCGATGTCGACCTGCACGGCCTGATCGTCGCCGATGCGCTCGAGCGCGTCGTCTCGGCCGTCGACGCCGCGATCCGCGCCGGTCACGGACGCCTGCGCGTGATCCACGGCCGCAGCGGCGGCCGTCTGCGCGGCGCGCTGCACCGTCAGCTCCGCGAGCTGCCCTCGATCCGCGCCTTTCGCCTCGCCCCCGGCAACGACGGCGTGACGATCATCGAGCTGTGAGCCAAGCAGCCCGTGGTGAAAGTCCCGCGGCATTCGTCGGGCGATGCATCCCGGCGCTCGGCGTTGCTCGTCGGTTGACTCGAACGGCGAGGACGCAGTCCGGAGCCGTCGAGCGAAAGCCGCGTGGCCACGCGGCTTTACATATCCCCGATATTCGCCCTCCTCGCGCCTGGATCGCCGGGCGCCTCGCCCGTCTCGGTGCCCCGCGGCACTTTCACCGCGAGCTGCGAGGCGATCCCGTTCGCTGACGGCGCGCGCCCGATCGTCGGGCACGCCTGCGCCGACTGTCGCCGCCCGCTGGCCCCTCACACGCTGGCCGGGTCGATGTTCCAGCCGCGCAGGATCGCCACTTCGTCGCCGGCGCTCGTCGCCTTCTTGAAACGGGCGCCCGAGCGTCCCTTCACGCGTCGCTCGCATTCGGCCCACGTCGCGTGGCGCATCGCCGTGCCGTCGACGACGCTCAGGTAGGAGTGCGCCGACTTGCTGCTGCCGCCCGACGACGAGCGCCCAGACGATCCGGCGCGCCGCGCCGGCACGTCGGTATCCTCCGGCAGCTCGAGGATCGGCAGGGGATACCCGCTGAGTGGCCCGCGGTAAAACTGGATGTCCTGCTGCTGGGCGAGGCCGTCGGCGATCTCGTCGACGCGTTCGTTGCCCGGCGTACCGATGTGCCCGCGGACGTAGTGCCAGGTGATGCCGCCCTTGCCGCGCGCATCGACCAAGGCCGACAGGCGCTCCCACAGGTCGCGGTTCAGCACCTCGGTGCCGGTCGCCGTGCGCCAGCCGCGGCTGCGCCAGCCCCAGATCCACTGGCGGATGCCCTGGATGACATAGGTCGAATCCGTGTAGACGGCGACCGGCCCCGGCACGGCCTGGCATTCGGCCAGCCCGTTGATGGCCCCGGTGAGCTCCATCCGATTGTTGGTCGAGTGGTCGACGCGGCCGCCCAGTTCGGTGACCTGCCCGTCGGGCGTCAGCACGACCACACCCCACCCGCCGGGCCCGGGATTGCCCTTGGCCGCCCCGTCGGTGAACACCACGATCGGCCACGCGGCCTCTATCTGCTCGCTCATCGCCTGGGATGGTACCAGCCGGGGCGCGGCCTTGCGACATAATCGCCGCGCGATGCCCGTGACCGTGCCCCCTGCTCGATGACGCCGACGCCGCTGCAATACGCCCTGGTCGGACTGGCCGGCATGGCCGCCGGCCTGGTGAACGCGATCGCCGGCGGCGGGACGCTGCTGTCCTTTCCGGCGCTGACGGCGATCGGCATACCGGCCATCGCCGCCAACGTCACCAATACGGTGGCACTGTGGCCGGGCATGGTCGGCGGCGTGCTGGCGCAGCGCCGCGACTTCGCCGGGCAGCGCAGCCGCCTGTTGCTCACGCTGCCGATTGGCGCGCTCGGCGGCATCGCCGGCGGCATCCTGCTGCTCGAGACTGGCGAGCACGCCTTTCGCACGCTCGTGCCGTACCTGATCCTGATGGCGGCCGTGCTGCTCGCGGTCCAGGATCGACTGCGTGCCTGGCTGGTCGGCCATGGCGGGCACCACGATCGGCCGGTGTCGCCGCTCCGGCTCGCCTTGCCGGTCGCCGGCGGCGCGGTCTATGGCGGCTACTTCGGCGCCGGGCTCGGCGTCATTCTCCTCGCCGTGCTCGGCCTGGTGCTCGACGAGACGCTGACCCGCATCAACGCCCTCAAGCAGGCCATCGCCCTGGCCGCCAACCTGGCAGCGGCGATCTTCTTCCTGTCCTCCGGCGAAGTCGCCTGGCTCGTGGCGCTCGTCATGGGCGTCGGGGCGATCGTCGGCGGCACGGTCGGCGGCCGGCTGGCGGGGCGCATCAAGCCGACGACGCTGCGGGCGATTGTCGTCACCGTGGCCGTGATCGTCGCCGCCGTGTATCTGATTCGCGGGTAGCCGCGCTCAACGCCGGGCGCGCGTCATCCAGATGGTCGCGGCCAGCATGCCCAGCGCGAGCAGCATCCACGCCGACGCCCACAGCCAGGCCGGCAGCAGGAACAGCCGCGCCATCGTCACCGCGTCCGACGGTCCGTCGACCAGGTAGAGCACGCGGATGTCGAAGACCGCATTGAGGGCGACCTGCACGGCGAGCAGCCCGACCAGGAACTGCGCGGTCCGACCGAGGCCGCGCCGGGCGAGGAGGAGGAAGGCCACCGCCCAGGCGAGCACCACCACCGCGCCAAAGGGATTGCGGACCCACAGGAGCAGGGTCAGCAGCATGCAGGCGCCGAGGCCGCCGAGGACGGTGTGCGCGCGGCGCTCGACGCGGGTGGCCGCGATCAGCAGGCAGCCGACCAAGGCCGCGCCGCAGTAGCCGGCCGAGGCGACGACGCCCTGCAGCAGGCGGCTGTCCGGCACCAGGCTGAGCGTCAGGCCGCTGGCGTCCGGCCGGATGACGATCGATGAGACGTGGCCGCCGACCAGGACCGTGGCCAGGGCGTGGCCGCCTTCGTGGACCCACGTCGTGAACAGGCGGAACGGATACAGCGCCGTGTCGGCGGCCGGCGTCAGGCTGACCGCCAGCGATGCGGCCGCCGCGGCCCACAGCCAAACGGTTCCCGAACGGCCGATCGAGAGGCGCGGCACGCCGCAGACTGTACATGAGTCGCGGCGCCCTCCTTTGATCAGTCGCTGGGGCTATCCGTCTGTGACGACGCTGGGACGGCATCCTGCTTGCTGTGCTGCAATGGCGTGCACGTCATGCCGAGCCAAAAGCCCGCAAATGTGCAGCAACGCGTGGCCCCCGCCGCGTCGTAGATCCAAATAAACCCATCGGGTAATTCATCGTTCTGTATTCCGGTATGGCGCCGGGCCATTCTCTTTTGCGGAGCGTGAGCCTGCGGAGGCATTGATGAGTCGACGTGTTTTCGGATGGATGTTCGCGTGGCTACTGATGGTCGGCGTCGCCGGCGCGCAGCAGGGGACCTCCGAGGTCCGCGGCCGGGTGCTGGACGGGACCGGCGCGTCGCTGCCGGGCGTCACGGTGACGGTCAGGAACCAGGACACCGGGATGTTCCGCGAGACGCTGTCCGGCGACAGCGGCGCCTTCATCGCCAGCGCGCTCGTGCCCGGCCGCTATGAAGTGTCGGCGACCTTGCAGGGGTTCAAGACCTTCAAGCGGAACGACCTGCAGCTCGAGGTCGGCCGCACCGCCACCATCGACGTGACGATGGAAGTGGGCGGCATGGAGGAGGTCATCACCGTCACCGCCGGGACGCCGCTCGTCGACGTCACCTCCAAGGAGATCGGCGGCAACATCTCGACCGAGACGCTGGTCCAGCTGCCCAGCGTGAACGGCAACTTCATCGGCTTCATCGGCCTGCTGCCCGGCATCGTGCCGTCGATCAGCACCGAGTCGTTCGGCAGCGACGCGATCAGCGTCAACGGCCAGGATCCGCGCAACAACAACTACACGGTCGACGGCGGCAACAACAACGACGACGTCATCGGCCAGCGCGCCGGCATGCAGGCGCGGACCCCGATCGAGGCCGTCCAGGAGTTCCAGGTCCTCACCGGCCAGTACGACGCCGAGTACGGCCGCACCACCGGCGCCGTCGTCAACGCCGTGATCAAGAGCGGCACCAACGTCCTCCACGGCAGCGCCTTCGGCTTCTTCCAGGACAGCGGCCTGACCAGCAAGGATTTCCTGGCCAAGCAGCGCGACCTGGCCAAGGCCGACACCAGCTATCAGCGCTGGGGCGGTGTCATCGGCGGGCCGGTGATCAAGGACCGGATGCACTTCTTCGCCAGCCTCGAGCGGTTCGCGATCGATCGGGCCAACACCATCGTCTTCCCGACCCGCGCCGATCTGAACGATCAGCAGACCACCCAGGATCGGGTGTGGAACACGATCGTCCGCGCCGATCATCAGCTGTCGTCCAATCACACCTACAACGTGCGCTGGCTGCGCGAGCAGTCGCCGCAGTTGAACCAGATCGTGCCGACCGGCGCGGTCTTCCCGACCGGTCTGGCCTCTCGCGAGGAGTCGGACGTCGACCAGTCGCTGGCGGTCAACCTGAACTCGGTGTTGTCCAACAGCAAGGTCAACACCCTGCGCCTCACCTGGACGCGAGAAAACGTGACGTTCGCCAACGCCTGCTACAACGGCAACGGCCGCGACCTCGCCGGCTGTGAGCCGACGCTGGCCTACCAGAACTTCATCACCCAGCAGGACAACACCGCGCAGTTCCGCATCAACGACGGCATCTCGTTCGACGACACCCTGTCGTGGTTCCTGCCCGGCAAGCGCGGCGACCACGACATCAAGGCCGGCGTGCAGTACGTCTACTCGGGGGCGCTCAACGAGAACCAGGGCAACCTGAACGGCACCTTCGCGTTCGGCCAGAACGACCTCGACTTCGACCCGGCCAACCCGCGCACCTATCCCGATCGCTTCACGGTCCGCGTCGGCGGCCCGAGCCGCTTCTACGAGAAGGCGACCTACTTCGCCGGATTCCTCCAGGACAAGTGGCGGATGACGCCGCGGATCACGCTGAGCCTCGGACTTCGCTACGACCTCGAAGTCATTCCGATCGCCGAGACCGACAATCCGCTGCTCGAGTCGTACCCCGTCGACAAGAACAACGTCCAGCCTCGTGTGGGCGTGACCTACGACCTGGGCGGCGGCAAGAGCGTCGTCCGGGCCGGCTACGGCCGCTTCTTCGAGAAGACGCACTTCGAGCTGATCGGCGGGCTCTACACCGGCACGCCGTTCACCAAATCGTTCCTCGTCACTTTCCCGACCTCGGCCGCCGATCCGGGGCCCCGCGCCGGCCGGCTGCCGACCGACCCGTACCTGCTGAACGGGCCGGTGATCAACCGGGCGCTGATCGAGCAGCAGTTCCCGGCCGGCCGACTCCTCCGCAATACCGGCGCGAGCTGGGACAATGCCGATCGCGTCGTGCCGTACAGCGACGAGATCACGCTGGGCTACGAGCGCCAGCTCGCCGCGAGCCTGGCGGTCAGCGCCGACTACGTGCACGCGGCCAGTCGTGATCTGCTGATGTCGGTCGACTTGAACCCGGGGCTGCGGGCGACGACGGCGGCCACGTCCGCGCTCGTGCGGCAGGCCAGCCCTTCGCTGGCCGACGCCTATGTCGCGTTGCGGAACACCTATCCGGGCTTCGCCAACTTCACGACCGCGGTCACGCAGCCGCTCAACGTCGGCGAGATCGATTACGACGCGCTGCTCCTCAGCGTCAACAAGCGCTTCGGCAACAACTACGAAGCGCGCGTGTCCTACACGCTGTCGAAGTCGCGCGGCAATACGTCCGCCGCCGGTGTCGCCGCCAGCGGTTTCCAGGTGCTCGACGACATGCACCTGGAGCTCAACGAGGGCCCGTCGAACTTCGACCTGCGCCACAACTTCGTCGTCAGCGGCCGGGCGGTCATTCCGCGCACGGGCGGTCTCAACGTGAGCTGGGTGGCGCGCGCGCTGAGCGGGTCGCCGTTCACGCTGGTGAACAACACCATCGACCCCGATCGCAACGGCACCTTCGCCGAGCCGTTGGCGGCGGGCACTTACTCCGGCAACGGACAGAACGCCTACACCGTCGAGAACGTCGCCGAGCGCAACGGCGCTTACGGCCCCGGGT
>JBDSLU010000007.1:0-12976 GCA_039916225.1 Vicinamibacteraceae bacterium
GACCTCCCGCTCGGCATCTACTTCGGGCTGTGGAACTTCTACTGCGCCCGCGGCAAGCTGCATCGGGCGCTGGAGCTGGGGCACCAACGGCTCGCCCTCGGCGAGTCGACCGGCGACGACGAGTCGCGCCTGGTCGGCCTCTACACCACCGCCGCCGCCGACATGTTCCTCGGTCACCTGGCGCAGGCCCGCAGCGGCTTCGAACGGCTGCTCGCCAGCTACCCGAAGGACGGTCTGGCCAACCCGGCGCTCGCCTACGACATCGGTGTGCTGTCGCAGTCGCTGCTCGCCGATACGCTGTGGCTGCTCGGCTCGGCCGAGGACGCGATTCGCGTCGCCGACGAGACGCTGCCCACCGCGCGCCGATTCTCGCCGTTCACCCAGTCGGTCGCCCTGGTCAACCGGATGATCCTGGCCACGTCGATGGGCGATGTCGCCACCAGCCGGCAGCGCGCGCAGGAGCTGATCGCCCTCAGCTCCGAGCATTCCTACCAGTACTGGGTCGTGCACTGGCGCATCTCGCTGGCGCTGACCGGCATGTCGGCGGCGTCGGCCGAAGCGGAGATCGATCGGGCGCTGCAGGAGGCCGCAGCCTCGATCGCCCTGATGCGCTCGGCCTACGGCAGCAACCTCCAGTGCAGCCGGTTCCTCGGTTGGACGGTGGCCGCGGCTCTCGACTACGGTCGCCTCGAGCTGGCCCGCCGGCTGCTCGACGAAGCCCTGCAGATCACCGCCGACGAGGGCGAGCGCTACTGGGAATCGGAGCTGCACCGGCTGCAGGCGCGCCTGCTCCAGTCCGAGGGCGCGCCGGACGACCAGATCGCCAGCGCCTTCGAGGCCGCGCTCGACGTCGCCCGGATCCAGGGTGCCAAGACGTTCGAGCAGCGCGCCGCCGACGACCTGAGTCGCTGGCGCTCACGCTAGGAAGATCCGTGCCTCTCGCGCACGTGTCGCTCGCCGACTCGCATGGGCTCCTGCACTCGCCGCCTCGTCAGGTCGGCTAGCCGATATAGCGGCGTCTCTCCCAGCGGAAGAACCGCCCGCGTCCCCCTGTCGGCGTCGTGGTGTTCCGACGGGCCGGGCTATGCGGCTGCGGTCGCCAATTCCGTCGACGTGGCCAGCTGTCGCTGCTTCCGCAGGAACAGTACGAGGAAGGTGGCGTCGGCGATCGCCGCCGTCGTGCCGATCGTCAGCAGGAAATGATCCTCGGGGTAGTGCAGCCGGAAGAACACCACCACCATCGCCGAGCCGAGCGCGCGCGTCCAGTTGGCGGTGAACGAGAAGTAGCGCAGGTCCGTCTGCCGCAGCATCAGCGGGATGTAGAGGAACGAGATCGACAGCTGAATCAGGTAGGCCGAGCGACCACCGACCGCGTTGTCCATGTGCTGCGCCCACAGGAAATACGTGACCAGGCCAGCCGCCGTGGCGATGAACAGGCACATCGGCACGAAGAACGAACGCTTCGTGATCTGCGGCAGGGTGAACTGCTTGTGCCCGAAGAACAGCACACCGTAGGTGAAGATGAAGCCGGCGTCGAGGAAGAACCAGACGTAGTTGGCCGCCTGGAAGATCATCCCCATGTTGTTGACGGCGATGAAGCTCCAGACGAATTCCCAGGCGACGTCGCAGCAGCCGGCGAAGACCGGCATCTCGACGAACTTGTAGCGCAGGATGTTGCGGATGTAGATGACGTAGGCGATGACCCAGAGGAATGAGCCGACCCCGTAGAAGAAGAACTCGAGACCGGTGTAGTCGGTCCAGTTGATCCAGACGATGTCGGCGATCATCCGCTAGCCCTCTGTGGTTGGGAGTGCGCGCTCATTCGAACGCGGCCGAGCGCAGATCGGTCTGCGACATCGGAATCGAAAAGGCCACCTCGCCGTGGCGGTCGAGGTCGACCATGCCCTGCAGGATCAGGCGCGAGAGGCGGGCCGCGAACGACGTGTGCACGCCGACATCGCGGCCGAGGCGCAGAACCAGCGCCAACGCCGCCTTGACCACGTTGTGACCGATGAGCGGCCGGACGCCGACGCGCGCGAGCTCTTCCGGCGTCAGCAGTTCGGCCATCGCGATCCGCGGCGCGAAGCCGAGGCCGATCAGGCGCAGCGGCCACCAGATCATCGCCGTCATCATCGTCAGGTTGTCCTGCGTCAACATGACCCCGTCGGCGTTGCGCTCGGCGCTCGTGTCGTTGCGGCGGACGTAGGCGCCGTAGAACGTCGCGGCGTCGGCGATGGTGGGCGGGATGAAGCTGTCGTCGTGCGGGCGCCCGGGCGGTGCGATGCCCATCAGCAGCGCGAAGACACGCCACACGTAATAGAGGTCCTCGGCTTCTTCGGTGCCGAGCGGCAGGCCGAGCCGGCGCACGCCGTCGATCAGGAGGAAGGAGAACCCCATGATCGTCGCGAGCATGTCCTCGTGGTTGACCGGCGCCCCGAAGCGCTCCTGGTAGTTCGGCCGGTAGCGGCCGGCGATGGCCCGCACGCCAGCGTGCAGCAGCCGCAGCTTCTGGGCGGTGACGATGGCGCGCCCGTTCGGCTGGAACGCGTCGGCGTCCGAGATGTTGATCAGGAGCTGCACCACGCCCATCAACCGGCCGAACGGGTGGCGCTCCAGATCCTTCGAGATCGACAGGATCTCGCAGATGCACGGCGCGCCGTAGCCGCGCGGCAGGCTGGAGGCGAGCAGCACCACCACCGACGGCAGCGCGTTACGCAGGAAGGCCTGGCCGCCGTTGGCCAGGCGGGCGAGGTCGAGGTCCGGCGGCAGGCCGGCCGACGCCGCCATGAAGGCCTTGAGGGGCGCCGGCGCGTCGGGCGGCAGCGGCGTGTCGTTGGCGCGCAGCAGCTTGAAGATGGTGCCGACTGCCGGCAGGCCGCCGTCACCGATCAGGCCGGCGAGGGCGGCGTCGGCTCCCGGATCGCCGGACCGACGCAGCGCGTCGAGGAAGGCATCGTCCGACCACTGGCCGGTGGCTGCGTCGCTGGAGCTCGACAAGTTGGCCGGGATTGTAATGCGGTTTCCCGCCCGGCCGCTGGAGACGACGCGACTCGGGGTAGGCTGCTGACCCATGAGCGCCCTTCCTCGCGCGATGTCGAGCGCGATTCTCCTCTTGTGGCTGGCCCAGCCTGCGACCGCCCAGACGCCTCCCAAACCTCCTGCTGCCCCGGCGACTACTCCCCCCACGCCCGCGAAAGAAGAGACGAAGGAGCCTGATCCCGGCAAGGGCGGGCTGTCGGTTCCACGCGACGATCCGTTTCCGAGCACCTACAAAGCGCCGGTCTCGCCGCCGTTCGCGATCCGCAACGCCACGCTGCTGACCGCGGCCGGCCCGGTGATCCCGAACGGCACCATCCTCGTGCGCGACGGCAGGATCGTGGCGATCGGCGCCACGGTCGACGTGCCGGCCGGCACCACGATCATCGACGCCGGCGGCAAGTTCGTCACGCCCGGCATCATCGACGACCACTCGCACCTCGGCGTCTACGCGGCGCCGGGCGTCGACGCCAGCTCGGACGGCAACGAAGCCACCAAGCCGAACACCGCCGACGTCTGGGCCGAGCACTCGGTGTGGCCGCAGGATCCGCAGTTCCCGCGCAACCTCGCCGGCGGCGTCACCACGCTGCAGGTGCTGCCGGGATCGGCCAACCTGTTCGGCGGACGCAGCGTCGTGCTCAAGGTGGTGCCCGGCCGCACCGCGCAGGACATGAAGTTCCCGGGCGCGCTCTACGGCCTGAAGATGGCCTGCGGCGAGAACCCGAAACGCGTCTACGCGAAGAGCGGCCCGTCAACACGGATGGGCAACGTCGCCGGCTACCGCGCCGCCTGGATCCAGGCCGAGCAGTACCGCCGCAAGTGGGACAAGTACCTCGCCGAGAAGGACAAGGCCGAGAAGAAGGGCAGCGCGCCCGATCGCGACCTCACCAACGAAACGCTGGCCGAGGTCCTCCGCGGCAACATCCTGGTGCACAACCACTGCTATCGCGCCGACGAGATGGCGCAGATGATCGACATCGCCAACGAGTTCGGCTACAAGATCCGCTCCTTCCACCACGTGGTCGAGGGCTACAAGATCGCCGATCGCCTGGCGGCCGCGGGCATCGCCGCGTCGATCTGGGCCGACTGGGGTGGCTTCAAGATGGAGGCGCTCGACGGCGTCAAGGCCAACGCTGCGATCCTGCAGGGGGCCGGCGCGCGCGCCATCATCCACTCGGACGATCCGTCCGGCTCGCAGCGCCTGAACCAGGAAGCGGCCAAGGCGATGGCCGCCGGCGCGGCGATCGGCCTGCCCGTCGCGCCAGCCGACGCGATCAAGTGGCTGACGATCAACCCGGCCTGGGCGCTGGGCCTCGACGACAAGATCGGCTCGCTCGAAGCCGGTAAGAACGCCGACCTCGTGCTGTGGTCCGGCGATCCGTTCAGCGTCTACACGCGCACCGACAAGGTGTGGATCGACGGCGTGCTGCGCTACGACCGGTCGGCGCCGGACACGCGCTGGCGAACCGACTTCGAGCTGGGCTTCGTGCCCGCGGAGGCCCGCTGATGCTGCGCCTGTTCGGCTCGCTCGTGCTGTTCGCCGCGGCCCTTCTCGTCGCCACGCCGGCTCGCGTCCTCGCGCAGCCGATCGCCATCGTCGGCGGACGGGTCCACCCGGTGTCTGGTCCGGTGATCGAGAACGGCACCGTGATCATCGACGGCGGTCGCATCACCGCGGTCGGCGCGTCGGTGCCGCTGCCGGTCGGGGCACGCGTGGTCGACGCGAAAGGCAAGTGGGTCACGCCCGGCCTCGTCAACGCGCTGACCACGCTTGGTCTCAGCGAGGTCGACGCCGTCGCCTCGACCAACGACGCGTCGGCGCAAGGCGAGGCGGGCATCGCCGCGGCGCTCCGAGCCTGGGATGGCCTGAACCCGGCGTCGGTGCTGTGGACGCCGGCCCGCAACGAGGGTGTCACCTCGGTGGTGGCGGTGCCGACCGGCGGCCTGATCGCCGGCCAGGCCGCGTTCGTCGACACGCTGGGCGAGACGCGGGTGGCGCTGGTGCGACGAGCCCCCGTAGCGATGGTCGCGAACCTGACCGCGACGACCGCCGAGGCCAAATCGCGGGGCGACCTGCTGATGCGGCTGCGCCAGCTGCTCGACGACGCCCGCACCTATGGTTTGAAGAAGGTGGCGTTCGAGCGGGCCGCGACGCGGCACTTCGTCGTCTCGCACATCCACCTCGAGGCGCTGCAGCCGGTCCTGGCCGGCAAGCTGCCGCTGCTGGTCGCCGTCGATCGCGCCGCTGACATCCAGTCGCTGCTCGACCTGGCGAAGGACTACCGCCTGCGCGTCATCGTCCAGGGCGGCGCCGAAGCGTGGCGGGTCGCGCCGGCGCTGGCCGCCGCCAAGGTGCCGGTGCTCGTGAGCGCGCTCGACAACATACCCGGCAGCTTCGACGCGCTCGGGACGCGCCAGGAGAACGCGGCGCTGCTGCGGCGCGCCGGCGTGCCGGTCGTCATCACCGCCGGCGCGATCGAGACCTTCAACGTCCGCAACGTCAAGCAGCACGCCGGCAACGCAGTCGCCTACGGGCTGCCGTGGGACGAGGCGCTGCGGGCGGTGACGCTGGCCCCGGCCGAGGCGTTCGGCGTCGCCGACACCGTCGGCTCGCTTGCGGTCGGCAAGGCCGCCAACGTCGTCGTGTGGAGCGGCGATCCGTTCGAGTTCTCGACCCGTGCCGAGCACGTCTACGTCCGCGGCGTCGAGCACGTCGAACGCTCGCGCCAGGACCTGCTCTCGGATCGCTACAAGACGCCGGGGCGCGAGTAGACAGCGCCGGCCTGCGCCGGTCATGCGCGCTCGCTGTTCGATCGGCAGGTCACGCGCGCTCCGGGCTCGGTCGGCGGGTGGAGCGCCGGTGAACGGTGCGGGTATTCCTTGCGCGATCCGGGACGGCTTGCACCGGTCACGCGCGCTCCCGGCCGCTGTGTGCGCGAAGAGCGACGTTCGACCTGCGTCGAACGTGTCGATGTGTGCCTCACGCGCGCGTGTCGCTCGCTGCCTCGCATTGATCGCCGGCTCGCCAACTCGTTGACTCGTTGACTCGGCTGACCTCACGGATCGCTTCAGGAACACCCGCACCGCTGCTCCGACGGCGCTGACTCGCTGCGGCGCCATGGCGTGACCGTTCCGGTTGCCAACGGCTTGCGAGTCGGGTCTGCGACCCGGACGCCGAGCGGATGGCGCTCTACGGTGGACGGTCGTTCACGGTGACCGGCAACGGCGCGCCGCGCGCCACCGGTGCGGCCGCGGTCGGGGCCGGCTTCTTCGACGTCCTGCGCGTCCAGCCGGCGCAGGGGCGGCTGTTCCGTCCGGACGAAGACGGGCCAGGGGCTCGCGTCGTGGTCATCAGCGACGGCTTCTGGCGCACCCAGATGAGCGGCGCGAACGTGCTCGGCCGCAATCTCACCCTCGATGGCGAGGGCTACATGATCATCGGCGTCCTGCCGGCCTCCGCCTCGCTGGACTCGTGGAGCCCGATGGCCCGCAGCCTGTGGGTGCCGCTCGCGCTGGCGGCCGAGGAGCGGGTCGTCCGCGACAACCACAACCTGCAGGGGGTGGCTCGCCTGAAGGCAGGTGTTCGCGCCGACGCGGCCCGGTCGCAGCTCGAGGTGATCGCACGACGGCTGGAGCAGACGTATCCGGAAGCGAATGCCGGGTGGGGCGCGACGCTCGTCTCGCTGCGGGACGAGATTGTCGGCGACATCGGGTCGACGCTGGTGATGCTGCTCGCCGCCGTCGGTCTGGTGCTGCTCATTGCCTGCGCCAACGTCGGCAATCTGTTGTTCACGCGCGCGCTCGGCCGGCGCAAGGAGGTCGCGATCCGCGCCGCGCTGGGCGCCGGACGCCGCCGCGTGCTGCAGCAGCTGCTGGTCGAATCGCTGGTCCTCGGTCTCGCCGGCGGCGCCGCCGGTCTGCTGCTCGCTGAGGGCGGGCTGCGCGCCGGTGCGGCACTGCTCGCCGACCAGGTGCCACGCGCTGACGAGATCGCCATCGACGGCACCGTCCTGCTGTTCGTGCTCGGCGCCTCGATCCTCACCGGGATGCTCGCCGGCGTGGTGCCGGCGTTGCGGGTCGGCCGCACGCCGCTGACCGAGGCGTTGAAGGAAGGCGGCCGCGGCGACGGCGTCATCGGCGTGCGTACGCGCCGTCTGCTCGTCGTCGGCGAGGTGGCGCTGTCGGTGGTGCTGCTGATGGGCGCGGCGGTGATGGTGCGCAGCCTGATGGCGATCAGGACCATCGACGCCGGCTTCCAGCCGGAGGGCGTGCTGACGATGATCGTCAACCTGCCCGAGACGCGCTATCGCACCGACGCGCAGCGCAGCCAGTTCTTCGCCGACGCGCTGGACCGGATGCGCTCGCTGCCTGGCGTGACGGCCGCTGCGTCGATCGACAACGTGCCGCTGACCGGCGGGTCGGTGCAGCCGATCGTCCTCGAAGGCCGGCCGGAGCTGCTGCCGCGCGACCAGCCGACCGTGCAGGTACGCACGTCGAGCCGCGACTACGTCAAGGTCATGCAGATTCCGGTTGTGCGCGGGCGCGACTTCGCCGACAGCGACGTCGAGTCGGTGCTGGTGAGCCGCAACGCCGCCAAGCTGCTGTGGGGCGATGCCGATCCGGTGGGGAAGCGCGTCACGTTGCCGTTGATCTCGAAGGTCCAGCTGCGCACCGTGATCGGCATCGTCGGCGACGTCAAGCAGGATGACCTGCGGCAGCCGGCGCCGGCGACCATCTACACCTACTCGCGCGTGCGGCCGTCTAGAGGCTTGACTCTGGTCCTGCGCACATCAGGGCCGCCGCTCTCGGTGCTCCCGGCGGCGACCGGTGTGATCCGCGGACTCGATCCCGAGCAGCCCGTCCAGGGGACCCGCACGATGGTCGACGTGCGCGACAACGGGCTGACCTCCGAACGATTCCGGGCGCTGCTGCTGGCGTCGTTCGCGGTCGTCGCCCTGGCCCTGGCCTCGGTCGGCATCTTCAGCGTGCTGTCGTACATCGTCCGCGGCCGCAGTCGCGAGATCGGCATCCGTGCCGCGCTCGGCGCGCAGACCGGCGATGTCCTGCGCCTGGTCGTCATCGAAGGCATGACGCCGGCGCTGATCGGAATCGGCGTCGGCGCTGTCGCCGCGCTGGCTGCGTCGATCGGCCTGGATCGGCTCGTCTACGGCGTCAGCGCCTCGGATCCGCTGACGCTGGCCGCCGTCGCCGGGACGCTCGCTGTCGTCGCGCTCCTCGCCAGCGTGGTGCCCGCCTGGCGAGCCACGCGCATCGATCCGCACGCCACGCTGCGCGGCTAGGCGGCTCGGCCGTCGCAGGATCGTCTCTTGCAATCTTCTCGGCAACGCCCCGACTATCGCGCCGCGGTGGAAGGGTTTTGCCTAGGAGTGCCAGTGCCGAAGACGCTCGACGCCGATCAAATCCTCAACCACGCCAAGCCGATCACCGATCAGCACGGCCACGAAACTCAGCCGTTCGGCCACGTCATCGCCATGCCCATCGCCCTCGAGGCGAAGGCGTGCCGCCAGAGCGTGGAGAACCTCAACCAGCTGCTGGCCGACACCATCACGCTGCGCGACCTCTACAAGAAGCATCACTGGCAGGTGGCCGGGCCGACCTTCTATTCGCTGCACCTCCTGTTCGACAAGCACGCCGACGAACAGACGACGCTGATCGACATCGTCGCGGAGCGCATCCAGCTGCTCGGTGGCGTCAGCCTCGCGATGGCCGCCGACGTCGCCGAGACCACCCTCGTGCCGCGACCGCCGAAGGGCCGCGAGCCGGTGCCCGTCCAGATCTCGCGCCTGCTGCATGCGCACCAGATCATCCTCAAGGAGGCGCGGACGATGGCCAAGCAGGCCGACGAGGCTGGCGACGACGGCACCAACGACGTGCTGGTGAGCAACGTGATCCGGACCAACGAGCTGCAGGTGTGGTTCGTGGCCGAGCACGTCGTCGACACGCCGGTCGTCCGCGTCGACGGCGGCAAGGACGCCGAGGCGACGAGCGACGACGCCAAGAGCCGCGAGGCGAAAGCCAAGCGCAGCGGCAGCTAGTCAAACGACCGGGACCGCCGACGGCCCCGGGTCGCTTGACGGACCGTTCGATGTGCGTGACGCACGCGCACGTCGCTGCGCACGCCGCAGCGCTCGGTCACCGGCGCGCGGATGCCGCCGCCCGCGTGCACGTTCAGGCTGGTCACGGTGCCCCGAAGCCAGGCCACCCGGCCCGAAGTAGACGACGCCCCGCGGCGCGAGGCCGATACCGCCGGCGACGTAGGGCGTGACGCGCCCGATTGCCGGCAGGTCGTAGACGAGGCTCAGCGCCATCGCGACCGCCGTGGTCTGGCTGCGCTCGAGTTCCGTTTCCAGCTCGACGCCAAGCCTTGCTCCGATCGGCCAGCGCACGGCGGCACCGACGCCAGTTGATGCGGCTGGACCGACCGAGACGTAGGGGGTGATCTCGATCGGCGAGCCGGGGCTGGCCCGATCGTTCGTGTCCGCTGTTGCCTGGGCGTGGGCGAGCGTGTGGCCAGTCAACAGGGCACACGTCATCCACGCCAACGTCGTTGGTTTCGTCATGAACACTCCTTGGTTGTGGGACCGCGCACCCAGTCAGACGACGGCAGGTGCGGGAGGGCCGGCCAGGCTGGCCGCCGGATTGGCGCGGGGGCTCAGCGGGCGCTGAGACCGTCGATCTGCCAGTCCACGCCCGAGCGGGCGAGGTCGAACGTCCAGGTGATCCGGTCTTCCTTCTCGACGGCGCGCCCGATGCTGGGGACGTAGCGGACCGTGCCGACGCAGACCGCCGACCCGCGCGCCTCGTCGGCGTCGATGTCGCAGCGGTCGAAGTGGACGTCCTGCCGATCGAGGCCGGCGAAGGCGCGGCTGAGCGCCCGGCGATCGAGTGACGGCCAGAGCGCGGCCGCGGTGCCGACGTCGCGGCGGTCGTAGGCGTCTTCGTAGCGCTGCAGCAGCGTGCGGATGCCGGCGTCCGATCTGGCGGCGGCCGTCGACGTCATGGCCGTCGGTGTCGGGACCACCCCGACGCCGGCGAGGGCGTCCAATGAGGCGCCGCGATGGACGGGAACTCGAGGCGCTGCCGGGGCGGCGAGGTGCAGGGCCGGTGCTGTGAGGCTGGCATCCGCGATCGTCGCGCCAGCCACGGCGTCGGTGAGAGCGGCAGGAATGGCCCGCGCCCGGCCGGCTGAGGTTCTGCTCGGCGTGCTCACCGCGACGGGATACGTCGCGAAGACGGTGAGCCGCGGCGGCGCGACCGCGGAGACCGGCGCGGAGACCGGCGGGGAGACCGTGGCGGGGTGGTGCACGCGGTCGATGGCGACCGGCTGCGTCGTCGCGCGGTAGAGCATCCAGCCGGCGGCCGCCGCCACGAAGGCCACGGCGGTGAGCACCCCAGCCAGGCGCTGTGCGTCATCACGTGACGTGTCGACGTCCTCGCCGGCGGCCATCTCGCCACGGCGTGCGGCAAACGCGTCGCTCGCGGCGTCCTGGAGCGCGAGCCAGGGATCGGGCCCGATCTCGTAGACCGAGAGGCCGTCCGCTGTCGGCGGCCACTCGAAATCGTCCCCGCGCTTGGCGGCGGCGGGCGGCGGCGGGGCGGGATGTGGGCTCATGCGGACGCCAGCCAGGGAGGCCGGCGATTAGGGTACCTGCTTCAACGATAGGGGCATGGACGCGTCCGCGCAAGGGCCGTGCACGCCGTTGCGCGCCCCCTCATGCCCCGTCAGGCGCCACGGTCTTCTCGTAGCGCCACACGTCGAGGTTGAAGCCGCCCAGTGAGGTTTCGGCGACGTTGACGACGATCCCCGACCGGTGCCACCCGTGCTTCTCGTAGAACCGCGCCGCGCGCTCGTTGCCGATGGCGCAGGCGAGCCACGCCGTGGCGACGCCACGCCCCGCCAGCCGCCGCTCGGCGTCGGCCATCAGGCTGGCCGCGACGCCCGTGCCGCGCGCCGATCGGGCGACGTAGAGCTGGTAGAGCTCGTCGCCCTTCAGCATCGTGAAACCGAGAGGCGCGCCGCGGGGGCCGACCGCGCGCGTCTCGCCGAGCGCGGCGCGGAGGCGATCGCGGAAGCTGTCGAAGGTGCGATGGCGCGCCAGCTCGACTGGAACGATGCCGGTGTGGGCGTCGCGCCAGCCTTCCAGCCACAGGCTGGCCAATGCGTCGATCTCGTCCACGTCCGCGTCTCTCGGGTCCATGGCGCCTCGGGTCGTTCGTCGCGGTGTGGCGACACCGGGTGCGCGCGGACCGCGTCGCACCACGCCGTCCGCGAACGGGACGTAGTCGAGCTCGTGACCGGCTTCGACCCGCTGCAGCAGCAGCGCGCCGCGGCTCATGTCGCCGCGCCCGATGAACTCGCGTGGGAAATGGAGGCGATCGCCGAGCACGTCGGCGATCGGCTCGAGGTACTTGGCGGTGGCGACGCTGCCGAGGAGCACCGCCCGCGCCCCCGCCGGCATCCGCACCGCCAGGTCGCGCAGATCGCGGACCAGCGGGTCGAGATAGCGGGGATCGCCGCTGCCCAGATCGACCCCGACGAACTCGCGCAGCAGATCGCCGTCGACGATGAGGTCGGCGGGCTGCAGCCCGCGCGTCGGCGTGATGACCGCCACGCCCGGCGTACGGCCGGCGGCAAAGTGCCGGGCATAGGCGAGCTTGCCGCGGAAATAGAGGCCGCTGACGAAGCTGAAGGCGTCGCCGAGCGAGAGCGTCCCTGCGGCGAGACGCTGCGCGGGCACCGAGGTGCCGCCGTCCTTGAGCAGGATCGCGCCACGGCGGCCGCCGCAGAACGCGGGCGAGAGAAGAAAGACGTCGGAGCCAGGCACAGTGGTCGGTCGGTGCCGCCCGCGATCCCGGGCCGCATCGACCCAGTTTAGAGCGTTCCGGCCGCGAGCCGGCTCGAGCGGCTGAGCCGTTCCGTCGCATGCCGGCGCCTTCCCGGGTAGGTCGTCCATCTGCCGGACGACGCGGCAAGGGCCGGAGGAACGATGACGGGAACAGCCAAGGTGGGTGCGGTCGTGGCGATCGCGTCGGCGTCGAGCGTCGCCGCGGTGTTCGTGCCGGCCGCGCCGTGGACGGCCGACCTCTTCGACTGGCTGCGCCATGCCGGTGCCTTCGGCGTCGTCGTCTACGCCCTCGTGTTTGCCATCGCCGCGGTCTGTCTCGTGCCCGGCTCGATCCTGACCGTCGGCGCCGGCGTCGCCTACGGTCTGGTCTGGGGCACCGTGGTCGCCTCGACAGCGAGCGCCGCGGCGGCGACCGCCGCCTTCCTCGTGGCCCGGACCATCGCCAGGCGGCGTGTCGCGCGATGGGCCACCTCGGATCCGCGCTTCGCCGCGCTCGACGCGGCCATCGGCGACCACGGACTCAAACTGGTCATCCTCGTGCGCCTGTCGCCGCTCATTCCGTTCAACGTCCTCAACTACGCCCTCGGGCTCACCCGGGTTCGGCTGCGCGACTACGCCCTGGGCTCGTTCCTCGGCATGCTGCCGGTCACGGTGCTCTACGTCTACCTCGGGTCGCTGGCCGGTCAGCTCGCCTCGCTGGCCCGCGGCACCGCACAGGGCGGGCCGCTGCGCCACGCAGTGTCGGTGCTCGGGCTCGCGGCGACAATCGCGGCCACGGTCTATGTCACGCGCCTCGCCCGGCAAGCCCTCGACAGCGCGCTGCGCCGCAGCTGAATGGAGGCGATCACTGCCACGTTCGTTTGAAGGCCCGCAGTGTGCCTGGCAGACGCAAGGAACGAGCGAGCGCATGACAGGGTTGCTGCTCGCCGCGGAGGTAGTATTCGAGGACATGACCCTGTCCCTCACCAGACGCCGCTTCCTCGCCGCTGCCGCGGCTTCGCTCGCGGCGCAGTCCGCGCTGACCCGGGAGGCGCTGGCTCGCGGTGGCGGCGGTGCCGTGACGCTGTCGGCCC
>JBDSLU010000008.1:0-32522 GCA_039916225.1 Vicinamibacteraceae bacterium
TATCTGCTGTCCGGCAACACCGCTGAATTGGTCGTCATGCTGGTGGCGGCGCTCGGCGGGTTGCCGCTCCCGCTTCTGCCGCTGCACCTGCTCTGGATCAATGTCGTGACCGACGGACTCCCCGCCCTTGCGCTGGTCGTCGATCCACCTGAAACCGATGTCCTGCAGCGACCGCCGCGGCATCCGGACGAGCCGATGCTGGGCCGTGCGCAGTGGCGCTTCATCATCGCGACAGGACTCCTGCAGGCGGCGGCGACCTTGGGCGTGTTCGTCTGGGCGCTCCAGGCCAGGGATCTGGCGGAGGCTCGCAACCTGGCGTTCTCGGTCCTCGTGTTTGGCGAGCTGTTCCGAGCCTTCGCCGCCCGCAGCACGACACGTGTCTTCTGGGAAGTGGGCGCCTTCACGAATCTCAAGCTGCTAGGCGTCGTAGTGTTCTCCGTACTCATGCAGCTCGCCATTCACCACATTCCTGCCGCTCAGGAGCTCTTCGAGATTGGCCCCCTGTCGGCGATGGACTGTGCGTTGACGCTGCTGGTGGCCATGGGCCCCGTCACCGTGATCGAAGTCGCAAAGCTTGTCAGACGCGTGCGGACGAACGTTACCGGCAAACCTTCCCTGGCCTGACGAAGGATCGTTCGGACCGAGACAACGCCTTGGTCTTCTGTTCCGATCGCGAGCCAGTTCGGTGCAACGCTCGGCCTCGTTGTCGTCATGCTCCGATGCGCCCGCTGGGGGAGCCGAGCTCATGCCCTTTGCCGTTGGCGCCTACATCGTCGGCGCGTACTGGTTCACCGCATCGACGGCATTGCGAACCCGGTCGTCACCATCGCCCGGAGCATGACGGTCACATTTGCCGGCATCCGGCGCGCGACGTTGACAGTTTTGTCTTGGCGCAGCTCCCGGCGGTGCCGTGGGAGCGACCCTGCGAGAGCGCCTTAGGCCGCGCGACGGTCGCCAACTCGCAATGGGCTGAGCTGCCAGCCATGGCCCGTGGGGTAGACTGGGCACGCGTGGGTCGCGTCCTTGCAGCGTGGATGTCTGTAGCGTGCCTGGCTCTGGTGGGCTCGCTTCCGCCGCTCCATGTGCATGCGTACGCCGACCACGACCATCCGGAACATCACCACGGCGCTGCCGCTCACAGTCACCATCACGAACGCCCGGCGCCGATTGCGGGGCCTCACCGTCACGCAGCCTCCCTTGCGCCGTGCGATCCGGGCGACCATGCGCTGGCCTTCTCGGCGCTGTGCGCGGCCTCGGTTGTGCATCCCGCCCCGCTCGTCGGCTGGTGCGACGTGCCTCGGCTCGCGGAGGTCCGCGCGGTGCGGCCCCCGCTGACGCGGCACGACGCGCGGGCGCACAGCCCGCCTCGCTGGACCGACGGTCCGCTTCGCGCCCCGCCTTCAGCCCACCCCGCCTGATCCTGGCCGGCTCCACGCCGGTTGTGTCTCCGTCCGTCTAGGAAGGATCGTCGCCATGCCGACCCGCGCACCGTTGGGTGCCTGGATCGCGGCGTGCGCCTTCAGCCTGCCGTCGATCGTGACCGCGCAAACGCCGCGTCCCGACGACGTCGTGGAGCTGATCGTGCGCGAGGGGCCGCGTGCTGTTGCCATCCGTGCCGAGCTCGAGGTCGTGAAGCGTGAGCAGGAGGCCCGGCGTCCGTGGCCCAACCCCGCCGTGAACTACAGCCGAGAGGGCGCCGGATTCACCGAGTTCCTGCAGGTCGAGCAGTCCATGCCGATCGTCGGGATCCGCGGCGCGCTGACTCGCGCCGGCGTCGCGGCTCTCGCCGCGGCTGAGGCCGAGCGGGACGTCCGGCTGTGGCAGCTGCGTGCGGATGCCGCCCGTGCGACGGCGCGACTCACCGCGGCCCACGCCCGCGTCGAAGCCACCAGAGCGGTGGCAACCAGAGTCGAAGGACTGCTCGCGGTGCTCCGCGTGCGAGAGCAAGAAGGGGAGGGCTCGCGCTTCGATCGTCTGCGCGCCGAGCTCGAGCTGGCCGACATCCGGCGGGGGGACGGGGATGCGCGCGCAACGCTCTCCACCGCGCGTGCGGAGCTCGTCGCCATGTTGCCTGCGCATGCCGCGCTGCCGGTGCCCGACTCGGCGGTGTACATGGAGCGGCCCATTCCCGATGCCGCCGCGCTCACCGCGCGAGCGGCCGGCAACAGGGCCGAATTGGTCGCGGTGCGCCGCGCGATGGAGCGGACGTCCGCCGAAGCGCTGGTGGCGACTCGGTCGCGGTGGCCGCAACCGACGGTGACCGCCGGGCTGAAACGCGCGGACGAGAACGGCACGCGAGCAACCGGTGGCCTGTTTGCGCTCGGCGTCACGCTGCCGCTGTTCGACAGCGGCCGGCGCGAAGCGGCGCGCTCCACTGCCGAGCGCGTCCGCCTCGACGCGGAACGGATCGCCATCGAGCAGGAGGTGCGAGGCGAAGTGGCTGCGGCGGCGGAGGTCCTCCACATCCGTCAGGAGGCGGTTCGGGCCGCACCAAGGGCAGAAAGCATCGACGACCTCGTGACGATGGCGGAGCTCGCGTATCGGGAGGGTGACTTGGGCATCGTGGCGCTGCTCGATGCGTTTCGGGCGGCCGGCAGCGCGCGCGTGCGAGATGTCGACATGCGGCTGGACGCGCGGGTCGCCCAAATCGCCTTGGAACGCGCCGTAGGAGCCGTGCTGTGGCCATGACACGTCCTTGGTGTGCGCCCGTCTCCTGCGTCCTCGCAGCCTGCATGGCGATCGCCGCGTGCAACCGAGCGTCTCCGCCTTCCTCAGGACCCGAGGCGCCTGACCCGCTGAGCGTGACGCGATGGACCGCCGCGACGGAGGTGTTCGCGGAGTACCCGCCGCTGGTCGTCGGCCAGACGTCGCGGTTCGCGATCCATCTGACCCGCCTCGACACATTCAGAGCCGTGACGGAGGGGCACGTCGACGTCCAGCTGGAGGGCGGCGGCGGGCCACCCGAAACGTTTGCGACCGACGCGCCATCGCGGCCGGGTATCTTCGGGGTGGACGTTCGTCCGACGCATGCCGGCGGACGCACGCTGGTGATCGTCTTGCGTGCGAAGGGGCTCGCGGACGAGCATCGCGTCGGCGATGTCGTGGTTCACGCCACGCCCGAAGCGGCGCGCGCCGTGCCCCAGGAGCCCCAGGCCACGCCCGGCATCAGCTTCCTGAAGGAGCAGCAGTGGAGCCTGGACTTCGGGACGGCGGTCGTCGCTGAGGGGACCGTGCGCGAATCGCTCCGTGTCCCGGCCCGCGTCGTGGCACGGCCCGGCGGCGCCGCCGACGTGCTGGCTCCGATCGATGGTCGCCTGGCGTGGGTGAGTGACGCCGTCGTGGGAACGACTGTCGCCAAGGGGCAGGTGCTCGCCCGAGTCCAGCCGCCCGCCACGTCCCCAGGCGATTTGCCAACGTTGCAGCGGGCGCGGGCGGAGGCCGACAGTACGCTCCTGCTGTCAACGCGCGATCGCGAGCGTGCCGAGCGACTGACGCAGGGAGGCGCGGCGCCTGCGCGGCGACTCGAGGAGGCTCGGGCGGCTGAGGATCAAGCGAAGGCACGGCTGTCCGGCGCGGACGCCGCCCTGGCGCAGTTCAACGCCGCGCGGGGCGGCGCGGCGGGCGACGAAGGCGGCGCGTTCGTCGTGCGCGCCCCCATCGCTGGCGTCATCGCCCGGCGAGAGGCCACCTCCGGTGCCAACGTCGCCGCGGGAGCGGCGCTCTTCGCGGTTGTCGATGCGGCGCACGTCCAGATCGTCGGCGACGTGCCGGAGTCCGACGTGCCGCAGGCCCGGACCGCCGAATCGGCGGAGATTGAAATCGCGGGAGACGCGACGCGCATCAAGCTCGGGCCACGTGTGAGCATCGGGTCGGTCCTCGACCTCTTGACCCGCGCCCTGCCGATCACGTTCGGCTTCGACAACCGGGCGGGGCGGTTACCGGTCGGTCAGGCTGTTTCACTCCACCTCCTGATGCGGGAGACGCCGCGGCGGCCGCTCGTGCCGGCCTCCGCCATCGTCGATGACGCGGGGCGCCCCATTGTCTTCGTCCAGCGCGAAGGCGAGACGTTCGAGCGGCGGGCCGTGACCGTCGGCGCGCGATCCGGGGATCGCGTCCAGGTGGTCGAGGGGGTGTCGGCCGGTGAGCGCGTCGTTACGACCGGGGCGTACCTGGTTCGGCTGGCATCGTTGTCTACGTCCGTGCCGGCGCACGGCCACGTCCACTGAGGCCAGCCATGATCGATGCCCTCATCCGATGGTCGTTGGCGCACCGCCCGGTCGTGGTCGCACTCGCGGCAGCCTTCCTCGTCTGGGGCGGGTGGACGGCCTGGCGTATCCCGCTCGACGTGCTGCCTGATCTGACGGCCCCGAGCGTCACCATCCTTGCCGAGGCGCCCGGGATGGACCCGCTCGAGATCGAGGCGCTCGTGACGGCGCCCATCGAGTCGGCGCTGAACGGCTCGGCCGGGGTGCGCCGTGTCCGATCGGCGACCGCCGTCGGCGTCGCCGTGGTGTGGGTGGAGTTCGACTGGGGGCAGGACATCCAGCGGGCGCGGCAGACCGTCACCGAGAAGCTGGCGCTCGTGTCGGGCTCCTGGCCCACCGGCGTTGAGCCGCCGTTCCTCGCGCCGGTGTCCTCGATCATGGGCGAGGTGCTCTTCGTCGACCTCGAGTCGGATCGGCACACACCCCTCGAGGTCCGCACCACGGCCGAGACGATGGTCCGGCGGCGGCTCCTGGCGGTGTCCGGCGTCTCCCAGGTGATCGCCACCGGCGGCGACCAGAAGCAATACGAGATTCAGGTCGACCCGGTCCGACTCGCGGCGCACGGCATCGGCATCGAGGATGTCGCCCGCGCAGTGCGCGAGGCGAACCAGAACACCACGGCCGGGTTCGAGGCGACGCAGGGGCAGGAATACCTGGTGCGTGCCGTGGGGCGGCTGGGCAGCGTGGACGCGATCGCCGCCGTGCCGGTGAAGACGACCGCCGGGGTCCCGCTCCTCGTGCGAGATGTCGCCACGGTTCGCGTCGGCGCGGCCATCAAGCGGAGCGAGGGCTCACACAACGCCAAGCCAGCCGTCATCCTCGGCATTCAAAAGCAGCCCGGCGTGAACACGCTGGAGTTGACCCGCCGCATCGAGCAGGCACTCGACGACATTCAGGCTGGCCTGCCCGCAGGCATGCGCATCCATCGCGGCCTGTTCCGGCAGGCGGACTTCATCGAGCAGTCGTTGCACAACCTGTTCAAGGCGTTCCTCGAGGGCGCGGCGCTGGTCGTCGTGGTCGTCGTCGCGTTCCTGATGAATGCGCGGGCCGCGGTCATCACGCTGCTGGCGCTGCCGCTCTCGCTGTTGGCCGCTGTCATCGGCATGGATCGACTCGGCTTGACGCTCAACAGCATGAGCCTGGGCGGCCTCGCCATCGCGATCGGAGAGCTCGTCGACGACGCCATCATCGACGTCGAGAACGTCGTACGGCGCCTGCGAGAGAACGCCGGCAGGCCACAGGCACAACGCCTGGCCGTGATCGAGGTCGTCTATCGCGCCAGCACCGAGATCCGGCACTCCGTCGTGTTCGCCACGGTCATCGTCGCCCTCGTCTTCCTGCCGCTGTTCATGTTGAGCAGCGTCGAAGGCCGTCTGCTGCGCCCCCTCGGGTTCGGCTATGTGGTCGCGCTGGTCGCGTCGCTGCTGGTGGCGTTGACGCTGACCCCGGTGCTGGCGTCCTGGTGGCTGCCCTCGTCGCGGCTCGTGGCGGCCGCGGCGGAGCCCCGGCTCACCGCGCGACTGAAGGCGGCCTACCAGCGGTGGCTCGAGCATGCCTTCCGGTACTGGCGGCTCGTCGTGGGTGGCGCGATCGCACTCCTGCTCGCCGCGGTTGCGGGCATCGTGGTCGCGGGACGGTCGTTCCTCCCCGAGTTCAACGAGGGCGCCCTGACGGTCAGCGCCGTCACGATCCCGGGGACGAGCCTCGCCGACTCGAACGCCCTGGGCAACGCCCTGGAGCGCCTGCTGCACAGCGTTCCCGAAGTGGCCTCGACCGCTCGGCGTACCGGCCGCGCCGAGCTCGACGAGCATGTACAGGGCGTTGAATCGGCCGAAATCGACGTGCGCCTGATCTCGAAGGATCGACCGCGCGGCGTCGTGCTGGACGAGCTGCGGCAGAAGGTCTCGCTGCTGCCGGGCACCAACGTCACGATCGGGCAGCCGATCTCGCACCGCATCGATCACATGCTGTCGGGGACCCGGGCCAACATCGCGGTCAAAGTCTTCGGCGACGACCTCCAGACATTGCGGCAGCTCGCCAATGCCGTCCGGGCGCAGATGACGCAAGTCGAAGGCGTCGTCGACCTGTCGGTCGAGGCCCAGACCGACATCCCGACGCTGAAGGTGCAGGTCGATGGGGCCGCGGCGGCGCGACAGGGGCTCAGCACCGGCGCGGTCGCCGAGGCGGTCCAGACCGCGCGCGTGGGCCGCTCCGTCGGCCAGGTGCTCGAGGGGCAGGTCGCATTCCCGCTGGTCCTTCGATACCAGACGACTCCCGCGACGGAGCCCAGCACCGTGGGAGAGACCTTGGTGGAAACGCCAGACCACCGCCAAATCCCGCTTGCGTCGGTGGCGACGGTCCGAGAGGACCGCGGCCCGAACTTCGTGATGCGGGAGAACGTGCAGCGCCGCATCGTCGTGCAAAGCAACGTCGCCGGCCGCGATCTGCGGAGTGTCGTCAACGACATCCAGCAGCGGGTGGCCAGCCAGGTGCGTCTGCCAGCGGGCTATCACGTCGAGTACGGGGGCCAGTTCGAGAACGAGGCTCAGGCATCGCGTCAGCTGCTGTGGTTGTCTGTCGGTGTCGTCGTCGCCATCTTCTTCATCCTGTCGGCAGCATTCGGCTCGACGCGAGACGCGGCGCTGATCATGGTGAATCTCCCCCTCGCTCTGATCGGCGGCGTAGTCGGGGTCTACCTCGCCGGCGGCGTCCTCTCCGTCGCCTCGATCGTCGGCTTCATCACACTCTTCGGCATCGCCACTCGGAACGGGATCATGCTGATCTCGCACATTCGGCATCTGCGCGAAGCGGAAGGCGTGGTCGATTTCCGCGCGGCGGTGATCCGCGGTGCGACGGAGCGGGTCGTGCCGATTCTGATGACTGCCCTGGCTGCTGGACTGGCCTTGGTTCCCATCGCGCTCTCGGCGGGCGAGCCGGGCAGCGAGATTCAGGCACCGATGGCGATGGTGATCATGTTCGGCCTGCTGAGCTCGACGGCGCTGAACATGGTGGTCGTGCCGATCCTGTACGATCGGTTCGGGCGCGAGGCCGCCGGTCAGGCGCGCGCGTTGGTCCAGGACCCGAAGGAGCAGGTATGGGAAGGCTGAAGGTCGGTGTATCGCTTGTGCTAGCGCTACTGCTGCTTACGGCTCCGGCGTGGGCACAGGAGATGCCGGCCGAGTACCGCACAGTGCTCGATGCGCTCGGCCGCAGCGGCGACTTCAAGGACGGCGTGTTGAAAGTCAACATCCCGCGCAACGACCTGAAGGTCACCATCTCCGATCGTCCGGCGCCCACGCCGTTTGGATTCGGCGGGTGGGTCGCACTTACGAAGGGCACGGGCGGTCACGAGGTGCTCATGGGCGACTTGGTGCTCACCGAGGACGAGGTGAACCCGGTTATATCCGCGCTCTTGACCAATGGGCTCGAGGTCACGGCCCTCCATAATCATTTCTTCTGGGAGAAGCCGCGCATCTTCTACATGCACGTCCACGGGATAGGGACCGCGGCCAATCTGACGTCCAAGCTCCAGCCAGCCCTCGATCTGATTCCCAAGAGTGCAGCTCCCGCACCGGTGACGCTGGCCGTCCCACCTGCGCTGGACGGGGCTGCGCTCGCGCGGATCGTTGGCCGGCAAGGCGAACAGACCGGCCCCGTCTACAAGATCACGATCGGCCGATCGGACTTCCGGATGGAAGAGCACGGCGCCGTCATCAACGCCCGCATGGGCCTGAACACCTGGGCCGCGTTCGCTGGCACCGACACGGACGCCATGGTCGCGGGCGACGTCGCAATGCTGGAGCCCGAGGTCACGCCGGTGCTGCGGTCGCTACGCGCCAACGGCATCAACGTCGTGGCGATTCATCACCACATGACCGGTGTCACGCCGGCGGTCATCTTCCTGCACTACTACGGCACCGGACCGGCGGCGACGCTCGCCAAGAGCGTCCGCGAGGCCGTGGACATCCTGGGCAGGAAGTGAGCCCGCCGGAATCGCGCTGAGCGAGCCATCCGAGGATGGCCGCACCGCCGATGAGTCACTTCGAGTTCGCGCCGGCACGCTTGGCGAGTGGCCGTGGTCCCGTCGGCCGGACCGCCCGCTCGGTCGCGCGATAGAGCGCCTCGAAGAGGACGATGCCGTGTGACAGAAGGTCGGCGTCGTCGGCGTGTGCGAGCTGCAAGCCGTCGATCAGCAATCCAACCGCCGGAGCTTCCGGCGCGTTGAAACGGGCGTCCTTCAGGTCGAGATCGTGGACGATTGCCGCGACGTGGCGAAGCGCCTGGGCATCCAGGGCGAAGTCCAGGCAGAGCGTTTCGAACGTGCAGCGATCGTCCCGGTGCGTGAACTCCACGCCGAACATGTCGAAGGGGACCGCGTCCCGGGGCGCGGCATCGTTGTCGGCCACGAACCCGAACCGCGCGTCGGGATCGATGAATCGACGGATCAGCCACGCCGAGCTCATACGATCCACGCCCGGCCTCGGTCTCGTCACCCACAGACGGCCTTGGTACTGACGCCGATCCTTTGGCGCGGCGCCGGGCGCCGTCGCGCTGGTGACCGGCCGTTCCTCCAGGCGAGTGAGCAGCGCCACGACACGATCACGGCCGGCGCTGCCGAAGAAGTCGATCCGCTCGAGTGCGGCGAGTCGCTCTCGGACGGCCGCCAACGCCCGCGCTGGAGGGGTGGAGGTCTGTTGCCTGCGTCTCGGACGCACCCGCCGACGGATGTGCGCTTCCAGCTCCTCGGCCAACGCCGTGTAGGCAGCCTGCCGGTCCCGGCGGAACTCCTCGGTGAGGCCATCGTCGGACCACGCGTCCACGCTCGCGGCCGCGAATACCGACGCTTCACCTCCAGCGCCCTCGACCTCGGTCTTCAGCCATTCGAAGTCTTCGCGCGCCGACGGGGAATCGGGGAGGACGTACACGGCTTGCTTGAGGGCGATCGCACCGAGCTGTTGCATGCGCCGCCAGGTCTTCACGCGGAGGTTGGAGGGCGACGTCGGCAGCTGATGCACGAACAGCAGCCAGCGACTTGTGATCTGCGTGCCGGCTGCCGCCGATTCGGAAAGGCGGACGGGCCTCCGCGACTCGCCCAATCAGTGCCTCAGCAGCTCGTCGACGAGATCGCGCACGTGCCGTCGAATCGCTTCGGACGACCCGGCCAGGTCTTCGCCAGGCCCCGGGACATCCCAGTTCCGAAGAGTCCGGCGCGGTGCCGGCAATCCATCCAGCTTGCACCCCATCGAGACCACGATGTCGGCGGCTGCGGTGTCGGCGGCTGTGACGGCCCGCGGCTTTTCGACCAGAACCGGATAACCCTGTTCCCGCAACAACCGCGCGACGGCGGGACTGACGGCCGCGTCCGGCTCGGTCCCCCGCGCGTCAACCTGCACGTGCAGTCCGCGATCCGCCGCGAGCTTCTGGAAGTAGGTCGCGCCCATCACACTCTTCGCCGCCCCGTGGGGGCAGACGAAGAGGACGCGGATGGGCGGGGCCGAGGGCCCGGCCTGACGGCGGGCGTGAACGGCGCCGCTCATCGCGGCTGCGCATGCAACGGCCCACAGCACGTGCCGAAGAGCTGGATACTTGAGAGCGGACACGGCGGCCTCCGGTCATCAGTAGACTGTAACGAACGTTTCACACGTTACAGTTTTTGGTTACAAAGGTCTAGAGAGGCTATCAGCAGCGGGTGGGCGATCCTGGCGGTGACCGTCGCCTGTGCCAGGGCTGCCCCCAGCGGCGACTGCGGAGCCGCCCATCATTGTTCGTCGCGCCAGCGTCGGCCAGGATGCGGCATCCTGACGCTTCAAGGGCTGACACGAACATTCAAAACTGGAACAGGGGCCGGTGTGCGGCATACTGCGATGCATGCGCAAGCCGGTGATCTTGCGACTGGTTGGTTCCGCGGCTCGGGCCTGGTGGGACGACGATTGCAGCCGCCTCGGCGCGTCGCTCGCCTATTACACCTTGTTCGCGATCGCCCCGGTTCTGCTGGTCGCCACAGCGATTGCCGGCATGGCGTTCGGGGCCGAGGCTGTGCGCGGCGAGATTGTCGGCCAGCTCGATCATCTGGTCGGGCGCGAGGGCGCGCTCGCTGTGCAGAGTCTTCTCGAGGGCGCCAGCCAACGTCGCTCGGGCATTGTCGCCACCGTGGTTGGGGGCATTGCATTCGTCGTGGCCGCGACGGGAGCATTCCTCGAGCTGCAGGTGGCGCTGAACACGATCTGGCGGGTCAAGCCCAACCCGGGGACGAACATCACGGCTTTCGTCATGGATCGGCTGCGGTCGTTCGGCCTGGTTGTCGCGATCGGATTTCTGCTGCTGGTGTCGCTGTCGGTGACGGCGGCGCTGGCGGCACTCAACGCCTGGCTCCTCGGTGTGTCCCCTGAAATGCCGGCGGTGTGGAAGGTCGGCAGCGCGCTGGCGTCGCTGGTGGTGACGACGGGGCTGTTTGCGCTGCTTTTCCGTTTTCTGCCTGACGTGCGTCTGCGCTGGCGCGACGTGACGACCGGCGCCGCCGTGACGGCCGTGCTCTTCACGATCGGTCAACAGGTCATCGGCTTGTACCTTGGCCAGAGCACCATCGCCTCGAGCTATGGCGCCGCGGGTTCGATGATGATCCTGCTGCTGTGGGTCTACTACTCGTGCCAGATCCTGCTGTTCGGGGCAGAGTTCACCCGAGTCTATGTGCAGCGCAGTGGTGCAAAGGCCAAGCCGGAGTCGTTCGCGGTCAAGGATCCCCACGCGGTCAACCCGAAATCGGCGCTTGCTCCGGTGACGAAAAGCTGAAGGCCGCTAGACGAGCACCCAGGGCGCGACCAGGTGCTCTCGGGCCGCATGGCTTCGGACACCGTCAGCCGAACTCCGGCCCGGCGATCGCATATATCGCGGACGGTTCTCCGGGCGCCTCGAGCGGGCCACGGTGCATCCGCAGAAACGGGCGCTCGATCGCGAAACCGAGCCCCGAGAGCACGTCCCGCCACTCCCGTCGATCGTCGGGCACGTCGAGGTAAAAGCGGCGGTGCGGGTGTTCCGTCAGGATCGAGTCGAGTAACGCCGCCGCGGTGTCCGGCCCGTCGGCGACGAGCGGGCCGAGGTGGTCCCGTGTGTGACCGTGACGACCGAACACATACCCCTGCACGTCGCTCCCGCGTCGGATCACCCGTGCGTACTCCGGCGCTTCGGCGGCGAGACGTCGAAGCAAGGCACGGCGCGGGGCGCCAAACGCACGCTGGTCCATCTGGCGAATCGCCGGCCAATCCGCAACGGCGAGAGGCTGCGCGGCGGACCGGCGAGCGACCGGCGGCGTGACGTCGAGAAACCATCGGGCGAGTCGATATTCGCTGGCGAATCCGATCGTGCGATAGATCACTTCGCCCGCGGGCGTCGCATCGAGGCGCGCCGTCGCGTCGGCGCCCACGAGATCGAGCCCGCGCTGCAGCAGGGTCGTGCCCACCTGCCTGCCGCGAGCGACGGGATCGACGAGCACCATCGAAATCCACGTGAACGACCCGTAGGGAAGCGTCGCGACCGTGCCGATGACGCGCCCCGCTTCCTCGGCGACGAGCGCGCCGTGCGGAGCCTCGGTCAGGAAGAACCGCCAGTCCTGCTCCGTCTGATTCCAGCCGCTGGCGCGGCAGAGGGCCAACCCGGCGGCGATGTCGGCTGGCGTCATGTCACGGATCGACACGCCCTCGGGCAGGAGCATGGACGTCATAATAGCCGCCGATGAGAATGCCTGTGTCGATACGCGACGTCGCGCATCTCGAAGAACTGCTGAGCGAACCCTCCGAGGCAGCGATCGACGCGATGCGCCGGGCCGACGGCGACGTGATTGTCCTCGGCGTCGCCGGCAAGATGGGGCCCACGCTGGCCCGGATGGCCAGGCGCGCCATGGATGCGGCCGGTCTGTCGCACCGCGTCATCGGCGTCGCCCGCTTCTCGTCTCCGGAGCAGCAGCAGACGCTGGAGGCGTGCGGGGTCGAGACGATCCGCTGCGATCTGCTCGACGAATCGGCGGTCGCGCGCCTGCCCGATGCGCCGCACGTCGTCTTCATGGCCGGCCGGAAGTTCGGGTCGGCCGGCAACGAGCCGCTCACGTGGGCCATGAACGCGCATCTGCCCGCTGTGATCTGCGCGCGATATCGCGGCAGCCGGATCGTCGCGTTTTCGACCGGCAACGTCTACGGGCTGACTGGACATGGCCGCGCCGGCTCGCGCGAAGGGGAGCCGCCCGCACCCATCGGCGAGTACGCCATGAGCTGCCTCGCCCGCGAACGCATGTTCGAATACTTCAGCGACACGGCTCGCATCCCTGTCGCCATCCTCAGGCTGAACTACGCGACGGAGATGCGCTACGGCGTGCTCGTCGACCTGGCGCGGCGGGTCTCACGCCGGGAGCCCGTGGATGTCACGATGGGCTACTTCAACACCATCTGGCAGGGGGACGCCAACGCCATGGCCCTGGCCGCACTGACACATGCGTCGACGCCGGCGTCGATCGTCAACATCGCCGGACCTGAGGAGGTCAGCGTCCGCGCCGCCGCCACGGAGGTGGCGCGGTTGCTGGGAACCGACGTCACGTTCACGGGCCGCGAGGCGGATGATGCGCTGCTGAGCAACGGGTCGCGTGGCTGGGCGCTGCTCGGCCAACCGCGCGTCGACCTCGAACGGATGATGGCGTGGACCGCCGACTGGACACGCCGCGGCGGCGACCATCTGGGCAAGCCGACACAGTTCGAATCGCGGGCAGGACGATTCTGATGCGCGCGCTTCCGGCCGGCGTCCTCGCTGCGATCCAGGACGGACGCGTCATTCCCGCCCATCCGCTGGCCCTGCACGAGGACGGCCGTTTCGACGAGCGATGCCAGCGGGCACTGACCCGCTACTACGCCGCGGCCGGAAGCGGCGGCCTCGCGGTCGGCGTGCACACGACCCAGTTCGCGATCCGGGATCCCGCGATTGGCCTGTTCGAGCCGGTCCTGACGATCGCGGCCGAAGAAATGGATCGTGCGGATGGGCAGCGCGCCGAACCGCTGATCCGGATGGGCGGCGTCTGCGGACGCACGGATCAGGCCCTGTCGGAAGCGGATCTGCTGGTGCGTCTCGGCTACCATGCCGGACTCCTCAGCCTCGCCGCGATGGCCGACGCGGACGATGGCGCGCTCGTCGCGCACTGCGCGGCCGTCGGCGCCCGCATCCCGCTCGTCGGCTTCTACCTGCAATCCTCGGTGGGTGGCCGACCGCTCTCGTACGCCTTCTGGCGCCGCTTCGCCGAGATACCGTCCGTCGTCGCCATCAAGATCGCGCCCTTCAACCGCTATCAGACCCTCGACGTCGTCCGGGCGGTCATCGACGCTGGGCGCGACGACATCGCGCTCTACACCGGCAACGACGATGCCATCGTCGCCGACCTGGTGACGCCCTTCCGGTTCGCCCTTGACGGGCGGACGGTAGAGCGCCGAATCGTCGGAGGGCTGCTCGGGCACTGGGCGGTGTGGACGCGAGGCGCGGTGTCGCTGCTCGGCGAGTGCCAGGCGGCGGCGCGCACCGGCCAGATCGCGACCCTGCTGCTGCAGCGCGGCATCGAGGTCACCGACGCCAACGCGGCGTTCTTCGACGCCGCCCATGGCTTCGCCGGCTGCATCGCGGGCATCCAGGAGGTGTTGCGACGGCAGGGGCTCGTCGGCAGCGCGCGCTGCCTGAGCGCGCACGACGTCCTCAGCCCGGGCCAGGCTGCCGACATCGACCGCGTCTGCCGCGCCTACCCGCATCTCGCGGACGACGACTTCGTCCGCGCCCATCTGGACGAGTGGCTGCGATGCTGAGAGGCGTGGCTGTCGCTGCGCTGGTTGCCGCGCTGGGCGGCGGTCTCGCCGGGCAGCGCCGCGTGGAACCGGCCGATCTCGTCGTCCTCGACGCGAAGATACTGACCGTCGATGACGGGTTCCGGATGGCGCAGGCCCTCGCCGTGCGCGATGGACGCATCGTCGCCGTCGGATCGACCGCCGAGGTGCGCGCTCGCATCGGCGCCGCGACGCGCGTGATCGACGGGGGCGGCCGGACGGTCACCCCCGGGTTGATCGATTCGCACGTGCATGCCCTCGGCGTGGCGGCTGCCGAGGCCGTGCAGCCCTTTCAGAACATGCGATCGATTGGCGAGTTGCAGGATTGGATTCGGGCCACGGCGAAGCGGGCGCCGCCGGGCGCGTGGATCTGGACGCCGCGTGTCTATCCGCCACGCCTGCGCGAGCGCCGCTTTCCCACCCGTCAGGAGCTGGACGCGGCAGCGCCGAATCATCCGGTCGCGGTCGACGGCCTCTATGCGCTGTCCCTCAACACCCTGGCGTTACGGGCCGCTGGTGTGACCCGCGCGTCAGCGGATCCCCCAGGAGGGGCGATCGCCAAGGACGCCCGCGGCGAGCCGACGGGGCTCCTGCGCAACGTAGGGGCGATGCTCGCGCGCTTCCGGCCCAGCGCATCGCCGGTTCCGCCGTTGGGCATGCTCGCGCGCGTGCACCAGGCATACGTCCGGACCGGCATCACGAGCGTGATCGAGCGGGACGCGACGGTCGAGGGGTATCGGGCCTACGAGGCGCTGCAGCGCGCCGGCCGGTTGCAGGTGCGTGCCACCGTGACGTTCCGCATCCCGCACCCTGAAGACGCGGCCCAGGTCGAACGGTTCATCACCGGTCTCCCGTTCAGGTTCGGCAGCGGCGATGACTGGCTGAAGGTCGGTCCGCTCAAGATCTTCGTCGATGGCGGGATTCTGCTGGGGACCGCGTTCATGCGCGAGCCGTACGGTCCTGGCGCGCGCGATCTGTACGCGATCGACGACCCCGCGTATCGCGGCGTCCTGACGCTGACGCCGGAGCAGATCCGCTCCGCCATCGCCATCGGACACCGGCACGGATGGCAGATGGTCGCCCACGTCACCGGCGACGCCGGCGTGGACGCCGTGCTCGACGCGTTCGCCGCAGCGCAGGCACAGGTGTCCTTACCGGACGCACGCGACACGCTGATTCACGCCTACTTCGTCCACGCCGACTCGGCTGCGCGCGCGGCGCGCCTGGGGGTGCTCGTGGACACGCAGCCAGCGTGGCACTACAAGGATGCGGACGCGCTGGCCGCCGGGCTCGGGCGCGAGCGCCTGGCCCATTTCATCGGACTGCGGACGCTCCGGCAGGCTGGCGTCGACGTCGCCATCAACACCGATCACATGTTCGGCCTCGATCGCGACGAGGCATTGAACCCGTTCAATCCGTTCCTGACGATGTACGCCGCGACGACCCGGCGGACGCAGTCCGGCGCGATCGTCTCCGGCGACGAGGCGGTGTCACGCGAGGAGGCGCTGCGCATGATGACGATCGCCGCGGCGCGATTCAGCTTCGACGAGAAGACGCGGGGCTCGATCGAGGTGGGGAAGCTGGCGGACTTCGTCGTGCTCGACGCGGATCTCCTGACCTGCCCGCCCGAGCGCTTGCGCGCCATCCGGCCGGAGATGACGGTGATCGGCGGCCGCGTCGCCTACGAGCGCACGGCGCGGGTCCCTTGATCAGGCCGGTCGTTGGTCGACGATGGCCTCGTTTTTCCGATCCCAGTAGAGCTTCTTGCCCTCGCGATAGCTCCGCGTGGCCATGACGACAGCCACGGCGTGCGCGAAGCCGGTGTCGATGTTGCCGTTCGGGGCCTTGCGACTCCGGATGCACTCGAGCCAGTTGCTGGTGTGCGCGTCCAGATCGTCGTCTTGAACGATCGGCGGCGGCTCCGTCCGCCCGTCCACGGTCACGAGTTGCGGCTTGACGGGACCAGTCTCGAGATTGAAGACTTGGTGCGTGCGCCACTCGCTTTTCGTCTCCGGCAGGAACCACCACTGCGGGCTGCCCTCACCACCCGGTGAGTAGAGGGTGCCGCGCGTGCCGCGGATGATCGTGTGGTCACCGAAGCCGTTCCCGAACGTCGTGCCGTAGGTGTACAGCACTTCCTTCTCGCGGAACGTGGACATGCATTGAAAAGTATCCGGATTCTCGCGGACATCATGCCAGGCGAAAATGCCACCCTGCGCGACGGTGTCGTCCGGGATGAAGGTGTCCAGGTAGAAGTGCGCCAGGCCCGCGCCGTGGCTGTACCACTGATCGGTGATGCCGCCGGAGAAGTCCTTGAAAATCCGGAACTCGAAGTAGACGCGCGGATCGAAGGGCCGCGACGGCCGTCCCAGCAGCCAGCGATTCCAGTCCGTATCCTGCCCCCGAATGGCCGCGACGTTGGCGTCGTTGGGCACGTGCCAGCGGGGACCATTGAAGTTCCAGCTCTGGCTGAGCGACACGACCTTGCCCAGCGACCCGCTGCGAACGAGCTCTCGGACCTTCAGCTGGTAAGGATCGCTGAGCCACTGCGAGCCCATCTGCACGACGCGGCCACTCGCCTTCGTGGCGTCGCGAGCGAGCGTGGCGTCGGCCAGCGTGTTGGCCATGGGCTTCTCGCAGTAGCAGTCTTTGCCGGCGTTGACGACGTCCGCCAGGATCCGGGCATGCTGATGGTCCCCAGTCGAGACGATGACAGCGTCCAGATCGCGATCCGCCAACAGGTCTTCTGAATACTGATGCGTCGTCGGCCGCTGCCCGAACAGCATCTGCACATGATCGGCGGCCCGCTGGCGATTCACGGACCACAGGTCGCACACACTCCGCATCTCGATGTTGGGATGCGCCTTCGACGAGGCCTTCAGCATGCGCCGCAGACCGGCGCCGCGATTGCCGCAACCGATCTGGCCAATCTGGATCCGGTCGTTGGCGCCAAGAATGCGACCATACGAGAGGGCCGACATCGCCACCGCCGACTGGGCGGCCGCTTTGATGAGCGCTCGCCGTGATACTGCTTCTGTCATCGCTTCGCCGCTGAGGTATCGCTGACTGCCTGACCGTAGCACACGCTGGCGTCCGCGTCGCGGCAAGCGGCCCTGTTGCGTTCCGGATGCTCAGCGGCACGGCTGAACGCCCACCCAGCGACTTCGGGCTACGTCATCCTGCGTTCATCCACACCCGTGCATGCTCAACGCCGCCATGTTGAAGGTGAGCGCCCGCGGAGAACCATTCCTTACGAGAACCGCCGTTGTTGCCGTCGCCCTCCTGTTGGGCGGCACGCCTGGATTCGCGCAGACCGCGGATCCACCGCCACCTGCGTCGAGGGGCACCGATGACGCTGGGGCGATCGCTGTGGCACCGGACGCCAGGCGCGTGCCGACGTTCGGCTCACTCTTTCGGGATCTGGGTGGCGATGTCCGCCGGCTGCCCTCGCGCGGCGCGGCAGTGATCGCTGGCGTCGCGGGCGCCCTGAGCCTGAGCGTGCGGCCTGAAGACCTCGACGTGACTCGCCGGGCCAACGCCTCCGGTCGTCTCGACGCGGCCTTCGCCCCGGGCGCGGCTCTCGGCGGCGGCCTGGTGCAGTTCGGCGCGGCTTTCTCAACCTATCTCGTGGGCCGAAGCACCGGGAATGCGGGAGTGGCTCGGCTCGGCGCCGATCTGGTCCGAGCCCAGATCGTCAACACGGCGCTGACCCAAACCCTGAAGGTGTCCATCCGCCGGCAACGACCGGACGGCGGACGCTATTCCTTCCCGTCGGGCCATACATCCGGGACGTTCGCGACGGCAACGGTCCTTCAGCGGCACTACGGGTGGAAGGCGGGCGTGCCGGCCTACGCATTGGCAACGTACGTCGGAGCCTCTCGGCTCCAGAAGAACAAGCACTTCATGAGCGACGTCATCTTCGGCGCCGGCGTCGGCATCATCTCCGGCCGGGCCGTCACTGTCGGCCATGGACGGACCCGCTTCGCATTGACGCCGGTGGCGGCCTCTGGCGGTGCCGGGCTTGGCCTTACGCTCGTCCAGCCGCGCTGACGGCCGAGCCGTCGCGGCCCGTCACTTGTTCGCCGGCGACAAGACCAGCACCTTCATCGTTCCCGGGACCACCTGCGGCCGCCCATTCGGAACGGGCGTCGTGGTCGCGACCGGCACGTAGACACGATGGGTCTGGGGATCGAGGAACATCGTCCGGCCTGAGGGCTGGACCGCCAGCGTCTGCACGACTGAGAACCGGTCACGGGCGTCTTGGTGGGCGATCGTCACGACGCCGGTGCCGCTCGACGCGAAGGCCAGCTTGGTCGTGGGATCGAAGCCATTCCCGTCGACCCGATCGGCGATGGGGAAGCTGGTGACAGGCTGGCCCGACGCACTGTCGACGACGGCCATCCGCTTGTCGCACGCGGCGAGCAGCAGATGGTTCGCCTCATCGAAGGCAAGGCCGGTCGGCCCTTCGCATCCCGCGATGGGCCAGGTCGCCACGACGGCATGCAGCCGAACATCGACGACGGCGATAGCCCCTTTGTCCTCCACGTTCACGTAGACGCGCCCCGCGACCGGATCGTGAACGGCTTCTTCCAGCTGCCCGCCGACGTCGATGGTGGCAATCACCGCGCCGGTCATGGGATTGAACGCGGTGATCGAGCCGCCGGTGTGATTGAAGGTCCACACCTCGCGGCGATCCGCCAGGTAGCGGATGCTGTCGGGATTGGCACCGGTGGCCACCGAGCCCAGAACCTTCAGGGTCGTGAGGTCGACAATCGTCGACGTATTGGCGCGGCCATTGCTCGTGAATCCACGGCCAAGCTCCGTGGCCAGCGCAAAGCCGTGGACGCCGGGCGTGTCGGCAATCTCGCCGACGATCGCGCCGGTCTCGGTGTCGGCCACGACGATCTTCGTCGCATGGGACACGTACAAGCGATGCGTCGATGCGTCCGCCACGATGTAGTCCCATCCGCCCTCGCCGCCGATCGCGATCTCACGCTCGACGCGGTAGCCAGGGCCGCCGGCCAGCACGACGACGGCCATCGTGAGACTGAGCAGCCATGAGGTCAGTGTCGACATGTATCCCTTCCTTGATGACCGCGCCGCTGGGCGCCGCGCGTTGTTACCGACGACGCATGCTCGCCGCGTAGAGGCCTGGCACGGCGAGGAGCGTCACCGGAGTAGAGAGCACGAGGCCACCGATGACGGCGAGCGCCAGCGGCCGCTGCAACTCCGCGCCTGCGCCGACGCCAAGCGCCAGAGGGAGCAGCGCAAACAGGGTGCAGAAGGTGGTCATCAGAATCGGCCGCAGTCGCACCTGGCCGGCGTGGGCGATGGCCGCGTCGATGGGCTCGCCGGCCTCGTGCCGTGTGTGCGCGAGGTCGAGCAGCATGATGCCGTTCTTCACGACCAGTCCGACCAGCAGAATCAGGCCCATCGCCGATGAGAGGTTCAGATCCGTGCCCGACATCCACAGCAGCAGCAACGCGCCGCCGAGCGACAGGGGGGCAGCCAGGACGACCAGCATCGCGGGTGCCCAGGAGCGGAACTGGGTGACGAGGATGATGAACACGAGGAAGATGGCGAGGCCGAACACCGTGAGCAGCTCCCGGAACGCCTGGCGCTGCGACTGCGACTGACCGCCGATTTCATAGGTGTAGCCGGCCGGCAGCTTCATCCCGCCCAGGTGGGAGCGGATGTCGGCTACCGCGCTGCCCAGATCCCGTCCTTCCAGCCGGCCGCTGACGACGACCATCGGGCGCAGGTTCTCGCGCTGCAGCTCGGCCTGTCCGTTCGCGCGCACCATGTGGGCCAGCTCCGACAGCGGAACGGGCTGGCCCTCGGGCGTCCGTATCAGGGTGCCCGGCATGGCCGCGGGATCGAAGCGCGCGGCGTCCGACAGGCGGACCCGCACCGGAATGGTGCGATCGGGCAGCCGCAGATCCGTCGCGACCACGCCCAGCCAACTGGCCGCCATCTGTGTCGACACAGAGTCGGCCGTCAGCCCGTACCGGGCGGCGGCTATCGGGTCGATCACCCACGTCGCCTCGGGGTTGCCCGGCTGCACGCCGACCACGTCGACCACGCCGCTGATGCCGCTGACCATGGCCTCGACCGGCTCGGCGAGCTCCGCCAGCCGATCGGGATCGTCGCCGAAGATCTTCACCTCGATGGGCTCGGCGTTGCCCTCCAGATCGCCCAGCATGTCTTGCAGCAGTTGCACGAACTCGACCTCGACGAGCGGTGCCGCCTCGTGGAAGCGTTCGCGCAGGTCGTTGATGATCGCGTCGGCAGATCGGCGGCGCTGGCCTCGAGGCTTCAGGCGCACCAGCAGGTCGCCGGTGTTCTGCGCCGTCGCGAACAGGCCGAGCTCTGAACCGGTCCGGCGTGACCAAGCCGCCACTTCCGGCGTCTGCGAGACGAGCTGCTCGATCGTGCGCAACTGGCGATCGGTTTCGGGCAGGGCGCTGCCGGCCGGGGTCAGGTAGTCGACCACGAACCCGCCCTCATCGGCTGCCGGAAAGAACCCGGTTCCGACCTGCAAGAACAGGACGACCGTCAGCGCCAGGAGGAACACCGAGGCTGCGACGGCCGACCACGGCCGCTGCAGGGCTGCGCCCAGGAGACGGGCGTAGGTGCGATCGAGGCGCGTGGACGCAGTGCCGATCGGCTGGTGGCGTGCCGTGGCCCAGCGGCCCATGATCGGCACGAGGGTGATCGACAAGGCGAGCGACAGCAGGACGGCCGTCGACAGGCTCAGGGACAAGGCCCGGAAGAACTGACCGGCCACGCCGGACAGGAGGCCGAGCGGCGCGAAGACGACGACCGTGGTCAGCGTCGAGCTGACCAGGGGCGCCATGAGCTGCTGCACCGCCTCGACGGCCGTGCCGCCGGGCGTGCCGGCCCGCCGGTGCATGTTCTCCACGACCACGACGGCATCGTCGATGACCAGACCGATGGCGACGGCCAGGCCGCCCATCGACATCAGGTTGATCGTGCCCCCGAAGATCCACATGAAGGCAAAGGTCGGGATGACGGACAGCGGCAGCGTGACGGCGGCGATCGCCGTCAGGCGCCAGTCGCGAAGGAAGAGCAGGAGCACGGCGATGGCCAGGGCGCCGCCGACAAGGACCGCGTCGCGGACGCTGGCAATCGACTCGTCTACGAACTCGGCCAGGTCGTAGACCCGCGTGATGCGGATACCCGACGGCAGCGTCTTCGCCATCTCGGACAGGACCCCGTCGAGACCCGCCTCGAGGTCGAGGACGTTCGCGCCGATCTGCTGGGCGATGGTGATGACGACGGCGTCATGTCCGTTACCGGTGATGAGCAGCGTGCGATCCGGGGCACCGCGCGTGACGGTGCCGAGATCCGACACACGGACGATGGCGCCGTTCTTCCCCTTGATCGGCGCCGCGGCGATCTGGTCGACATCGGTCCACAGCGACGACGCCAGCACCAGATGCTGGAGCCCCGCTTCCTGGAACCGCCCGACCGGAACGATGGCGTTCTGCGCTTTCAGCGCGTCAGCCACGTCCGGCGCGGTCAGCTGCGCCGCGGCCAGCTTCGCGGGCTCGAGGATCACTTCGATCTCGCGCGTGTCGCTGGATTGGACGTCGACGATACCGGCCCCCGGCACGCGCGCAATCGCCGGCTTCACGACGACGTTGGCGTAGTCGTAGAGGTCGGCCGTGGGCAGCGCACCGGTCAGGCTGAGGATGAAAACCGGGAAGATCTCCGGCGTCATCCGTTCGATTTGGAGTGTCGTCCCGGCCGGCAGGTCGGCGGTGATCTCCGCGACGCGGTTCTGCACCGTCTGCAGTGCCACGACCATGTCGGTCGACGGGGCGAACTGGGCGGAGATCTCGGCGCCGCCGCGAATGCTCTTCGACCGCACGCGGCGGATGCCTGGCGCCGCCATGATCGCCTGCTCGAGCGGGCGGGTGACGATGAGCGACATCGACTGCGGCGGCAGGGTGCCGGCGTGGGCGACGATGACGATGCGAGGGAACTGCAAGGGCGGGTAGATGCCGCTTGGCAGCGCCCTGGCGGCGAGCAGTCCGGCGACGACCAGCGCGATCGCCAGCAGGCCGACGACGCGCGCATGCGTGAGCGCCCGCGCCGCCAGGGTCACTGTTTCCCACCAGTGGTACGGCCCTGGGCGGCGTCGGCGGGCTTCGCGTCGCCGCTGTCAGCCACCGCGATCGCGGCCTGGTCGGGAAGACCGGCCTGCCCGTTGACGATGACCAGCTCGCCCGCTGTGAGCCCTGCGATGATCTCTGCGTGGACGCCGTCGGCGAGCCCGACGGTCACCACACGCCGCTGCGCTTTGCCGCCGAGGGCCACGAAGACCACCGTCTGCTCCGCCTCATGGACGATCGCGACCACTGGAATCACGACGACGTTGGCATGGCGCTCAGCGTAGATCTCGACCTGCAGGAGCGCGCCCGCCGGAAGAGCGGCGACATGCGCGAAGGCGAGCCGGACTGGAACGGTGGCGGTGCCGGCTTCGACGGTCGTCGGACCGGCGACCACTTTGGCGTCGAAGTTGTCGGCCCCAATCGTTCCGCCCATCACGCGAGCGGCAGATCCGACCGAGATGCGGGCGGCATCGGAGAGCGGCACGGCCGCGACGATCTCGAGGCGGCTCGGATCGATGACTCGGAGGACCGGATCGGCTGCCGTGGCTTCGACCAGGTCACCTGGATTGTGGAACCGGCGCGCAACGACGCCGTCGAACGCGGCGCGCACGGTCGCACGCGAGGCGAGTGCCTCCGCCGACTGCAGTCCAGCTCGCGCCTGAGATATCGCGGCTTCGGCATCGGCGACGGCGCGCGTGGCGTCTTCGAGGTCTCGGCGTGCAGCAATTCCGCGGTCGAACAGCTCCGACGCTCGAGTTCGCGCGGAGCGAGCGCCATCGAGAGCCGCCAGGGCGCGCGCCACTTCGGCCTGCTGTCGACGCACGTCCGCCGCGAGCGCGGGCATCTCGAACCGCACCAGAACGTCGCCCCGTCGAACGCGGTCGCCCGCGCCAGGTCGAAGCTCAGAAATTCGGGCCACCTCAGGTGCGACGACCGTCAGATCGGCCCCAGGCGCCGGGGTGACGACGCCAGATGCGTGGATCACGCTGCGGATGTCGCCAACCACGGCCGTTTCGGCACGCACCGTGACGATGGCCTCGCTGGTCAGCTCTTCGGTCGCCGGCGTTCTGCAGCCGGCGCCCGCCGTGATAGTCCCCACGATGAAGAAGGTGATCGCCGGACGGCTCCAGGGAGGCCTCATGGCAGGGGAGCGCCAACAGCGCGTTCGAGGTCCGCGACGCCCGACTGGAACTGCGCGACCGCGTCGAGGGCGCGCAAGCGCACGTCCCGCGATGCCTGCAGCGCCTGCAGCAAGGCCGGCAGCCCTGTTTGTCCGAGACGGTACGAGTCCTGGGCCATCTCTTCCACTTGCTTGGCCCGGGGCACAATCACGTCGTGGTAGCGCACGGAGGCTTGCCGCTGCGCCTCCGCAAGCGCCGACGCTGCTGTCACGTCGCCGACGACCCGCTGCAGCATGGCCTCGCGCTGCGCGGCGAGTTGCGCCAGTCGTGCGTCCTCGACCACGACACCAGCCTGGTGAGTCGTCAGAACGGGCAGCGTGATCGACAGACCCGCGCGCCACCCGTAGGTGAACTCGGGTTCGGCGCCGTGAGTGAGGGTCGCGGTGGGCGTCGCATCTGGAACGCGCAGCGCCCGAGCCAGAGATGCCTTGGCTCGCTGCTCGTCGATCCGGCGATCGGCGAGCGCCAGTTCGGTACTCGCCGCCCGCGCGCGGGCGACCATGGCGCTGGTGACGATCTCCCCGCTCGCGTCCATGCTCGTTGTGAGCGGCTGCGTCGACTCCAGCGGAAGAGCGAGCAGGGCATTGAGCTTCGCCCGCGCCGCGCCTACCACCCCGGCCGCGGCACTGGTCTCGGTGTCGGCGGCATCGAGCGCGAGAGCGGCCTGGAGCACCTCGAGGCGAGGGGCATCGCCGCGCTCGAATCGCGTTTGCGCGGTCGCCGTGGCGCGTTCCGCGACATCTCGCAGTTCACGGAGCACGCCCAGCTTGGCGTCCGCGACCACGGCATCGCTGTAGCGTCGGCGCACGTCGTTGCGCATCTGCAGCACGAGCCCCCGCAGGTCGGCTTCGGTGGCGCCGAGCGCGGCCCGGCCAACCGCAATGCGCTTGCCGCGCTTGCCGCCAAGCTCGAGCGGCCACGAGACCGCGAACGCCTGGCGGGGAGCCTCCTTTTCCACCTCGATCGACACGTCTGGATTGGGCCGTTCAGCGGCAACCGCCAGGCCGGCCGCGTCGATGGATCGGGCAAGGCGCGCGGCGGCAAGGTCCGGATTGGCGGCGAGCGCCCTCGAGATCGCTGCGTCGAGCGTCAGCGGTTCGCTGGGCTCCTGCGGCGCGCTCGCGTAGAGGGGTGCCAGGCATGCCAGGACACACGTAGGGGCGATCATCAGGCCAATCGCTCGCAACGCCCACAGAACACCCATCGTGCCAAGGCGCATGATGGGGGCGCGCAGATGAAGGGACGATGACATTGGCCGCTCTCCTACGAGATGGAGCCGCAGACTATCATCGGTACCAGAGGGCGCGGTCAGCGCATCCATGCGAATCCTGCTGGTAGAAGACGAGCCGCACGCCGCCCACGTCCTGGCAAAGGGGCTCCGTGAGCAGGCCTACGCGGTCGACGTGGCGAGCGACGGCGAGGCCGCAATCTTCCAGGCGGCCACCAACGACTACGATGGCGTCATCCTCGATCTGATGCTGCCAGTCGTCGACGGGCTGGTCGTCTGCCGGACGATTCGTGAAGCCGGCTGCAAGGTCCCGATCCTGATGCTCACCGCTCGCGACGCGGTCGAAGCGCGCGTCGACGGGCTCGACGCTGGGGCCGACGACTACCTCGTGAAACCGTATGACTTCCGCGAGTTGACGGCGCGTCTGCGCGCGCTGATTCGCCGGGGCAGTCAGCCGGTCACGCCGGAGCGCCTGGTCGTCGGTTCGCTGACCGTCGACACTCGGCGCCACCGCGTGATTCGCGGTGGGCAGGAGACGTTGCTACCAGCAAAGGAGTACGCGCTCCTCGAGTACTTGGCCCGCCGTGCCGGCGACGTCGTCAGTCGTGGTGAGATTGCCGAGCACGTCTGGGACGAGCACTTCGACCCGCTGTCCAATGTCGTCGACGTATATGTGCAGCGGCTCCGCAGGAGGTTCGATCGGCCGGGAGCCGCGTCCATCATTCGCACTCGCCGCGGCGAGGGCTATCAGCTTGTCAGTGAAGACGACAACTGTGGGTAGTCTGTCGCTGCAGGCCCGGCTGACCATCTGGTGCGTGGCGGTCGTCGTCGCTGTGGTGGCGTCGTTCGCCGTGGTCGTGCTGATCACACAGAGCCAGATCGGTCTACGACGCGTCGACGACGAACTGGCCGCAACGCAGGCGCAGCTCGTGAAGATGCTCGGCGAGGAAATGGAGGAGGTCGGTCCACCGCGCGCGGCCGAGGAGGCTGTCGAGATTCTGTCGGCCCAAGAGCGGCCCATCGCCGTGCTCAGCGCCGCCGGGGAGATTCTCGCGAGTCGCTTCGAAGGCCCGGACATGGCGGCCGTCTGGGGCGGTGCTGCGCCGCGACCGCAAGTCACGACCATCGAATCGCGCGGCGACCGGTGGCGCGTCGACGTCCGACGCGAGACACTGCGGAGCACGGCGTTCATTCTGGTGGTCTCGAGCTCGCTGAAGATGCTGGCGCGGGATCAACAGGATGTCCGCCAGGCCCTGCTCGTCGGCATTCCGCTGGCGTTGTTGTTGGCCGCCGGAGGGGGGTTGTGGCTCGCGTCCGTCGGGTTGCGCCCGATCAGCGTCATGGCAGGTCGTGCGGCCAGCCTTCCGCTGACCGGCGAGGACGACCTGGGCCCGCCGGTGAGAAACGACGAGCTGGGGCAGTTGACGCAGGCGTTCAACGCGCTCGTCGCCCGGCTGCGGTTGGCGTTGCGCATGCAGCGGCAGTTCATGGCCGACGCCTCGCACGAACTGCGAAACCCCGTCTCGGTGATTCGCGTCGCGGCCGATGTCGCGCTGAGCCGTCCCCACCGCGACGAAGCCGACTATCGGGAGACGCTGGAGATGACGGCGGTCCAGTCGCGGCGACTGAGCACCCTCGTCGACGACATGCTGGTGCTGGCGCGCGCCGACGCCGGCGGCTATCCCCTGCGGCCGGTTGAGTTCATCCTCGACGATGTCATCGATGCCTGCCGGCAGGCGGTGGGCGTGCTGGCCGCCGCGCGCGGGGTGACAGTGGCGACGTTCGGCGACACGGATGTGGCCATTTACGGCGACCAGGAACTCTTGCAACGGATGTTCTTCAATCTGTTCCAGAACGCCGTTCAGCACGCACCCCCGGACAGCGTGGTGACGGTGGATGTCGGTGTCGCGGATGGGGCAGTGCACATTCGTGTGGGAGACCGCGGTAAGGGAATCGCACCCGAGGACGTCACGAGGATCTTCGACCGCTTCGTGCAGCTCGATCCGTCACGTCGGTCCGAGGGCGCTGGCCTCGGCCTGACGATTGCGAGGTGGGTGGCGGAGATCCATGACGGGGCGCTGATGGTGGAGTCGAGCAGTCCGCGGGGCACAACGTTCCGCGTGTCCATCCCAATCAGCAAGGGCGTGCCGGGCGTCGCTTAGCTCAGGGCGGCCAGCGCTGTCATCCAGCGTTCATCTTCCTCTCCGTAGCATCACGTGTGACGACCAAGGCATCGCGGCGGCGCAGAGATCGTCTCAGGGAGCCAGCGTTGTCGTACGTCCGCCTTGTCGGCAGGGTCCTGTCGTTGGTCCTCGCGCTGGCCCTGCCGGCCGCGGCCTCGGGACAGGCGCCGGTCGCAGACGTCGGCTTCGGCCCACGGCCGTACTCCAGGCTGTTCGACGCCCCCGCCCGCTACCGGCTGGTGCAGCCAGCAGGGCCCGAGGTGCCACCGCCCCCGCCAAGGCGTAGCGGCTTCAGCGTCCTCCTCCGGACGACGGCGAGCGACTTCAAAGCGCTGCCGCAGCGAAGGTCGACGTGGGCGATCCTCGGAATCGGTGCCGCGGCGGCGGCCATCGCGTATCCCTTCGACGACGAGCTCAACGATCACCTGAAAGACGCCGACGGCCTGCGCCGGGCGCTGCGGCCCGGCAAGTACCTCGGCTACGCGTGGGTGCAGGGATCCGCGGCTGCCGGCATCTACGTGATTGGCCGCTTCGGGATGTCGCGGAAGGACGGCCGCACCAACAAGATGGCGCACCTCGGCTTCGACCTGCTGCGGGCCAACATCGTCACGCAGGGGTTGACCTACGGGGTCAAGGTCTTGGCCCGGCGCGATCGTCCAACCGGCGAATGCTGTTCGTTCCCGTCAGGCCACGCCTCGGTGACGTTCGCGACGGCGGCCGTATTGGAGCGACATCTGGGATACCGCGCCAGCTGGCCGATGTTCGTCATTGCCGGCTACGTCGGTGCCAGTCGGCTGGCCGACAACCGCCACTTCCTCAGCGACGTGCTGTTCGGCTCGGCGTTGGGCATGGCCGCCGGATGGACCGTCGTGGGACGCCACGGGCGTGAGAGTTTCACGCTCCACCCCGTGCCGATGCGCCGGGGGATCGCCCTGGCGGGCTCATGGGTGCCGCAACGCTTCACCCGACGCTGATCGCGATCCCCGCCGTTCAGGCGGGCCCCGTTGCCCTTACGGCGGGGGAGTCGCCTCGCAGCGCCCCGACGATGCGTGGATGCCATCGACCCGGCGGGCGGCGTCCTCGGACACTATACTGGCCGGCGATGGTTTCGACGGGGCGGGTCGTGCTCGCGGGTGCCGCGTGAGCGCACAACGTTGCAACGAGCTGCGGCTGACGGGTTCGGGCGGCGCGAACCGGGTCATGGAGGCGGAGCTCAAGCGGCTCGTGATGCGCTCTCCGTTCGACGTGCGCGTCGAGAAACCGAAGCGGGAGGGGGAAGCGACGCTGCTCTATCCCTTCGAGGCGTGCAGCGCATGGGTCGCCGCGTGCTATCACCGCACGTCGTCGCGAATCTCCTGGGACCTGTGCTCGACCGCCGCGGTGCGGCTCGAGCCGCTCTTCGACGACCTGCTGCCGGTCCTCACGTCGGACGACAGGCTTCCTGGCGGCGGACCGCTGCGCTTCTCGGTCGAGGTTGGTCCCTCGTTCGACTTCGAGGCGTCGCCATTGCAGCTCCGCGGCGTCGTCAAGAACGCGATCGTCGAGGCATTGGCGTCGCGAGGTGTGGCGTCCGATGTCGACGCTGAGTCGCCTGACATCGTGTTCGTCGTGCGCCGGGCAGGGATGCCCGAAGCGCGGCGCACGGTGATCGGCATCGACATCGGCGGCGGCGCGCGGCATCGACGTGGCGCGCGGGTGGCCTCTGGGCCTGCGCCGCTGCGTGAGACGTTGGCGGCGCAGCTGATCATGTTGTCGCGCTGGGACGCGCGCAGCGAACCCTTCGTCGATCCGATGGCTGGCGGCGCCACGATTCCGATCGAGGCCGCCGGCCTTGCGAGCGGTGCCGCCATTCGTCGCCCGTCGGATCTCCCGCTCCACCACCTCGCCGCGTTCAAGGACCTGCCGCGCGAGGCTCCCGACCTGTTTCCAGGAACCGTGCCGCAGATCGCCGCGCTGGACGTCGACGCAGAACTCATCTCCGCGATGGTGGGCAATCTTCGCGCCGCCGGGCTGACCGGTCCGGCATACGAAAACTCAATCGTCATCGCACAATCTGACGTTCGAGAGCTGACGCCCCACGGCATCGAGCGCCTGCTGCCCGCTGTACGCGAGATGAGGCCTGGCGTGTTCTGCTTCAATCCGCCGTATGGCGTGCGCATCGGCGCGGAGCACGGTGACGAGAAGTTGCTCGCGCTCTACGCTGACATGGGCCGTGCCTTCGCTCGCTTCAGCGGCTGGCGTGCGGCCTGTTTCGTCGCCAACCCCCAGTTTGTCTACGCCTTCGGCCACGCACCGACCCTGACCAAGCCGGCGAGCAACGCCAACCTCAGCGGCGCGTTTCTCGTGTTCCAGCTGTGACGCCAAGAGGGAGCCGAAACCCACACGCCATGACACCGAAACAGGCCGAACTGGCCGACTCCGTCGCAATCGATAGCAGTGCTGAGTCGAACCATCTCTTCACCCGGCGTGAAATGCTCGGAGCAGCCGGGCTGGCTGGTGTTGTGGCTTTGGCTGGCGGTGCTGTCGGCGCCGTGCCGCAGACTACGCACACCCGACCCCGCATCGCCTGCATCGTGAGCTTCTGGGGTGCTCCGGGATCACATGCGGACTGGATCATCACCAAGCTGATGGATGGCTATTGGTGGCAGGGCGCCCACACGCCTTCGCGGGTAGACGTTGTCTCGGTATACATCCATCAGCGCGACACGAGCGTGCTGGGCCAGAAGATATGCAAGGCTAAAAACATACCGATCTACCAGACCGTAGGTGAGGCGGTCGCGCTTGGTGGGACAGAACTCGCGGTAGATGGCGTGGTCATCGTCGGAGAACACGGCGATTACCCAACCGACCTCAAGGGTCACTGGCTCCTGCCGCGCTGGTGGATGTACCAGCAGGTGGTCAAGGTCTTCGAGCAGAGCAAGCGCTCCGTGCCGGTCTTCAACGACAAGCACCTCTCCTACAATTGGGACGATGCCAAGTGGATGTTCGACAAGTCGCGCGAACTGCACTTTCCGCTGACCGGGGGGTCGTCCATCCCGACCTACTTCCGTGAGCCCGCGATCGACCTCGCCGTCGATACCCCTCTCAAGAACTCGATCGTGGTGGGTGGCGCTTCAGATGAAGGAGCCATTTTCCATTGTGTGGACGTGCTCCAGGCCTTCGTGGAGCGCCGCACGGGCGGTGAGACAGGCGTCAAAGCCGTGCAGTCCGTTCGGGGGCCTGACACGTGGAAATGGGTCGCACAGAATCCCTGGGCGGGCACATTGCTGGATTCGGTGGCGAAGCGTTTTGACCTGAAGCCGGAATCCCTTCGGGAGGACGCCAAGGCGAACGCCTGCATCGTCGAGTACAACGACGGAACGAAAGGGGCCGTCGTGTCTGGCCGTGACGTGGGCTGGACCTACGCCGCCGACATCGACGGACAGACGCAACCGGCGATCGTCTCGATGCTTGGCTGGCCCGGTCCGTTCTCGCAGTACCACGCCGCGAACGCTCAACCGCACTGGATCACCGAGATGATGGTGACGAAGACCGAGCCCTTCGATGCGGAGCGGCTGCTGCTGTCCACCGGGATCGTGAACCACTACATGGAATCGAACTGGGAGAACGGCCGCTACTCGGCCGTTGGCCGCCGGGTCGAGACGCCATTCATGAACATGCGGTACCACACGACACGGGGACAGATGTTCGAGAAGGGGGCTCGTCCGCCCAACCGGCCATATATACGAGGCTTCGACAAGTAGACGGCGCGGGGTCCAACATCAATGAAGCGCCGAGACGTCCTCGAGAGCCTGACACTCCTGCCGATGGCTGCACGTGTACTTCCCATGAAGTCCGTGCTGGCCCCTCCTGCCCCTGGCTCGAATCCTCCCTCGACGACTCCTCAGAAGAGCTCGATGCCTGCTCTGCATCACGAAGCATTCGTGATGGATGGTCATACGCACGTGATGACCCGTGAGTTGTTGGCGGGGACGGATATCGGCCAGCGTTATCCGGATGGAAACGTCGATCTGCCCAGAGCCAAAGAAGGCGGCATCGACGCGATGTTCTTCTCGGTCTACACCCCCGAAAACTATTACCCCGGACGGTTTGAAACCAAGAACACATTCCGGGTGGTGGAGCTGGCGCTGGACCAGATACAGAAGAACAACGGTGTCATCGACCTGGCGCTCGATGCCTCAGGCATCGAGCGGATCAACAAGAGTGGCAGAATCGCGGCCTTCCTGGATTTGGAAGGCGGCTATGACCTGTATGGCGACGTGAACCTGCTGCGGGCCTTGTACCGGCTTGGCCTGCGCTCCATGCAGTTGACCGCTCACAACACCACCAACGCGTTCATCGACGCCTGCAACGACGTGTACACCTGGGGCGGTATCAACAGCCACGGGAGAGCTGTGATCAAGGAGATGAACGATCTCGGCATGGTGATCAATGTGGCGCACGCCTCCAACGACGCCATCATCCAGTCCGCCGCCGCCAGCCGCCACCCAGTGATCTACAGCCACGGCGGTTTTTACACGATCGTCAATCATCCGCGCTGCATCAGTGACGATGCGGCCAAAGCCATCGCCGCAAAGGGTGGCGTCATCGGCGTGCATTTCGGGAGCCTCTTCAATAATCCGAAATACTGGGAGTGGCAGAAGCCGCACAATCCCGTCAGGTCGCAGCCCGTTCCTCAACCCACGACGCCGAGGATCTTCGGGTCACAGGTAACCACGCAGACCATCGAGGAGGTAGATAGGGAGCTGGCGACGACGGTGCCGTTGAATTTTCGCGGCACGATCCCCGATGAATACTGGATGCACGTGGACCAGCTGGCGCGGGTGATCGACTACGGCGTACGACTGGTCGGCGAAGATCACATCGCCCTGGGTTCTGATCTGGACGGCGGGCCGGAACTGCCGCGCGAAATCAACGACGTCAGCGACTATCCTCAGATTACCGTGGCGATGCAAAACCTCGGTTACGACGATGGGCGAATCAAGAAGATCCTGGGCCTGAACTGGCTCCGGGTGATTCGGCGCGTCACCGAAGGGAAGTGATCGTGCAGCGCTGCTCGAGAGCGTCGGGTCAGCTGCGGCCCCTCACGACTCGAGGCTGCTGCGGCGGCGCTCCAGTTCGTCGAGCGTGCGCGGCCAGTCCTTCTTCAGCAGTCGCGAGAGCGCCCGATCCGCGAGCAGGCGTCCATCTGTCTGGCACATGGCGCAATAGTTCGCTTCGTTGGCAGCATAGACAATCCTCTGCACCGGAGAGCCGCAGTGCGGGCACGGCTTCCCATACCGGCCGTGAACGGCCATGTCGTCGTGGAACGCGGTGACCTTTCCTGGGAACGCCCCGGCGGCCTGCTCACGCAGCCTGTCGATCCATTCGCGAAGCGTCGCGCACGTCGCCTCGTAGAGGCGGCGGCTCTCGTCGGCCGAGAGGCTCTGGGACATCCGAAATGGCGAGAGCCGCGCCGCGTGCAGGATCTCGTCCGAGTAGGCGTTGCCGATGCCACTGAACACGCGCCCGTCGGTGAGCGAGCGCTTGAGCGTGTGATTGGCCTGCCGCAAGGCACCGTCGAACGCCGCAGCATCGCTGGCGAGCACCTCCAGACCGCCCGGGTCGTGTGCGGCGAGCGCCACGGCACCGTCGACGACGTGCAGCGACGCGCGGTGCACGGTCCCCGCCTCCGTGAGCGTC
>JBDSLU010000009.1:0-26802 GCA_039916225.1 Vicinamibacteraceae bacterium
CCGGTCGTGTCACGGACTTCGCCGCCGACCCGTCCGGTCGCGGCCTGCGCCGCCGCGGATCGCGGCAGCAACGCGGCGGTCAGCACGACCACCGTCCACATCTTCCAAGACATGTGACATCCCTCGAACGACAACGTCGACGACGAGCCGGGGCCGCGGGGAGGCAATCGCCTGCCCGCGCACACGTCGGCCCGGTGAACGGCGAGGGATCAGGCGCGCGGTGGTGGCGCGGGAGGCGAGGGCTGGAGGCTCGTCGGGGCGTCCGGCGGCAGAACGACCAGGACGCGGACGAGGGGCGGCGGTGCGACCGTGGTGAGCGCCGTCAGGACGGCGGTCGGCGTGGCCTGGCCGATCAACGCCTGTGCGTCGCCGGCACAGCTGCAGCGCATCCCGTCGCGGTTCGATGACGGCGCGTGCGAACCATGGCGGCTGCTCGCCTTGCGATGCATCGGACAGGTCGCGGCGGTGCAGGCGGCCGTGCAGGTGTGCGGCGCGGCCGCGGTCGGCGCAGCGCCGTGCTGGTGGCCGTGGTCGCAGATGCACCCGGCCCGCGCCGCCGCGAGCGGCAGGCCGGCCATCATCACCACGGTGACCACGAGGCCCGCCAGGCGGCGGGCGAGATTCAACACACCTCTACCTTACTCGCAAAGCCAGACCGTCCGTTCAGCCGGCGATGACCCGTCCCAGGGCGGCGAGGACGGCGTCCACGGTGGCGTCGGCCATGTCCGGATAGAGCGGCAGGGACAGCAATTGGTGACAGATCCGGTTGGCGACGGGGCAGTCGGCCGGCTCCTCGGTGGCCACGGCCGGCTGGCGCGGGATCGGCACCGGGTAGTGGATCAGCGTCTCGATGCCGTCGGCGTCGAGCCGCGCCTTGAGCGCATCCCGCTCGCTGCTCAGTACCGGAAACAGGTGGTAGACGTGCCCGGCGTCGAACTCCGGCGGTATCACCAGGCTCCGTCCGGCAGCGGTGGCGGCGGCGACGATCGGCGCCAGCCCGGCCCGGTAGCGGGCCGCCAGCGCGCGGCGTCGCGTCGTCCACGCCGGCAGCCGTTCGAGGCGGGCGCGCAGGATGGCCGCCTGCATCTCGTCGAGCCGCGAGTTCACCCCGAACTCGTCGTGGTGGTAGCGCGACGACTGGCCGCCGTTGCGGAGCCGCCGGATGCGATCGGCGAGGGCGCGATCGCCGGTCAGCACCGCGCCGGCGTCGCCGAGCGCGCCGAGGTTCTTGGTCGGGTAGAAGCTGAGCGCGCCGGCGGCGCCCATCGATCCGACCGGGCGGCCGCCGCAGGTCGCCAGGTGCGCCTGGCAGGCGTCCTCGACGACGGCCAGGCCGCGCCGTTCGGCGATCGCCAGGATCGCCGGCATGTCGGCGCACTGGCCGTAGAGGTGCACCGGCATGATCGCCGCCGTGCGCGGCGTGATCGCCGCGTCGATGGCGCCCGGGTCGATCGTCAGCCGCGCCGGATCGATGTCGGCGAACACCGGCCGGGCCTCGGTCGCCATGATGGCGAGGGCGCTGTAGGCCGCCGACAGCGGGGAGGTGATCACCTCGTCGCCGGGGCCGATGCCGAGCCCGCGCAGGATCAACGACAGCGCGTCGGTGCCGGTGCCGACACCGACCGCGTCGGCAGTGCCGGACGCGGCCGCCAGCTCCTGCTCGAAGGCCTGCAGCTCGGGACCGAGGATGAACCAGCCGCGATCGAGGACGCGGGCGATGGCGGCGTCGATGGCCGGGCGATCGTCGCCGGGCCGCAGGGACAGGAACGGAACGCGGGCGGGCGTGGACGGGGACATGAGCCTCGAAAGGACCGGCGCCGGCCGATCAGGCCAGGTAGCGCGGCAGGTGCTGCCGATAGTACGCGATCGTCTCGGCCAGGCCGTCGCGCAGCGTCGTGACGGGCTCCCAGCCGGTGGTCTGGCGGAACCGCGTCGAGTCGGCATAGAAGCTGCCGATGTCGATGGCTTTCTTTTCGGCCGGCCACTCGACCAGGCGGTAGGAGCCGGTGCCGGCCGTTTCGATCAGCAGCGTGACCAGCTCGAGATGGCTGATCGGCTGGGCGCCGCCGACGTTGAAGACCTGCCCGTTGACCGCGTCCGACGCGCCGGCTCGCAGGAACGCGTCGGCGGCGTCCTCGACATAGACGAAGTCACGCAGCTGCAAACCGTCACCGAAGATCTGGATCTCCTGGTCCTCGACGACCAGGCGGATGAACCAGCCGATGAATCCCTGTCGGTTGTGCCGCACCAGCTGGCGCGGGCCGTAGATGTTGGTCAGGCGCAGCGAGCAGGCGCGGACGCCGAACACGTTGTTGTAGACCAGGTGGTAGTACTCGCCGGCGACCTTGTTGATGCCGTTGATGTCGGTCGGCCGCACCAGGTGCTTCTCGTCGACCGGCAGGTGATCGGGCTTGCCGTAGACCTGACGCGTGCCGGCGAACACGACCTTGGCCGCCGGGTTGTGATTGCGGCACGCCTCGAGCAGCGTCAACTGAGCGCGACAGTTGATGTCGAGGTCGTTGTAGGGGTCGCGCATGCTGTCGATGTGACTGACCTGGCCAGCGAGGTTGAAGATCACCTCGCGGTCGCGCACCAGGTAGTTCATCGTCGTGTCCTGCCGGATGTCGGCGATGTTGACGCGGACCTTCGACTCGATGCCGTCGATGTTGAAGAGGTGCCCGCCGTAGTCGTCGATCAGCGAGTCGACGAGGAGGACGTCGGCGCCGAGCGCCGCCAGCTGCCGGGCCAGGTTGCTGCCGATGAAGCCGAGGCCGCCGGTCACCATGACCCGCCGACCGCGGTAGAAGTCGCGGTAGTCGACGCTCATGCGCGCGGCGATCCGGAGCCCGGCCGGCCGTCGGCCGGAGACGCGTCGGCGGCCACGTCGACGGCGGCCGGCGCTGCGCCGCGCAAGTGGACGCGGCGGACGACGAGCGCCCACCACAGCTTCATGACGTCGATGCCGGTGCGGCCGATGCGGCGGACGTTGAAGAACTGCGACGTGCCGTGGGTGCGATGGTAGTGATGCACCGGCACCTCCGCGATGCGGAAGCCGGCGTCGGTGATCTTCTTCATCATCTCCAGGCAGATGACGCCGCTGTTCTTCTCGAGGCGGATCCGGTCGAACATCGAGCGCCGCAGCAGCCGGAAGTCGCAATCGACGTCGCGCACCTTCAGGCCGAAGAGCAGCTTCACCGTGTGGTGGTAGATGCGGCCGATGATGATGCGGTGGAACGGGTCGGAGCGGCTGATCTTGTAGCCGTTGACGAGGTCGACGTCGTCGCCGTGGCGTTGCCACAGGACGGTCATCTCGGCCGGGTCGTATTGCCCGTCCCCATCGGTGTAGAACACCCAGTCCTTGCTGGCGGTGGCGAAGCCGCTGCGCAGCGCCCCGCCGTAGCCGCGGTTGCGGACGTGGTGCACGACGCGGAGGCGCGGGTAGAGGCGCGCCAGTTCGTCGAGGATCTCGGCGGTGTTGTCGGCGCTGCCGTCGTTGATGACGATCACCTCGTGATCGGGCGTCAGCGTGGCGGCGGTCATCAACGCGGTCATCACCAGGCTGGCGATGGTGCCGGCATCGTTGTAGGCCGGAAAGAAGACACTGAGGCCGGGAGGGGGCGTCATGACAGGGGGCGGTTCCGTGGAGCCATGTTAGTCCGCCGTCCCGAGGCCGGACAAGGCGCGGTCGGCCGCCCGCGTCATCAGGCGCGGCCGTGGGCCGCGTCGTAGGCCGCTTCGAAGGCCTTGGCGACGCCGCTCCAGCCGTGGTCGGCCTGCACGCGGCTACGGGCCCGCGTCCCCAGGTGGGCACCCAGATCGCGGTCGGTGAGCAGGCGATCGATGGCGGCGGCGAGCCCGGCGGCGTCGCGCTCCGGCACCAGCAGGCCATTGTCGCCGTCGTCGACGACCGAGCCGATGCCGCCCGCCGGCGTGGCGACGACCGGTGTGCCGGAGGCGAGCGATTCGAGCACGACGTTGGGCAGGCCGTCGACGTTGCCGGCGTCGTCGCGGATCGACGGCACGACCGCGACGTCGGCCGCGGCCAGCGCCAGCGGTACCGACTGGTGCGGGAGGAGGCCGGGGAAGCGGACGTGGTCGGTGACGCCCGCCGCCCAGGCCCGGGCGCGCAATTCGGCCTCGAGGTCGCCGTTGCCGGCCAGCACCACCTGCACGCCGGGGTGCCGCGCCACCAGCGCCGGTACGGCGTCGATGAGGTACTCGAAGCCCTTCTTCTTCACGAACCGGCCGATGGTGACGACCAGCGGCACGTCGGGCGCGACGCCGAGCAGGGCCCGGCCACGGGCGCGGGCGGTGTCGTCGCGCGGGAAGGCGTCGGCGTCGACGCCGTAGGGGATCACCGACGATCGCGCCGCGTCGGCGCCGAGCCCGATGGCGCGGGTGCGCAGGTCGGCGCTGCAGGCGGTGACCCAGCGGGCCCGGCCGAAGGTGCGGCGGGCGACCGTCCCGGCGACGGCGTGCCGCTCGGCGACGAAGACGTCGGAGCCGTGCAGGCTGACGACGAGCGGCCGACCGGCGGCGGCCAGCGCCGCCATCGCCCCGCCCGGCACGACCCAGTGACCGTGGACGATCGTCGCGCCAACCCGTTGCACCAGCCGGCGCGTCGCCGCGATGCCGGCCAGCAGCCCGAGCGGCGCCGACGCCCAGGCGCTCCACTTCAGGGCGACGTCGGCCTTGAGGCCTTCGGCGTAGCCGAACACGTTCAGCGAGGGATGCGGCGCGTAGTGGAACGGGTGCAGCGTGACGCCGCCGCCCTCGAGCGGCCGATTCAGCTTCGGGTGCCACGGCAGCACCACGTGGACGGCGTGGCCGCGGGCGGCGAGGCCGCGCGCGATCGGCTCCATGAAGGTGCCGTGGATGTCGCCCGTGAAGCGCGGGTAGGACGTCGCGACCATCACTACGGTTTCGGGCATCGGCTAGATCAGAGTGGGGCGCGCGACGCGCGTCCGTCGCTCTCTACGTCCGCCTTGTGGCCCGCCGCAGCACCACGCGCCACGGCATGTAGGCCGACTCGAAGATAACGCCCCCCGACATCTTCGACTGGCCGACGCGGCGCTCGACGAAGATGATCGGGACCTCGCCGATCGAACAGCCGCTGCGGTGCGCCTCGAAGAGCATCTCGACGAGGAACGCGTAGCCGTCCGAGACGATGCGTTCGAGCGGCACCTGGGCCAGTGCCTGGCGCCGCCAGCAGCGAAAGCCGCTGGTACAGTCGGCGACCGGCAGGCGCGTCACGGCCCGGATGTAGCGGTTGGCGAAGGTGCTGAGAATCAGCCGGTGGAGCGGCCAATTGACGACGCTGACGCCCTGCAGGTAGCGCGAGCCGATGACCAGGTCGTGGCCGCCGTTCAGCGCCATCGCCACCATCTCGGGCAGGTACTTCGGATCGTGCGACAGGTCCGCGTCCATCTGGCAGACGAAGTCTTCGGTGCGGCCACGGGCGATCTGCAGGGCCTCGATGTAGGAGCGGCCGAGCCCCTTCTTGCCGGTGCGGTGCAACACCTCGACGCGATCGGGGAACTCGCGGGCGAGCTCGTCGGCGATCTCACCGGTGCCGTCCGGCGACCGGTCGTCGACCACCATCACCCGGAAGCCGGGATGGGCGATGACGTCGCGCACCAGCCCGGGCAGGTTGTCGCGCTCGTTGTAGGTCGGGATCAGGACGAGGGTCGTCGGGATCGCCGGTGCGGATGTCGACACGGCGGAGGTTGGCGAAGGCGCGGTGGTCTGCACTGGCGTGACAGATTACACGACGGCGTTGCGCCGAGGCGATGCCGTGAGGGCGGCCGCGGCGATCAGGGCCGGGTCGAGCACCGGCAGCCGGAAACGTTCCTGTGGGAAGAACACCAGCGACACCAGGACGGTCGACGCGGCCAGGGTGAGCAGCGCCGCCGGACGGGTGCCGGCCGGGCCGCGGACGAGGCCGGCCGCGGCGACCGGCATCAGCACCAGCAGCGACAGGAGGGAGGCCCAGAAATAGCGTGGCGCGTGCAGCCGGTAGGACGGGCCGAGCGGTACCCACGTGTAGCAGAACTTGCGCGCCTCCAGACCGAGCCACCACACCGGATCGGCGGCGATGAAGCCCAGCGCTTCGCGGTAGTAGAGCGGTTCCAGCGCTTCCTCGGACAAGCCCGGGTAGCGGGCGCGGAACTCGAGATTGCGGAGCTTCAGGTGGGGGTTGGCGGCGAGGTCGCCTTCGCCGGTCGCCTCGCGGTGGTTGCCGGTCCAGAAGGTGACGCCGCCCTCGGACGCGATCAGCACGAACCGGTGATGGACGACGGCGTTGCGCACGGTCCACGGCGCGATCGCGGCGACGGCCACCCCGACGAACAACGTGGCGTGGCGCAACCCGATGCGGCGGACCGGGGCGCGCCACAGCAGCAGGGCCGCGGCCAGCGGCAGGAAGAACAGCAGGGCCGGACGCGTCAGGGCGCCGGCGCCGGCGGCGAGGCCGGCCAGCGCGATGGCGCGAGTCGCGCCGGACGTCGCGCCCATGCCACGCGGCCCGTCCGTCACGCGGCCGAGCCACATGGCCGCGGCCAGCGCGATCACCGAGTAGAGCTGCTCGCTGAGGGCATAGGCCGGCAGCCACACCAGCGGCGGGAACAGCGCGGCGATCCAGGCGGCGGTGGTGGCGGCGCGATCGCCGGAGACGTGCCGAACCAGGCCGGCGAGCAGCAGGATGCCGGCCGCGCCGAGGATGGCCTGCACGACCTTGACCGCGGCCGGCACGTTCGCGGGCAGGCGTCCCGCCCGCAGGTCGGCGTCCAGCCACGTCAGCGGGGCGAGGAAGATCGGATAGCCCGGGGCGCGGCCGAAGCGTTGCACGCTACTGGTTGGCGACGCCGCCCTCAGCGGCGTCGCGGGCCGCCCCTCAGCCGCGGCTCCTGAGACGTCGGCGCTGGGCGCGCCGCCGTCAGCCGCGGCGGCGGTCAGGGCCTCGCCGGGGAGCTCGGTGACGAAGCCGCGGCCCTGCGCGACGTTGACGGCGAGCGCCAGGTATTCGCGCTCGTCGTGGGTCAGCGGCTTGCCGGTCCAATAGCCGAGGCCGAAGGCGAGCCGCAGCAGCAGGCCGACTGCGACCGCGGCGTGGACGGCCCGCATGGGCCGTCAGCCCCGCTGCGACGCGCGCAGCGCCGAGATCTGTTCGGAGACGAGGCCGACGAGGAAGATGATCACCGCGAACATGATCGCGAGGACCGCGCCGTTCGGGATGTGGCGATCGCGGAAGACGTTCCAGATGCCGTAGATGACGCCGACCGCGAACGACAGCGCGCTCAGCGGCAGGAAGATGCGCATCGGGCTGAAGATCGTGATCACCCGGAGCAGGATCAGGAAGAACTTCACGCCGTCGCGGGCGAAGCGGATCTTCGAGTGGCCGGTCCGCTGGCGGGCCATCACCGGCTCGAAGCGGACCGAGTGGCCGGCCCGGATGAAGCTCAAGGTGATCGTCGTCGGCGACGAGAACCCGTTCGGCAGCAGGCCGAGGAAGTCGCGGACGTGCTCGCGCCGCATGGCGCGGAACCCCGAGGTGAGGTCGGGGATGTGACGGCCGGCGAGGTAGCCGGCGAGCCAGTTGAGCAGGGCGTTGCCGACACGGCGACGGCCAGACGCCTGCGTCGAGGCGTCTCGCGCGCCGACGACGAGGTCGTACTCGCCGAGGCTCTCGACGAGGCGGCAGGCGTCTTCCGGCTTGTGCTGGCCGTCGCCATCGAGGATCAGCACGAACTCGCCGGTGGCGCGGCGAATGCCCGACTTCACCGAGGCGCCGTTGCCCTTGTTGTAGGGATGCCGCACCACGACGGCGCCGGCGTCGGTCGCGTGCGCCGCCGTGTCGTCGGTCGAGCCGTCGTCGACGACGAGGATCTCGTGCCACGCGGCGGCCTGGCGCAGTGCCCGCACCACGGCGCCGACCGCGGCACCTTCGTTGAACGCCGGAATGACGATCGAGGTCGACGCGGGATCAGCCATGCCGCGTGGCCGTCCCGACCAGCCTGCGTTCGGCGTCGGCCGGCGCCTCGACCTTCGGGCCGGGCAGATCGAGCTCCAGCTTGCGGACGCGATACTGCACGTCCTCGAGGATCTTGCGGCTGCCCGAGATGAGGTCGGCGACGAGGCCGATCAGCAGCACCTGGAACCCGACGATGAGCAACACCGCGGCGAGGATGAGCGACTGCAGCTTCCCGTAGCCGCTGCCGGTCCAGTAGTAATAGAGGAAGCGGAGCGAGATGATCAGGCCGGCGAGGAGAAACGTGCCGCCGATGTAGGAGAAGACCTTCAGCGGCTCGTACGACGCGTAGATGCGGACGATGGTCGCCGCCGAGCGCTTGATGTAGCCGAACATGCTGTCGAAGAGGCGCGACTCGCGGGCCACGGCGTTGGTCCGGACCTCGACGTGGGCGATGGCCATCCGCCGCTTGCCGGCCTGGATGATCGACTCGAGGGTGTAGGAGAAGTCCGAGACGATCGTCATCCGCAGCGCGGCGTCGCGGGTGTAGGCGCGGAAGCCGCTGGTGGTGTCCGGCACCTGCGTGCCCGATACCTGCCGAACCACCCAGCTGCCCAGCCGTTGCAGCAGCTTCTTCGACCCCGACATGTGCCCGATCGCCTGGATGTTGCGATCGCCGATGCAGATGTCAGCTTCGCCGGCGAGCAGCGGCGCCAGCAACTGCGGGATGTCGCCGCCGGCGTACTGGTTGTCGGCGTCGGTGTTGACGATGTAGTCGGCGCCGGCCTTCAGCGCCGCGTCGATGCCGGCGGTAAAGGCTGCGGCGAGGCCCTTGCGGCGGCGGAAACGTACCACGTGATGGACACCGCAGGCGCGCGCGACGTCCGCCGTGCCATCACGCGAGCCGTCGTCGATCACCAGCCACTCGACGACGTCGATGCCGGGCACCGCCGTCGGCAGATCACGAAGCGTCGCCGGCAGCGCATCGGCCTCGTTCAAGCACGGGATCTGGATGACCAGCTTGATCACGCGCCCACCAGCCGATCGATGACGCCGTGCCAGGTGACCTCGGAGGCGCGGGCGTGGCCAGCATCGCCGAGGGCGGCGGCGTGCGCGCGGTCGCCGTGCAGCCGGGCGAAGGCCGCGCCGACCGCCTCGGGGTGCGGATCGACGATGGCGCCGTTGACACCGTCGAGGACGAACTCCAGCGGCCCGCCGGCGTCGGTGGCGGTGATCACGGGCTTGCGGGCCAGGAAGGCTTCGAGCGTCACGTATCCGAAGTCCTCGTCGAAGGGCGCATAGACGACGCCGAGCGCGCCGGCGTAGAGGTCGAGCAGCGTGCGATCGTCGACGGCGCCGAGGAACGTCACCCGATCGCCCAGCCCGAGCGACTCGACCAGCCGTTCGGTGTTGGCCCGCTGCGTGCCGTCGCCAGCGATGACCAGCCGCAGCGGCCGGTCGACATGGGCCAGCGCCCGCACCGCCAGATCGATCCGCTTGACGCTCTCGATGCGGCCGACCGAGAGGATGTAGTCGCCGTAGGGACCGGGCCGGATCTGCTCGGCCAGTCTGGGCGGATGATACAGCGCCTCGGCGTGCAGGCCATTGTAGCGGGCCAGCCGGTTGGCGGTGTTCTGGGCGTTGGCGAAGAGCCGGCGGCACTCACCGAGCATGTCGCGATCGAGCGCGATGAGGCGATCGCGGAGCCCGACGTCACCCTCGACGTGGTGGAAGTCGCTGTAGACGGTGCCAGCCAGCTCGTAGCCGGCCCGGTACTGGTGGATCAGCCAGGCGACCTTGTGCGGGTGGCGGACGAAATAGGAGGGGAACTTGGTGCCGATGGCCAGGTCGATGCGGGTGCCGTTGCTCTCGCTGAGGTCGAGGAAGCGCCAGGCCGCGGCGTGGGCCAGGATTTCGTCCTTGGGGTACCACTTGAAGGGCACGCTGACCAGCTCGGCCTCGTGACCATGCACTCGGAGCTGCCGGATCAGCTCGCGGACGTGGTACTCGGCGCCCCCCTCGACGAAGGGGACCTGGGCTTCGCAAACGACGATGCGCATCGGCGCCGTGGAGCTTACCCGCTCCCGTCAACGATCGGACACAATCCCTGGTGGTTGGTCTTTCGCCCCATCATGGACGGCCGGCGAACAAAACACGTAACGCCTTGTGCTCGACGGGGTTACGAAGATTGCCGTTGACACGCTGGGGGGCCAGTCCTACTCTCTCAGTGGCCCAAAGTGGAGCCGAGTGGAGTGGCGTCGGTGCTAAGGGGCAGTCACCAGGCGAAAATTGACGAAAAGGGGCGCCTCAAGCTCCCCACCACCTTCCGCTCGCAGATGGATGCGACGTGGAAGACGGCATCCGTCTACCTGACGTGCGACGACTCCAACGGCACATACGTCCGAGTTTACCCCCTTCCGGTGTGGGAAGGCGTCGAAGAAAAGCTCCTGAAGATGCCATCCACCGACTTGGCCCGGCGCCGCTTCCAGCGGTGGACCAGCTTGTATGGCCAGGAAGGCGAAATCGACTCCCAGGGACGCGTGCTGATTCCGCCGCAGCTCCGCGACCCGGCCCTGATGCAGGGCGACGTGGTCGTGCTGGGCAGTGGTGATTTTCTCGAAGTCTGGAACCTCGAGCGCTTCACCAGCCAGACCGACACCGAAAAGCTCACGGTCGACGATCACAACCGGTTGTCCGAGTTCGGGATCTGACGGCGACCATGACGGGGCATGCGCCGGTGATGGTCGCCGAGGCGCTGCGCTGGCTGGAGCCGGCGCGGGGCGGCGTGTTCGTGGATTGCACCCTGGGGCTGGGCGGGCACTCGCAGGCGCTGCTCGATGGCGGGGCATCGCGGGTGATCGCCATCGATCGCGACGCGGAGGCCATTGCCATGGCGCGTGAGCGGCTCGACGGCTACGGCGATCGGGTGGACATCGCCCACGCCAACTATCGCGATCTCGGCGCCGTGCTCGACGCTCGCGGCCTCGTCGCCGTCGACGGCGTGCTCGCCGACCTCGGCGTGTCGTCGATGCAGCTCGACGCGGTCGAGCGCGGCTTCAGCTTCCGCGGCGACGCGCCGCTCGACATGCGGATGGATCGCAGCCAGGGGCCGACGGTGGCCGAGCGGCTGCTCGACGTGACGGAAGGCGAGCTGGCCGACGTGATCTACCAGTACGGCGAGGAGCGGCATTCACGGCGCATCGCCCGCGCCCTGGTCAGGGCCCGCGACGAGCGGCCGGTGGCGACCACCGGCGAGCTGGCCGCGATCGTCCGGCGCTCGGTGCCGCACCGCGGCTATCAGCGCATCGATCCGGCGACGCGCACTTTCCAGGCGCTGCGCATCTGGGTCAACGGCGAGCTCGAGGGCCTCGAGCAGTTCGTGCGCGACGTGGTCTCGCGTCTGCGGACGGGCGCCCGGTTGGTCGTGATCGCCTTCCACTCGCTCGAAGATCGCATCGTCAAGCACACCCTGCGCGGCCTCGACCGCGAGGCCGGCCTGGTGCGCGTGCTGACGGCGCGGCCCGAGATCGCCGGCGATGACGAACTGGCCGGCAACCCGCGCGCTCGCAGCGCCAAGCTGCGCGCCGCCGAGCGGATGGCGGCAGGAGCCTGACGATGGACTTCGAACACGCCATCAAGATGGACGTCCGCAACAACCCGATCGTGCGCGAGCTCGATCAGGCGCGGCAGCGCGAGCTGTGGCGATGGATGCTGGTCGGCGGGGCGCTGGTCGGCGTCATCCTCTTCTCGTTGTGGCAGCGCTTCAGCGTGATGCGCGTCGCCACGCAGATCGAAAGCACCGAACGCGATCTGGGCCAGGCCCGCGAGCTGCGGCGCCGGCTGCGCCTCGACGTCGAGCGCCTGTCGGCGCCGCGCCGCATCGAGCAGCTGGCGCTGCGCGCGCACATGGTCCACGCCGACCGCCTGACGACGCGGATCATCGTCCGCCCGGCCAAAGACGCCGACCGTGAACAGGTCGTCGCGCATGCCGAGCCGCAGATCGCCGCCGTGACGCCGCGCCTGCGGACCGAGGCGCATCGATGAACGACTGGCGCGCTACTTTCGCCCGCCGGCTGAGCGTGCTCGCCGGTTTCTTCGTCGCCTGGATCGGCGTCGTCGAGGCGCGCCTCGTGTATCTGCACGTCGTCCAGCATTCGGCGCTGCTCGAGCGCGCCGACGAACAGCAGCAGTCGCGGCAGGCCATCCCCGCGCCGCGTGGCGAGATCACTGCCCGCGACGGCAGCCCGATCGCGATGTCGACGCCCGGCTTCGCGCTGGAGGCGACCCGGTCGCTGATTCCCGACCCCGAGGCGACGGCGGAGCGGCTGTGCCGCGTTCTCCACGATTGCGATGCCGCCGCTCGCCAGGTACTGGTCAGGCAGCTGCGCTGGAGCGGCCGCGGCTCGCGCTACGTGTTCCTCCGCCGCAAGCTGCAGGACGACGAAGTGGCGGCCCTGCGGCCGCTCATCAAGGACGTCGAGCCGAACATCCGTGTCGTCGAGGTGTCGCAGCGCTCCTATCCCGGCGGCAGCGGCGGGGCGCACCTCATCGGCTTCACGGACATCGACAACAAGGGCCAGACCGGCATCGAGTTGGCGATGGAGAGCATCCTCGCCGGCCGCCCCGGACTGCAGCTGGTGATCAAGTCGCCCCTGCGCGGCCACTCGCGCCTGCTGACGCGGCTGCTCCGCGCGCCGGTCACTGGTGCGACCGTCGAGACGACCATCGATCGCGATCTCCAGTACATGGCCGAGCGCACGCTGGCCGAGGCCGTCGAGGAGCACGACGCCGACGGCGGCGCGGTCGTGGTGATGGATCCGCAGAACGGCGAGATCCTGGCGCTGGCCAACTTCCCGACCTTCGACCTCAACGACTACGGCATCGCCACCGACGAGCAGAAGCTCAATCGCGCCGCCCAGCACATCTACGAACCAGGCTCGACCTTCAAGTCGTTCATCGCCGCGGCGGCGCTCGAAGTGCTGCACATGCCGACGTCGCGGATGTTCGACACCAGCGCCGGCTACATCAGCTTCGGCCCGCGCCGCATCCACGACATGCACCGCTACCAGGCGCTGTCGTTCATGGACGTGATCGTCAAGTCGAGCAACGTCGGCGCGATCAAGATCGGCCAGGCTCTCGGGTCCGACGTGGTCAGCCGCTACGTCTATCGCTTCGGCTTCGGCGAGGCGCTGGCCCGCGACATCCCGCATCAGCGGTCCGGGCTGGTCGACAAGCGGCTGCCGCAGTTCAAGCCGAGCGAGCTGGCCTCGGTGTCGATGGGCTACCAGATCGGCGTCACGCCGCTGCAGATGGTCGCCGCGGTCGGCTCGATCGCCAACGGCGGGGAACTGATCGCGCCGCACGTGGTGCGCGCGACGATCGTCGACGGGGTCCGCACCGAAGCCCCGCGGCAGGTCGTCCGCCGGACGATCCCGACCGAGATTGCCGACGACCTCACCGACATCCTCGAGCAGGTGGTCGAGCGCGGCACCGCCAAGTCGGCGCGGATCCCCGGCTACACGCTCGCCGGCAAGACCGGCACCGCCGAGAAGCTCGAGAACGGCCGCTACTCGAAGGTCCACAACAACGTGTCGTTCGTCGGCTTCGTGCCGTCGCGGCACCCGCGGGCGGTGATCCTCGCGGTGCTCGACTCGCCGCGCAAGGGCGGCCGGACGGGCGGCGCCGTGGCGGCGCCGATCTTCCGTGCCGTCGCCGAGGCCACGCTGCGCCGGCTCGGCGTGCCGCCGAATGCACCGGATCCGCACGGCCTGGTGGCCGGCGCCAACGAGCCGACCGGCCCGACGCCGGTGAGCCTGCCGATGTTCCCGCGCGGGCAGGTCATGGAAGTGACGCCGGCGATGGCGCTGGCGGACGGTACCGTTCCCGACGTGCGCGGCCTGTCGGCGCGTGACGCGTCGCGCGTCCTGTTCGCCGCCGGTGTCCAGCCGCGCCTGTCGGGCAGCGGCGTCGTCTCGCGTCAGCTGCCCGCGCCGGGCACCGTCATCCGGCCCGGCCAGACCTGCGACCTCGTCCTGGTCCGCTCGGTCGCGCAACCCTATCCCGAGCGCGGTCTCGAGCCATGACCCTGGGCCAGCTCCTCGAACGGACGTCGGGGCTCGTCGCCCTCGATCTCGTCGCGCCCCTCGGCGCGGCCGATCGCGCGCGTCCGGTCACCGGCGTCGAGTTCGACTCGCGCCGGGTCGTGCCCGGCACCGTCTTCGTCGGCATGAAGGGCGAGAAGCTCGATGGCGCCGCCTACGCCCAGCAGGCGCTGGTGAAGGGTGCCTGCGCCGTCGTGGCCGAGGCACCGGCCCCGGCCGGCTGGACGCTGCCCTGGGCGCGCGTCCCCGACGACCATGCCGCCCTGGCGGCGCTGGCGGCGGTGTTCTACGGCCACCCGAGCGACGACCTGCTCGTCGTGGGCATCACCGGCACCAACGGCAAGACGACGACCAGCTATCTCACCGCCGGCATCTTCGACGAGGGCGGCGTGCGCTGCGGGCGCCTCGGCACGGTGTCCTACGACGTCGGCGGCATCGAGCGGGACGCGCCGCGCACGACGCCGGAAGCCACCGACTTCCAGCGCATGCTGCGCGAGATGGCGACCAACGGCTGCGGCGCCTGTGCCGCCGAGGTGTCGTCGCACGCGCTGGTGCTGAAGCGCGTCGATCACGTCCGTTTCGCCGCCGGCGTCTTCACCAACCTGACCCGCGATCACCTCGACTTCCATCACGACATGGGGTCGTACTTCGCGGCCAAGCGCCGCCTGTTCGACCTGCTGCCGCCCGGCGCGACGGCGGCGGTCAACGTCGACGATCCGTACGGCCGCGAGCTGGCCGGATCGCTCAAGCGCCGCATCACCTTCGGGATCGACGAGCCGGCCGACGTCAACGCCGGACCGTTCGACCTGTCGCTCGACGGCGTCAGCTTCGAAATCCAGACCTCGCGTGGCCCGATTCCGGTCCGCTCGACCCTGCCCGGCCGCCCCAACGTCTCGAACATCCTGGCGGCGGCCGCGGTCGCCATCGGGCTCGATCTGCCGCATCGGGCGATCCAGCAGGGTATCGCCCGGGTCGACCGCGTGCCCGGCCGGTTCGAGCGCGTCTCGACCGAGCGCGACGACGTCTGCGTGGTGGTCGACTACGCCCACACTGACGACGCGTTGAAGAACCTGCTCGAGACGGTGCGGCCGATGGCCAAGGGCCGCCTGGTGACGGTCTTCGGCTGCGGCGGCGAGCGCGATCGATCGAAGCGGCCGCTGATGGGCGCGGTGGCGGCGCGCATGAGCGACCTCGTCGTGCTCACCTCCGACAACCCCCGCGGCGAGGATCCGCAGACCATCCTCGACGAGATCGTCCGCGGCATCGTGCCGCCCGGCGATCGCCCGGCCGTGCACCACGGCCAGGTGCTGCCGCCGATTCGCGTGACGCCGCACCTGTCGATCGTCGACCGCGGCGTGGCCATCGAACGGGCCGTTCGCGAAGCCAAGCCCGGCGACACCGTGCTGATTGCCGGCAAGGGCCACGAGAAGTACCAGGTGATCGGCGACAAGTCGCTGCCGTTCGACGACGTCGCGGTGGCTCGCGCCGCGCTCGATCGGCGCGGCTCGAAGAGCGTATCGGTGGCGGGGAAGGCCGATGACTGAGCCGGCCCTGACCTTGACCGGAGCGGAAGTGGCCGATGCGAGCGGCGGACGCGTCGTCCGCGGTGACGCCTCGGCGCCGTTCGGCTTCTTCGGTATCGACTCGCGCGCCATCGTCGCCGGCCAGCTGTTCGTCGCCATCGCCGGCGAGCGTCACGACGGCCATGCGTTCGTCGGCGACGCGCTCGATCGCGGCGCTCGCGGCGTCGTCGTCGCCGCCGGCCGTGCCGGCGCGGCGGTGGATCGCGAGCCCGCGACGATCGTCGTCGAGGTGCCCGACACCACCCTGGCACTGCAGCGCATGGGCCGCGCCATGCGGCGCAAGAGCGGCGCCCGCCTGGTCGCGATCACGGGATCGGCCGGCAAGACCACGACCAAGGAAGTGGCCGCGGCCTTCCTCGCCTTGCGCCACCGCACCTTCCGCAACCGCGGCAACTTGAACAACCACATCGGCCTGCCGCTGTCGCTCCTCGAGCTCGCCAAGGACGGCGAGGTGCCCGGCATGGCCGTCGTCGAGCTCGGGATGAGCGCGCCCGGCGAGATCCGCACGCTGCTCGGCATCGCCGAGCCTGACGTGCGCGTGTGGACCAACGTCGCCGAGGCGCACCTCGAGCACTTTCCATCGGTCGAGGCGATCGCCGACGCCAAGGCCGAGATCCTCGAAGGCGCCGACGCCGGCTCGGTGCTGGTCGCCAACGGCGGCGACGCCCGGGTGATGGCGCGCGCGGCGCGCTTCGCCGGCCGCACCGTGACGTTCGACCTCGACCGGCCCGCCGACGTGTCGGCAACGAACATCGACTCGCGCGGCATCCGTGGCATGGCCGCCGACGTCTCGACGGCGGAAGGCTCGGTGCGGCTCGAGACGCCGCTGGTCGGCCGCGGTAACCTGGCCAACGTCCTGGCCGGTCTCGCCGTCGGCCTCGATGCCGGCGTGCCGCTCGACGCCATGGCGGCGCGGGCGGCGACGCTGACGCCGCCGTCGCACCGCGGCGAAGTGCGAGCGTTTGCGTCCGGCGTCACCGTCATCGACGACGCCTACAACGCCAATCCGCTCGCGGTCGAGCGCGCGCTCGACGTGCTCGGCGCCGAGACCGGCAGCCGGCGCGTCGCCGTGCTCGGCGAGATGCTCGAGCTCGGCCCCGAGTCCGCGTCGCTGCACGCGCGCGTCGGCCAGGCCGCGGCCCGCGCCGGCGTCGCGGTCCTCGTGACGGTTGGCGGCGAGCCCGCTCGCGCCCTCGGGCGCGGCGCCCAGGACGCCGGCCTTGCCGCCGGCGCTGTCCAGCACGCCGCGACGAGCGACGAAGCCGCCGACATCGTGGCCGGCCTGGTGCGGCCCGGCGATCTGGTCCTGGTCAAGGGCTCCCGCGGCGTCCGCCTCGAGCGCGTCGTCGATCGCCTGGCGGAAGGGGCGCGCTGATGCTCTACCACCTGTTTCTCTGGCTGCACAACACCTCGCCGTGGCTCGGCGCGCTGAACGTGACGCGCTACATCACGTTCCGCACCGCCGCCGCCAGCATCACCGCGATGCTGATCAGCCTGGTCGTCGGACCGATTGTGATCGCGCGGCTGAAGGGATTCCAGTTCGGCCAGGTGATCCGCCCCGACGGACCGGCCAGCCACCGGCCCAAGGCGGGCACGCCGACGATGGGCGGCCTGCTGATCCTCGCGGCCGCGATCGTGCCGACGCTGCTCTGGGCCGATCTGACCAGCCCGTACGTGTGGATCGCCGTCGGGTCGACGGTCGCGTTCGGCGTCGTCGGCTTCCTCGACGACTACCTGAAGATCTCGCGTCGCTCGCACCACGGCCTGTGGCCCCGCTACAAGATGGGCGGCCAGATCCTCGTCGGCCTGGCGGTCGGGCTGACGCTCTATTACCTGTCCTTCCCCGAACACGGCGAGTACCACACCCGGCTGATCGTCCCGTTCCTCAAGGACCGCATCCCCGATCTCGGCTGGGCCTTCGTGCCGTTCGCGGTGCTCGTCCTGGTCAGCTCGTCGAACACCGTCAACCTCACCGATGGGCTCGACGGGCTCGCCATCAGTGCCTTCGCCGTCGCGGCCGCGGCGTTCACCGCGCTGGCCTACGTCACCGGCCACAAGGTGTTCGCCAGCTACCTGCTGATCGTGCCGTTCACGCCGGCCGCCGAGATCACGGTGTTCTGCGGCGCGCTGGTCGGCGCCAGCCTCGGCTTCCTCTGGTTCAATTCCTACCCGGCGGAAGTGTTCATGGGAGACGTGGGCTCGCTGGCGCTCGGCGGCGCGCTCGGCACCGTCGCCTTGCTCATCAAGCAGGAACTGCTGCTGCCGATCGTGGGCGGCCTGTTCGTGCTCGAAGGCCTGTCGGTGATCCTCCAGGTCGCCTCGTTCAAGCTGACCGGCAAGCGCATCTTCCGGATGGCGCCGCTGCACCACCACTTCGAGCTCGTCGGCTGGAGCGAGCCGAAGGTCTACGCGCGCTTCATCATCGTCGCGATCGTGTTCGCGCTCACCAGCCTGGCCACCCTGAAGCTGCGATGACCACGACCTCCACCTTCAGCGTGTCGGGACAGCGGGTCGTCGTCGTCGGCGCCGCGCGGAGCGGCGTCGCGGCCGCCCACCTGCTGGCAGCACGCGGGGCGAGCGTGGTTCTGACCGATACGCGCGAGACGATCGAACCGGCCGACGAACTGCGGCGGGCCGGCGTCGTCCTCGAGCTCGGCGGTCACCGTCCCGAAACGCTGTCCGGTGCCGACCTGATCGTGCTGAGCCCGGGCGTCTCGCCCCGTCAGGCCGACGTCGCGGCCGCCCGCGCTGCCGGCGTGCCCGTCATCGGCGAAGTGGAGCTGGCGTCGCGTTGGCTGGTCGGCCGCATCGTCGCCGTGACCGGCACCAAGGGCAAGTCGACGACCACGACGCTGATCGGGCGCATGCTCGAAGCCGGCGGCCTGAAGGCCTCGGTCGGCGGCAACATCGGCGTGCCGCTGTCGACTCAGGTCGCCGCCTCCGCCCCCGACGTGATCCACGTCGTCGAAGCGAGCAGCTTCCAGCTCGAGACGACCGAGCAGTTCCGGCCGTGGATCGCCGTGCTGCTGAACCTGTCGGCCGATCACCTCGACCGGCACGCGTCGCTCGAGGAGTACGCCGCGGCCAAGGGCCGCATCTTCGCCAACCAGCAGGCCGACGACTACGCCATCGTCAACGTCGACGATCTGCCGTCGCGGGCCCTGGCCCGGACGCAGGCGCGGTTCCTGCCGCTCAGTCCGTCGGCGGCGATTGCCGACGGCATCGTGGTGACGGCGGACATGATCGCCCACCGCCGCGGCAACGTCGATACGCCACTGGTGCCAGTCTCGGCGGTGCGGCTGCTCGGTCGCCACCTGCTCACCGACGTGGCGGCGGCGGCCGCGGTCGCCGAAATCGCCGGCGTCGCACCGGACGCGATGGTGCGCGCGGTCGAAGGGTTTACCGGGCTGGAGCACGCGCTCGAGCGGGTCTCCTCGATCCAGGGCGTCGCCTTCGTCAACGACTCGAAGGCCACCAACATCGAATCGGCGGCGCGGGCCATCGAGAGCATCGACGAAGGGTTGGTCGTGATCCTCGGCGGGCGGTTCAAGGGCGGCGACTTCGCCGCGCTGCGGGCGCCCCTCGTGGCGCGCCAGGCGACGGTCGTGACGATCGGGGAAGCGTCGCCGCTGATCGCCGCGGCGCTGACGTCGTCGGTGCCGGTACGGCTGGCCGCGTCGATGGACGAAGCGGTTCGCATCGGGTTCGCCTCGGCGCCGCCGGGCGGAACCGTGCTGCTCGCGCCGGCGTGCGCGAGCTTCGACATGTTCGCGGATTACGCCGAGCGCGGCCGACGGTTCAAGGATGCCGTCGCCAGGTTGGCGTTCGAGGTGAAGGACGTGCGTGAGCAGTGAGCAGTCATCAGTCAGGCCGCGGCGATGACGAACTGACCGCTGGGAACACAGGCTGCCCTGGCCTGTGAGGTCGGTGTCCCGTCCCACGGTGGGGCTGATGACTGCTGACTGTTCACGCACGCCACTCCGACGACTCCGGAGTGGTCGGGAAGAAATCGCCGGTCGATCCGGAGTCGTCGGGTTGGCACCGTCGGGTTTCTCGGACGACTACGGTCGAGTCTTTAGGGTTCGCAAGAAGGAAGTTGCATGGCACGCACGCTGCGATCGGACAAGGGGCTCTTTCTCGCCGTGCTGTTCCTCGTCTGCGTCAGCGCAGTCATGGTGTCGAGCGCCTCGGCGGCGGCGGCGCTGCAGAACAACTGGCACGTCATCCGCTACCTGTTCAAGCAGAGCACCTGGGTCATCGCCGGCTTCCTGCTGATGGCCGTGACGATGAAGATCAACTACCGCGGCTACCAGCAGCCGTTCGTGATCTGGGCCGGGCTCGGCATCATCGCGGTCAGCCTGCTGATCGTCCTGGTGGCGGCGCCGGAGATCAACGGCAGCAAGCGCTGGTTCGGCATCGGCGGCATCGGCGTCCAGCCGTCGGAGTTCGCCAAACTCGCGCTCGTCCTCTTCCTTGCCGACCTGATGGCGCGGCGGATGGACAAGGTCAACGACATGACGGCGGTGGTGGTGCCGGTGGGGATGGTCCTCGGCGGCCTGGTCGGCCTGACCCTGCTGCAGCCGGACCTCGGCACCTCGGCGTTCCTGGTGATGCTGTCGGTGGTGATGATCTTCGCGGCCGGCCTGCACTACCGCTACCTGCTCGGCGTCGCCGCCTGCGGGCTGCCGGCGCTGGCCGCCCTGATCCTGCTGTCGCCGCGACGCGAGGAGCGGCTCGAGCGGATCATGATGTGGATCAACCCGTGGGCCGACGCGGCCGGCGGTGGCTTCCAGATCATCCAGTCGTTCATCGCCATCGGCTCGGGCGGCATCACCGGCCGCGGCTTCATGCAGGGCCTGCAGAAGATCGGCTTCCTGCCGGAGTCGAACACCGACTTCATCTACGCCGTCATCGGCGAGGAGTTCGGGCTGATCGGCACGACGCTCGTCCTGCTGGCCTTCTTCGTCATCGCCTGGCGCGGCTACCGCGTCGCGACGACGATGCCCGACACCTACGGATCGTTCCTGGCGCTCGGCCTGACCACGCTGCTGGCCGCGCAGGCGCTGGCCAACATCAGCGTGGTGATCGGCGTGCTGCCCAACAAGGGGCTGCCGCTGCCGTTCGTCAGCGCCGGCGGATCGTCGATGTTCGTGTCGATGCTGGCGGTCGGGATGCTGCTGAACCTGTCGCAGCACACCGCGCCGCGGCTGGTCGGCGGGATGAGAGCGGCGGAGGCCTAGCCTGTCGATGAGCGACACCAGCCTGCGCGTCGTGATCGCCGGGGGCGGCACCGGGGGACACCTGTTCCCGGGCCTGGCCATCGCCCGGGAGATCCTCGCGCGCCGGCCCGACGCCGTCGTCACCTTCGCCGGGACCGCCCGCGGCATCGAGGCGCGGGCCGTGCCCGCCGCCGGCTTCGCGCTCGACACCATCCGCAGCCTGGGACTGAAAGGGAAGTCGCCGGTGGCGCTCGCCCGTGGCGTGGCGACGCTGCCGCTCTCCGCCGTCGATGCGATGGGCGTGATCGCCCGGCGCCGGCCGCACGTCGTCGTCGGTGTCGGGGGCTACAGCTCGGGGCCGATCGCGGTCGCCGCGTGGCTGCGCCGCGTCCCGGTCCTGCTGCACGAACAGAACGCCCAGGCCGGCCTCACCAATCGTCTCGTGGCCCGTCTCGCCCGCGCCATCGCCCTCACCTACGACCAGACCTCGGCGGGCTTCGGCGAGAAGAGCTTCGTCAGCGGGAACCCGGTTCGCCCCCAGTTCCTGCACGTCGGGCCCGAGCCAGCGGGGGCGAGAAGGGTGCTCATCTTTGGCGGCTCCCAAGGCGCGCACGCGATCAACCTGGCCGTGGTCGAGGCAGCATCGCAGCTGGCGAGGGCCACGCCACCTCCGCACGTCACGCACCAGACCGGTGAGCGGGATCTCGCCGAGGTTCGGGAAGGCCTGGCGCGGGCCGGCCTGGCGGCCCGGGTGGAACCCTTCCTCGATCGCATGGACGAGGAGATGAGCGCGGCGAGCGTGATCGTCTGCCGCGCCGGGTCGACGACGCTGGCCGAGATCGCCGCCGTCGGGCGCGCCGCGATCCTCGTGCCGCTGCCGACCGCGACCGACGATCACCAACGCAAGAACGCCGCGGCGCTGTCGAGCGTCGGCGCCGCCGAGCTGCTCGAGCAGCGCGAGCTGACCGGGGCCACGCTGGCCACGCGCATCCTCGCCCTGCTCGACGACGAACCGCGACGGGCTCAGCTCGCTGCCGCCGTCAAGCGCTTCGCCCGGCCGGACGCCGCGCGCGTCATCGTCGATCGGGTGCTCGAGATCGCCCAGCCGTCCGTCGCGAAGGGTGTGCCTGCGGGCGCGTGATGCTGGGTCGGACGCGAAGAATTCATTTCGTGGGGATTGGCGGGATTGGCATGAGCGGGATTGCCGAGCTCCTGGCGAATCAGGGCTACGCGGTCAGCGGATCGGACGCCAAGGCGTCCGACGTGACCCGTCGTCTCGAGACGCTCGGGGTGCGCGTCGTCACCGGCCATGCCGCCGAGCACATCGGCGACGCCGACGTGGTGGTGGTGTCGTCGGCGGTGCGTCCCACCAACCCCGAAGTGATGGCGGCGCGGTCGCGCGGCATCCCGGTCATCCCGCGTGCCGAGATGCTGGCCGAGCTGATGCGCCTCAAGCAGGGCATCGCGGTCGCCGGCGCTCACGGCAAGACCACCACGACCTCGATGGTCGCGCTCCTGCTCGATCGCGCCGGCCTGGACCCGACGGCGGTGATCGGCGGCAAGCTGTCGGCCTTCGGCAGCAATGCCCGGCTCGGGCAGGGCAGCTACCTGGTGGCCGAAGCCGACGAGAGCGACGGATCGTTCCTGGCGCTGTCGCCGGTCGTGGCCATCGTCACCAACGTCGATCGCGAACATCTCGATCACTACGGTTCGTTCGAGGGCGTGCTCGAGGCCTTCGTCGCCTTCGCCAACAAGGTGCCGTTCTGGGGCGTCGTCATCGCCTGCGCCGACGACACCACGCTGATGTCCTTGCGGCCGCGCATCACCCGCCGCGTGGTGACCTACGGCATCGACAGCGCCGCCGACATCCAGGCCACCGCGGTCGCCCTCGAGGCGTTCGGATCGACCTGCCGGGTCGTCGCCGGCGGTCGGGACCTGGGCGCCTTGCGGCTGTCCGTCCCCGGCCGACACAACCTGCTGAACGCGCTGTCGGCCGTGGCCGTTGGCCTCGAGCTGGGGCTGCAGTTCGAGGCCATCGCCTCGGCGCTGGTCGAGTTCCGCGGCGCCGATCGCCGCTTCCAGCTGCTCGGCGACGCCGCGGGCGTCCTGGTCGTCGACGACTACGGGCATCACCCGACCGAGATCGCCGCGGTCGTCGCCGCCGCCCGCGCCGGTCTCGAGCGCCGCCTCGTGGTGGTCTTCCAGCCGCATCGCTACACCCGCACCGAGCGCCTGCTGCCGGAGTTCGGTGAGTCGCTGGCCAAGGCCGACGTCGTGGTCCTCTGCGACATCTATCCGGCCGGCGAGGATCCGATTCCCGGCGTCACCGTCGACGCCGTCGCCGCCGCGGTCCAGGCTGCCGGCGGGCCGGTGCCGGTGATCGTCCGCGCCATCGACGAGGCGCCGGCGACCGTCGCCGGCCTGGTCGAAGCCGGCGATCTCGTGATCACGCTCGGGGCCGGATCGATCGGTACCGTCGGGCCCAAGCTGCTGGCGGCGATTGCCGATCGCGCCCGCAGTGCGGGAGGGGCGCGCTGATGGCGGTCAAGGTGAAGGCGCCGTCGGACAAGCGTTTCAAGCGCGGCCGGGTCAAGACGCCGCGCAAGGCCGCGCGCCGCTGGGCCGGACTGATCCGGCCCCTGGCGAAGTGGTCGGTGGTGGTGCTGCTGGTTGCCTATGCGACCGGGCGGGTGCTGGCCCTGGTCACCGAGGCGCCGGCGCTGCGCATCAGCCACATCGTCGTCCAGGGGCATCGCCACCTGACGCCGGCCGACGTCCTGTCGCGGGTGCGCATGCTCGAGGGACAAAACATCGTGCGCGCCGATCTGGAAGTGGCGCGCCGCCGCCTGCTCGGCTCGCCGTGGATCGCCGACGCCACGCTGCGCCGGCAGCTGCCGGCGACGATCGAGATCCACATCGAAGAGCGTGAGCCGGTCGCCCTCGCCCGACTGGCCCGCGGCGGGCTGCAGCTCGTCGCCGGTGACGGCATGGTGCTCGGCCCGGTCGGCGCGGCCCAGGCCGGCTTCGATTTGCCGATCGTCGAGGGCCTGACGGCGCTGCCGGGACGCTCGCTATCCGGCCCCGGCGTCGGCATCGGCGTGCCGGCGCGGGTCGACACCGAGCGCGCCGGACTGGTCGGGCGCCTGGTCGAATCGCTCCGCGAGGAGGAAGGGCTGCTGGCGCTGGTGTCGGAGGTCGACGTCAGCGACGTCGAGGACGCCGTGGTGCTGCTCGGCGACGACCCGGCCCGCGTCCACCTGGGCCACGAAGACTTTGCGCGCCGCGTGCGCGCCTATCGCGATCTGGCTCCGACGCTGCTTCAGCACGTCGACGCCATCGACTCGGCGGACGTGCGCTACGACAGGCACGTGTTCGTCAGACCGGCACGTGGCCGCGCGGTGGCCGCGGGACAGCCGTAGGGGCAAGGACGGAAGGGGACAGGCAATGGTCAGCAGCGAGGAACGCTACGTCGTCGGGCTCGACGTCGGCACGTCGAAGGTGGCGGCGATCGTCGGCGAGGCGCGCGACGATGGGTCGCTCGACGTGATTGGCGTCGGCCTCGCCGATTCGCGCGGCATCCGCCGCGGCGTGGTGGTCAACCTCGAGGCCGCGGTCGAGTCGATCAAGAAGGCGCTCGAGGAAGCGGAGCTCACCGCCGGCATCGAAATCGACGCCGTGTATCTCGGCTTGTCCGGCGCTCACATGAACGGCGTCAACAGCCGCGGCGTCGTCGCCGTCGCCGGCAAGAACCGCGAGATCATGCGCGAGGACGTGCGCCGGGCCCTCGACGCCGCCAAGGGCGTGACCCTGCCGGCCGGGCGCGAGATCATCCACGTCCTGCCGCAGGACTTCGTCGTCGACGAGCAGGACGGCATCGGCGCGCCCATCGGCATGACCGGCTCGCGCCTCGAGGTCAACGTCCACATCGTCAACGGCGCCACCAGCTCGACGCAGAACCTGATCGCCTGCGTCAATCGCGCCGGCGTCCACGTGATGGAGTCGACGCTGGGCCAGCTGGCCGCGGCCGAAGCCGTGCTGACCCGCGACGAGAAGGAGCTCGGCGTCGCCCTCGTCGATATCGGCGGCGGCACCACCGACATCGTCATCTACGAGCGCGGCGCGGTGTGGCACACCGGCGTCGTTGCCGTCGGCGGCGACCACTTCACCAACGACATCGCCGTCGGCCTGCGCACGCCGCTGCCCGAGGCCGAGAAGATCAAGCGCCGCTGTGGCTGCGCGCTGACGACGATGGTCGGCGAGGACGAGACGATGGAAGTGGCCAGCGTCGGCGGCCGCAAGCCGCGCCTGATGCCGCGGCGCGTCCTGTCCGAGATCCTGCAGCCGCGGGCCGAGGAGATCTTCCACCTGCTGTGGGACGAGATCCGCAACGCCGGCTGCGAGCGCTCGCTCAATTCCGGCCTGGTCCTGACCGGCGGCGGCGCCAACCTCGAAGGCATGGCCGAGATCGCCGAGCAGATCTTCGACCTGCCGGTCCGCCGCGGATCACCGGCTGGCGCCGGCGGCCTGATGGACCACGTCAACACGCCGGAGTGCGCCACCGCCGTCGGGCTGGTGATGTACGCGCACCGGCACTACGCACAGCAAGCGCGGTCGGGATCGGGGGGCGCGTTCGCGCGTGCCTTCGTCCGCCTGCGTGGCATGTTCCACAACTTCCTGGGGTAGCCGTTCGCGGCGCGGACGCCAAAGACGCACGAGAGAGAACGACGGAGGGCGATTCATGATCGACGAGACGCGCACGGACCACGAACACGAGACCATCATCCGGGTCGAGCCATTGCGGCTCAAACTGGACGAGGCGCGGCGCGAAGGCGCCCGCATCAAGGTGATCGGCGTCGGCGGCGGTGGCGGCAATGCCGTCAACCGCATGGTCCGCACTGGACTCGAGGGCGTCGAGTTCATCGTCGCCAACACCGACCTTCAGGCGCTGGCCAACAACGCCGCGCCGACCCGTATCCAGATCGGCGGCAAGCTCACCAAGGGCCTGGGCGCCGGCGCCGACCCCGACATCGGCCGCCGGGCCGCGCTCGAGGACACCGACAAGCTGATCGAGGTGCTGTCCGACGCCGACATGGTGTTCGTGACGACCGGCCTCGGTGGCGGCACCGGCACCGGCGCGGCGCCGGTCATCGCCGGCCTCGCCTCCGAGCTCGGCGCGCTGACCATCGCCGTCGTCACCAAGCCGTTCAAGTTCGAGGGCAAGCGGCGCGCCTCGCAGGCCGATCGCGGCCTGACCGAGCTGCGTGACGCCGTCGATACGGTGATCACGATCCCGAACGAGCGGCTGCTGGCGACGATCGATCGGCGCACTCCGCTGCCGGAAGCGTTCTGCGCCGCCGACGACGTGCTGCGCCAGGCCATCCAGGGCATCTCGGACCTGATCCTGGTGCCGGGCATGATCAACCTCGACTTCGCCGACGTGAAGACGATCATGTCGGGGATGGGCTTCGCCATCATGGGCACCGGCACCGGGTTCGGCGAGACCCGGGCCATCGACGCGGCCAAGGGTGCGATCTCCAGCCCCCTCCTCGAGGACGCCTCGGTCAAGGGCGCACGCGGCGTCATCCTGAACATCACCGGTGGTCCGGACTTCTCGCTGGCCGAGGTCAACGACGCGGCGATGATCATCCAGGAGGCTGCGCACGAGGACGCCAACATCATCTTCGGCGCGGTCATCGACCCGGAGATGGAAGGCAAGGTCAAGATCACGGTGATCGCGACCGGCTTCGATCGCGCCGACGCGGCGCTCGCCCAGGCGGTCAGCAAGACGCCGGTCGATCTCGAGCACTACACGCAGTGGCGGCGCGACGAGGCCTACGAGCGTCCGGCGGTGGCGGCGGGCGGCGGTGGCGGACGCGGCATCGCCATCAACCGGCGCACCTACGTCGACATGCCGCCGGCCGGCGTCACGTTCG
>JBDSLU010000010.1:0-3343 GCA_039916225.1 Vicinamibacteraceae bacterium
AGGCGGCGCGGGCATCGACAGTGCAGTTTCCGCAAGTTGCTCGGAGCATGCTCGAGCACGGCCGCCGAACGTTGCAGTTCCTGCAAGTTGCTCGGAGCAAGCTCCGAGCACGCTCCGAGTAAGATCGGGTGATGGCAGTCCCCGTCGCCGTCAACGAGCCCGTCCGCAGCTACGCTCCCGGATCCCCTGAACGCGCCGAGCTGGAGACGCGCCTCGCCTCGATGGCGCAGGAGCGCATCGAGATCCCCGTCGTGATCGGCGGCGAGCGCATCAAGACCGGGCTGGTCGAGCACGTCGTGATGCCGCACGCGCACGGGCACGTGCTGGCCGACTGGCATCGCGCCACGCCCGAGCTGGTCGAGAAGGCGATCGCGGCGGCGTGCCAGGCGCAGCGCGACTGGGCCAACTGGCCCTGGGAGGATCGCGCGGCGATCTTCCTGAAGGCCGCCGAGCTGATCGCGACCAGTTGGCGCTCGACGATCAATGCGGCGACGATGCTCGGCCAGTCGAAGACGGCGCATCAGGCCGAGATCGATTCGGCCTGCGAGTTCATCGACTTCCTGCGTTTCAACGTCGCCTTCGCCGACCAGATCTACGGCGAGCAGCTGATCAACGACCGCGGTATCTGGAACCGCCTCGACTACCGGTCGCTCGAGGGCTTCGTCTACGCGATCACACCGTTCAACTTCACCGCGATCGGCGGCAACCTGTCGACCGCGCCGGCGGTGATGGGCAATGGCGTCCTGTGGAAGCCGGCCGCGTCGGCGATGCTGTCCAACTGGTACCTCTTCCGCGTGCTCGAGGAAGCCGGGCTGCCGCCCGGCGTGATCAATTTGGTCCCCGGCGATCCGCGCGAGATCAGCAACCTGGCGCTGGCCAGCCGCGATCTCGCCGGCGTCCACTTCACCGGCAGCACCGCTGTCTTCAACAGCCTGTGGAAGACGGTCGCCGAGCGTATCGGCGACTATCGCAACTACCCGCGCATCGTCGGCGAGACCGGCGGCAAGGACTTCATCGTCGCCCACCACTCGGCGGATCCCGAGGCGCTCGCGGTCGCCATCGCGCGCGGCGGCTTCGAGTACCAGGGCCAGAAGTGCTCGGCGGCGAGCCGCGTCTACGTGCCGCGCTCGCTGTGGCGCGAGGTCCGCGACCGCACCGTCGGCATGATCGAGTCGATCAAGATGGGCGACGTGCGCGACCTGTCGAACTTCATGGGCGCGGTCATCGACCAGCGGGCGTTCGATCGGATCAGCGAATACCTCGACCTCGCCCGTTCCTCGGCGACGGTCATCGCCGGCGGCAAGGCCGACGCCTCGACCGGCTACTTCGTCTCGCCGACGCTGGTCGAGACTCACGATGCCGACCACCGGATGCTGCGCGAAGAAATCTTCGGGCCGGTGGTGACCGCGCACCTCTACAACGACGGCCAGTACAGCAACGTGCTGTCGCTGATCGATCGCACCTCACCGTACGCGCTCACCGGCGCCGTGTTCGCGCGCGATCGGGTGGCGATCCGCGAGGCGATGACCACGCTGCGCCACGCCGCCGGCAACTTCTACATCAACGACAAGCCGACCGGGGCGGTGGTCGGGCAGCAGCCGTTCGGCGGCGCCCGCGCCTCCGGAACCAACGACAAGGCCGGCTCGAAGCTCAATCTCCTGCGCTGGACCAGTGCCCGCACGATCAAGGAAACGTTCGTGCCGGCGGCCGATTACCGCTATCCATTCATGGGGCCTGCCTGATGTCGACACCTGCCACTCCGCCTCACGCCGCGTCGTCGCCCGACCCCGTTGTGTCGCCGGGCCCCGTTTTGTCGCCCGACAAGGTCAACATCGCCGACAAGCTGTCGCGCTTCTCCGATCATTTCCAGCCCAAGATCGTCGGCGAGCTGAACGGCCAGCACGTCAAGCTGGTGAAGTTCCGGGGCGAGTTCGTCTGGCACTCGCACGAGGCCGAGGACGAGATGTTCCTCGTGCTGCAGGGCGACTTCGACATGCAGTTCCGCGACAAGACGGTGCGAATCGGCGAGGGCGAATTCCTGGTGGTGCCGCGCGGTGTGGAGCACTGCCCGAAGGCCGAGGCCGAAGTGTCGCTGATGCTCTTCGAGCCGGCCGGCACGGTGAACACCGGCACCGCCGGCGGCGACCTGACCGTTCCCGAGCCCGAACGGATCTGAGGCGCGCAGCCACGAGCCGCTGGGGCAGCGGGCTCGCGTTGAGCAGGGACAACCCGCGAACCACCGGGTCGGCCGCCTGCGCATGAGCGCAGACGTTACAAGTGGGGCGATTGCGGCGTAATCTGTCGACGTGACCCTCGGCCTGCTGCTGGTGCTCGCCGTCGTCTTCCTGGCGCTGTCGAACGGCGCCAACGACAACTTCAAGGGCGTCGCCTCGCTGTTTGGCAGCCGGACGGTCGGCTACCGGGTGGCCCTGGCCTGGGCGACGCTCACGACGGCGGCCGGTTCGCTGGCGGCGATCGCCCTCGCCGAGGCCCTGCTCAAGCGCTTCTCCGGCAAGGGCCTGGTGCCGGACGCCCTGGCCAGCTCCCAGCCGTATCTGGTCGCGATCGTCGTCGGCGCCGCCCTCACCGTGCTCGTCGCCAGCGTCCTCGGCCTGCCCATCTCGACGACGCACGCGATCACCGGGCGATGGTGGGCAGCGGATGGATGGCGGTCGGCTCCGCCGTACAGCTCGGCGCGCTCGGCAAGACGGTGGTGCTGCCGCTGCTCCTGTCACCCGTCCTGGCCGTGGCGCTGGGCGCCATGGTCTACGCCGCGCTGAAGGCTCTGCGCGGCGCGGTCGGGGTGACGCGGTCCGAGGACTCCTGCCTCTGCCTCGTCGAGACGCCCGCCGTCGCGATCGCGCCGGGTGGCGCGATGGCCCTGCAGGCGACGCCGCCGGCGCTGCGCCTGAAGGTTGCCCACAAGGCTGACTGCGACGGCCGCTACGCCGGCCGGGTGGTCGGCGTCCCGGGTCAGCGCATCGTCGACATCGGGCACGTCGTCAGCGCCGGCGTGGTCAGCTTCGCCCGCGGCGTGAACGACACGCCGAAGATCGCCGCGGTGCTGCTCGCCAGCCCGATCCTCGGACCGAAGGCCAGCCTGGTCGCCGTGGCCGCGGCGATGGCCATCGGCGGGCTCGTCGGCGCCCGCCGCGTCGCCGAGACGATGAGCCACAAGGTCACCGCGATGTCGACCGGGCAGGGGCTGTCGGCCAGCCTGGCCACCGGTGCGCTGGTCCTCGCGGCCAGCCTCGTCGGCCTGCCGGTCTCGACCACCCACGTCTCGGTCGGAGCGCTGGTCGGTATCGGCGTGATGAACGGCAAGGCCGACCTCTCGGTCATC
>JBDSLU010000011.1:0-5837 GCA_039916225.1 Vicinamibacteraceae bacterium
TGGCCGAGGTCCGGGCCGATATCGCCAAGTTCACCGACATCACGCCGACGCTCATGCTGGGCAAGTCGTAGGCTCACTGCGGCCTGCTGATCCACTCCGGCGGCTGTGGGGTGAGGATTGGCGGACGGCCGGCGGTGATCTCCCAGTGACTGAACCATGAGTTTCCTGGAGCTCCGACGAACTCGTCGCGTCGACGATAGACGGGGTCTTCGAGCGCCTGAGCGACCGGCACGAATCGGTAGCCGCGATGCTTCAGCGCCTCTGCCAGCGCATCGAAGCGATCGGCATTCAGGGAATTGGCATGGAGCAGCAGGATCTGTGGAATCTCTCGACCGGTCGTTCGCCGCGAGACCTCCTCGAAGAAGGTGAACACCTGTTCCATGTAGCGCAGGTAGTCATCGGCAATCCGAACCGCGGCGGTGGCATCGCCCCGGCGGAGAGCTGTGGCGTAACCTGCGGCGTAGACGAACTCCTCGCTGTCTACCGTCACAGGGACCACGGTATAGCCGTGACTCGATAGAAAGGCCTCGAACGCACGTCGCACCTTCAGATCCGAACCGACATGCAGGAACGGATGACGAAAGTAGCGTGGTGCCTGCCCTCTTGCCTTCAAGAGTGCCCGGGTCACTCTTTCGCCGCGTAGCACGTCGGCTTGGAACTGATCGAGGGGCATCGTGTTCAGATCACGATGCGAGTAGGTGTGATTGCCCAACTCGAGTCCTGCATTCAGCCACAGGCGGAGCACGCCTGTCCGGGCGTCGACGTCGCCAGGTCCCCCGCCCTCGACGAACAGCTTTCCCTCGTTGACGAACCCCACGGCCGGAACGCTGTGCTTGCGCACGGCGCTCAGCAGCTTTCGCGTGAGGTCCGTGAGGCTGGTCACGTCATTCGCGACCGCACCTGCCGTGGTGGCCGGCAGATCGTCGAACGTCACGGCGACAGCCCGTTCGGGCGCCCGGGTCTGAGGAACGGCGTCGATCGACAGGAGTAGCGCAGGCAGCGCCAGCAGGAACGTCAGTACGCGGCGCGAGCGCATGTCGCGAGTGTACGGCCGGGAGACGAGTTTCCATCTACGATTGGCGTCCATGTGGAAACGGAAGACGCCGTGACATCAGCAGCAGACATCATCTGGGAGCACTGGCGCGACGGCCGGCGGATGGCGGCGCTGCCTGAACCGGTTCGGCCACGGACGCGAGCGGACGGCTACGCGGTGCAGGCGGCCTTGGCCGGGCGCAGCCCGCGCCCGCTCTTCGGCTGGAAGATCGCGGCGACCAGCGTGGCCGGGCAACGGCACATCAACGTCGATGGCCCGCTGGCCGGCCGCCTGTTTCGTGAGCGGGTATTCGAGCCAGGAGCAGAGGTGCCCCTGGGGGCCAACAGTATGCGCGTCGCCGAGGCGGAGTTCGCCTTCCGGATGGCGGTCGACCTGCCGTCGCGGGCCGAGGCCTACACCGTCGACGAGGTGCTCGACGCGGTCGCGACCCTGCACCCGGCGATCGAGATTCCCGACTCGCGCTACGACGACTTCACGCTGGTGGGCGCCCCGCAGCTCATCGCCGACAACGCCTGCGCGCACCATTTCGTGCTTGGTCCGGCGACGTCGGCCGACTGGCGGAGGATGGACCTGGTCGAGCATCCGGTGATCGCGACCATCTCGGATCGCGAGACGCGGACCGGGAAGGGCGGCCACGTGCTCGGCGATCCTCGCATCGCGCTGGCCTGGCTCGTGAACGAGCTGTCGGGCATCGGCGTGGCGCTGCGCGCTGGCGAAGTCGTCACCACAGGCACGTGCATCGTGCCGCCGCCGATCGCGCCCGGCGACCGCGTCCGCGTCGACTTCGGCGCGCTCGGTGGCGTGGAGATACAGATGGGCACGTAGGTGGTCGCCCCCTGGCTCCTGACAGGCGCTGCGAACCGAGAGATCCTGAGCCGTCTGGCGCGACGAAGGGAGCGTGGCGTGTGGCCCGGCGCCGCAGGAGATTCCGGAGAGCTCGCCTACACTCTAGCCATGGGGCCCAGGGCGACGATCACGTGCCCGAACTGCGGGGCAGCAGCGACGGAAACGATGCCGGCAGATCAGTGTGTCTACTTCTACGAGTGCACGGCGTGCCGGGCTGTGCTGCGCCCCAAGTATGGCGACTGCTGCGTCTTCTGCTCTTATGCGGATCGCCCGTGTCCGCCGAAGGCGTCTGGCGCGTGTTGCCCATGAACAGCGCATTGGCCGAGCAGCGCCGGTTGGAGTAACGGCCTCGCGCTGCCTCCCGACGGTCGGCGCGCAGCGTTCCGGCACTGCCGCAGCGTGCCGTCTGGCTTGGGTTCAGGCCTGGACATCGCCTGGACATCACGGCGATCCACGGCTGAGCGGCCGGCGGCCGGCCTTCGCTCGACCCGCGTTCACCCCATACTGGGAGGGATGCCGATTCTCGAGGCCCGCGACCTGCAGAAGCGATATGTCAGCGGCGATGCCACGGTGGTCGCCCTCGGTGGCGTCTCATTGGACCTGGAGGCCGGCGACTTCGTCGCGCTGATGGGGCCCTCGGGCTGCGGCAAGTCGACGCTGCTGCACATCTGCGGCGCCATGGATTCGCCGTCGGCCGGCGAGCTGCGCTTCGAGGGACAATCACTGATCGGCCTCGCCGACGATGCGCTGACGCGAGTCCGGCGGGAACGCATCGGGTTCGTGTTCCAGGCCTTCAACCTGCTGCCGACGCTGACCCTCGCCGACAACATCGCGCTGCCGAGCCTGCTGGCCGGTGTGCCGCCGAAGGACGCCAGCCGCCGCGCCGCCGCGCTCGCCGCCCGGGTCGGCATCGCGCATCGGCTCACCCACTATCCGCAGCAGGTGTCCGGCGGCGAGGGGCAGCGGGCCGCCATCGCGCGGGCCCTGGTCCACCAGCCTTCGCTCCTCGTCGCCGACGAGCCGACCGGCAATCTCGATTCCGACAACGGCCTCCGCGTCCTCGCCCTCTTGCGCGAGCTCAACGCCGAAACCGGCATCACGATTCTGCTCGCGACTCACGCCGCCGAAGTGGCGGCGGCGGCAGGCCGCGTGCTCCGCATGCGGGACGGCCGGCTCGCCGACGCCTCGACCTCCGGCGCTCCCGTCGCTCCCGACCTCGCGATCCAGGGTCGCGGCCGGTGATGCGCTGGCGGCTCTTTCATCAGTTCATCATCAGGCGACTGTTCGCCGAGCGCGTCCGCACCGCGACGACCGTCGTCGGCATCGCGCTCGGGATCGCCGTCGTCATCGCGATTCAGCTCACCAACGCCAGTTCCATCCGCGGCTTCGAAACGGCGCTGGACACCATCGCCGGTCGCACGTCGATCGAGATCGTGGGCAATGGCGGCATCGACGAGTCGCGCCTGCGCGAGCTGTCGTGGCTGCGGCAGTTCGGCACCGTCAGCCCGGTGGTGCAGGGCGAGATGGCCATCGTCTCGGGTTCACCCGAGGCCAGTCGAGCGGGCACGACCGGCAGCCAGGAGGGGGCGGTCGGGCGGATGCGGCGGACCCGCAGCGAGGCCGTTCGCGTCCTCGGCGTCGACATTCTGCGAGATCAGTCCATTCGCGAGTACCACCTGCTGCGGATCGAAGGCGGTGCGGCGAAAGACCGTGCGATCACGACGCAGAAGTTCCTCGAGATCCTCACCAACGAACGCGCGGTGGTCATCCCCGAGAAGCTGGCCCGACGCAAAGGCCTGGCGCTCGGCGGCGAGATCCGCCTGCTGACCGGCGATCGCGCGCAACCGTTCGTCATTCGCGGGCTGCTGCGAGACGAAGGCCCGGCTCGCGTCACGGACGGCAGCTTCGTGCTGATGGACATCGCCGCGGCGCAGCTCGCCTTCAATCGTCTCGGCCGGATCGACCGGATCGACGTGCTCGTCCCGGACGGCACCGACATCGATACGACGCTCGCCGCCGTGTCGCAGCGCTTGCCGGCCGGCCTGCGGGCCCAGCGTCCCGCCCGGCGAGGCCAACAGGTGGAGCAGATGCTCGCCGCCTTCCACCTCAACCTGACCGCGCTGTCGTGGGTGGCCCTCATCGTCGGACTGTTCCTCGTCTACAACACCGTCACCATCTCGGTGATCGCCCGCCGCGAGGAAATCGGCCTGCTGCGCGCGCTCGGCGTCACCCGCGGGGGTGTGACGGCCCTCTTCCTCGGCGAGGCTGCGGCGCTCGGCCTGGCGGGCACGGTGCTCGGGCTCGGCCTCGGTCGGCTGCTGGCCGACGCCGCCGTCGGTCTGACCAGCACGACGGTGAGCACCCTGTACATCGCGGCCGCCGCGGCACCGCCGATGATGTCGGCGGCGCAGGTTCTGCTTGCGTTTGCCATCGGCCTGCCCTTGTCTCTCCTCGCCGCGGCGCTCCCTGCCCGCGAAGCGAGTCGAGTCCCGCCGACCGCGGCGATGCGCGGCAGCGATACCATCGACTCGCGCGTGCGCGTCCCGGCGTCGGCATCCGTCCTGGCGGGCCTGACGCTCCTCGCCGCGGTGGTGCTGGCGCTGCTCCCAGCGGTCGATGGGCGGCCGCTCTTCGCGTATGCCTCGTCGTTCGCCATCATCGTCGGCGCGTCGCTGCTCGTGCCCGCGATCATCTATGGCCTGGCCCGGGTCGCGCGGTCACCGCTTCGTCGATGGCTCGGCGTCGAAGGGCTGCTGGCTCACGCCAACCTCGCCTCGGCCATTCCCCGCCTGGCGGTCTCGATTGCCGCGCTGGCCGTCAGCCTGTCGATGATGGTGGCGATCGCCGTGATGGTCGGCAGCTTCCGCGATACGGTCACGTACTGGATCGGCCAGACGCTGCAGGCCGACCTCTTCGTGGGCCCTGGCCTGCAGCCCACGGTCGGCTCCGAGCAGACGCTCTCTCCGGCGGTCATCGCCGCGGTCAGTGCACATCCACAGGTCGCCGCGGTAGACGCTTTCCGGAACCTGGATCTCACCTACCAGGGCCACCTCGTCGTGCTCGGTGCCGGGACGTTCGAGATCGTCGCCACGCGCGGCTCACTCCTCTTCAAGAGTCCCGCCGACGGACGCCAGCGGCTGCGCGGCGCGATTGGCCGGGACGCGGTCATCGTGTCGGAGGCTTTCGCGAACAAGTACGGTGTCACCGACGGTGACCAGATCACGCTCGACACCCCTCGCGGACCCCGTCCCTTCGAGGTCGTGGCCGTCTACTACGACTACTCCGTCGATCGCGGCGTGATCATCATGGACCGCGGGACGCTCCGGACCTATTGGGGCGACCTGCCGCCGACCGGGCTGGCCGCGTTCCTGCGCGACGGCAGCGACGCGGAGCGCGTCCGGCAGGAGATCCTCGATTCGCTCGATGAAGGGCATCAGGCCTTCATCTACACCAACCGGGCGCTCCGCCAGGAAGTACTGCGTATCTTCGACAGCACCTTCGCCATCACCTATTCGCTCGAGGTCATCGCCATCGTCGTGGCGATGCTGGGCGTCGCGGCCACGTTGCTGACCCTGGTGATCGAGCGCCGCCGCGAGCTCACGACGCTGCGACTGGTCGGCGCCGCTCGCCGTCAGGTGCGGCGGATGGTGGTGATCGAGGCGGCACTCATCGGCGCGGCGAGCCAGGCGATTGGCCTGACCGTCGGCCTGGCGTTGTCGCTCGTGCTGATCTACGTGATCAACGTCCAGAGCTTTGGCTGGACGATCCAGTTCCGGCTCCCGGTCACCTTCCTGCTGCAGGCGTCGGTCGCCGTGGTGATCGCGACGGCGCTGGCTGGCATCTACCCGGCGCACCGGGCCGCCGAGCTGGTCGTCGAACAGGCAGAATAGGACTGCGATGCCGATGCGCGTATGTGGACTCGTCGAGGCGCTGGTGT
>JBDSLU010000012.1:0-33119 GCA_039916225.1 Vicinamibacteraceae bacterium
GACGCGTCGTGGACGGCGCCGTCCGACGCGGAGCCGCGATGCCCTGACACCGGCACACACGGGCACTGAGGGACACCGTGGCTTTCCCGCCGGCCGGATCGCCGCCCCCCTACGCGCCGCCGATCCCGGCCGCGTTCCGCCGGCCGTTCGGCGTACTGGCCCTCGCCACCCTCAACCTGTTGGGCGCGCTCGCCAACGTCGCGTGCGGGGCGCTCCTGGTCGTCGCCGGCGCGATGGTCGACGACGGCGAAGATGGCGCCGTCGTCCTGATGGTCATCGGCGTGCTGCTGATGGTCTTCGGGGCGTTCCATCTCCTGACGTCGATCGGCCTGTTCCTGCTCAAGGGGTTCGGCCGCGTCTGCCAGATGATCCAGAGCGGCATCGGCCTGCTGATCGTCCCGCTGGGCACGATCGTCTCGGCCCTCATCCTCTACTACCTGACGCGGCCGGGCGTGGCGCTGCTGTTCTCCGGGCGGCCGCCGGCGGCGATGACACCCGAGGAGCGCGCCCTGGTGGCAGGCGACTCCGATCAGGGCGTGGTCGTCGTCGTCGTCGCCATCGTCGGGCTGTTCGGCGGCGTGGCGCTGGTCGGCATCCTGGCTGCGATCGCGATCCCCGCCTTGCTGCGCGCGCGCATGGCCGGCAACGAGGCCGTCGCCATCGGGAACGTCCGGGCGATGAGCTCGGCACAGGCGGCCTACGCGGCCACCCACGACGGCCGCTTCGGCACGCTGGCATGCCTGACGGCGCCGGCGGACTGCCCCGCTGCCGATGGCTCCGTGGCGAGACAGCCGTTCATCGACGCAGCCGCGGCCGAACCGGGCCCCCGGAGCGGCTACACGTTCCAGTTGCGGCTCTCGCCCGACCACGGACACTTCGTCTACTGGGCCGAACCCGACCGGCGCGGCCAGACCGGTCATCGGGCCTTCTGCGTCACCGAGGCGTCGGCCCTGCAGGAGTACGTCGGGGAAGCGCGCTTCGCGCCGACGGCTGCCGAAGAGGGCTGCCCGGCCGGCGGCCGGACGTTGTAATCTCCCGCCATGCCTCAACTGTCCTCGTTCTCCGCCCGCCGTCCGGCGTTCGCGTTGATCTCGGCGCTGGCCCTCGGAGCCCTCATGCCCTCGATCACGTCCGCCCAGCAGCCTCCGGCCGGTGCCGCCACGCTCCCGGCCGCCACCCCCGCCCCGGCGGCGGTGTCGTCGAGCCCGTCGGTCGCCAAGAACGGCCGCGTCTTCGAGATGCGCACCTATTACTGCCATCCCGGACGGCTCGAGGCGCTGAACAAGCGCTTCCGCGACCACACCAACCGTCTGTTCGCGAAGCACGGCATCGAGCTGGTCGGCTATTGGATGCCGATCGACAAGCCGGACATCCTCACCTACGTCCTGGCGTATCCGAGCCGTGAAGCGGCGGTCAAGTCGTGGACCGGCTTCCGCGGCGATGCCGAGTGGAACACCGCGCGGACCGCGTCGGAAGCCGACGGCCCGATCGTCCAGAAGGTGGAATCGGTCTACATGAGCCCGACGGACTACTCGCCCATCAAGTAGCCGGTGAATAGTGGGCGGCGGGTTCCCTGTGGACCCGCCGCGCGTCCGCCCGGGACGCGACCTCGGCCGTACAGTTTCCTGACACAAGCCTGGATTGACGACCAAGTTGGTCGGAGATAGACTCGCCGGCGTCGAAAGTGAGATGCGTCTCATCTCAGTTTTGCCCGTAGCGACTCCGACCCCATGGCCCAGCGCATCCGCACCCTCTTCTTCTGGCTCCATCTCACCGCCGGTCTCCTGGCGGGAGTGGTCGTCCTGGTCATGTCGGCCACCGGCGTCCTGCTCACCTTCGAGAAGCAGGTCGTCTACTACGCCGACACTCGCAACATCACGCTGACGCCGCCAGCGTCGGCGGAGGCGGCGTTGCCCATCGACGAGGTGCTCGCTCGCGTTCGGGCGACCGGCCTCGTCGCCGAGCCGAGCGGGGTCACGGTACGCCGGGATCCCGCCGCACCGGTCGCCGTCGCCGTCGGCCAGGGCACTGTCGCCTACGTCGACCCCTACACCGGCCGGCTGCTCGGCCGCGGCGACGCCGGCGTGCGCGCCTTCTTCCGCAGCGTCACCGACTGGCATCGCTGGCTGGCCGCCACCGGCGAATACCGCACCACCGGTCGGGCCGTCACCGGCGCCTCCAATCTCGCTTTCCTCTTCATGGTCCTGTCGGGCGCTTACCTCTGGATCCCGCGCACCTGGGCGTGGCGGGCGGTGAAGCAGGTCATCTGGTTCCGCGGCGGCCTGCCGGGCAAGGCGCGCGACTTCAACTGGCACAACACGATCGGCGTGTGGTCGGTGGTCCCGCTGGCGGTCGTCGTCGCCTCCGGCGTCGTCATCTCGTATCCCTGGGCGAGCAACCTTGTCTACCGGATCGCCGGCGAGGCGCCGCCGGCGCCGCGCGGCGGTGGTGAAGGCCGCCCGGCTCGCGCCGAAGGCGCCCGGACGGAAGGCCCCGGTGGTGAACGCCCGCGCGGAGAGCGTGGTCGCGACGGAAACGAGCGCGGCGAGGGACGTCGCGCCGGCGTGGCAGGTCCCGAGCCGCCGCTGGCGGCCGCCTGGGCGACCGCGCTCGCCCATCGGCCGGAGTGGCGCACCATCACGCTACGCCTCCCGGTCGCGCCGACCCCGACCCTCGCCTTCACGATCGATGACGGCGGCCCCGGCCAGCCGCAGTACCGCGGCACGCTGACCGTCGACCGCGCCTCGGGCGCCGTCGCCAAGTGGGAAGGCTTCGACGCCACCACCCGCGGGCGTCAGCTGCGCAGCCTGCTCCGCTTCGCGCACACCGGCGAGGTGCTGGGCGTCCCCGGGCAGTTCATCGCCGGCCTCGTCTCGCTCGGCGGCGTCGTCCTCGTCTACACCGGCTTTGCCTTGTCGTATCGCCGCTTCATCGGCTGGCTTGCCCGCCGCCGTCGCCCCGTCGTCGCAGCGGCTGCCCGGCCGGCTGCCTGATCACCGCTCGGTTCCGTCCGGTCCGTGCCACACGAACATCATGAAGACCCGTCCGACGTCCCGTCGCTCGTCCTCCCGCGCCCGGTCCTCGTCCCGTCGCTGGGCCACCGTCGGCGTCCTCGCGGCGTCGGCCGCCCTCGCCGGCCGCGTCTCGGCCGCGTCGATCCAACTGCCGCCGGAGTTTCGGGCCCGCGTCGTCGAGCCGCTGTCCGTTGCCTGGCTGCGCGACGAACGCCACCACGCGTCCGATGTGACGATCGGCCCGGCCGTCGTCCGCGCTGACGATCAGCTGCCGGCGGCCACCCGCTTCGACATCCCGCCGGGGCCGCTGTCGGCCGTGATCAAGGCGTTCGAGGCCGTCACCGGCTACACCGTCACGATGACCGAGCCAGCACTCGGGGATCTGCCGTCGCCCGGCGTGGCCGGTGTCACCACGGTCGACAAGGCGATCGCCGCGATCCTGCAGGGCACGGGCGTCAACGCCCGCGAGACGGGGCTCCGGCAGTTCACGCTGGCGCTCGGCGGCGTCAGCGAATCGCTCGAGGTGACCGCCACGACGCGGGTCGGGTCGGTCCGCTACGCCCGTCCGGTCAGTGAGACACCGCAGACCATCCAGGTGATTCCGCGACAGGTGATGGAGGCGCAGGGCGTCACGACCCTGAGCGAGGCGCTGCGCAACGTGCCCGGCATCAGCCTGCAGGCCGGCGAGGGCGGCGGCGCCTCCAGCACCACCGGCGACATGTTCAACCTGCGCGGCTTCAGCGCCAACAACAGCCTCTTCGTCGACGGGGTCCGTGATGACGGGTTGATCGCACGCGACGTCTTCAACCTCGAACAGGTCGAGGTGTTCCTCGGCCCGACCGGCACCGACGTCGGCCGCGGCAACGCCGCCGGCTACGTCAACATGACCACCAAGACGCCGGCCGTGCAGACGCGCTACGCCGGCATGGCGACGCTCGGCACCGCCGACCAGCGCCGGGTGTCGATCGATCTCAATCAGGCCGCGCCCGTCGGGAAGCCGGGATCGTGGCTCGCCGGCACCGCGCTCCGCCTCAACGCGCTCAAGCAGGACAGCGGCGTCCCCGGACGCGACGAGGTCCGGCTGCGCTCGCAGGCCGTCGCGCCGTCGCTGGCCCTCGGTCTCGGCACCCACACGCGCATCGCCGCCGGCGGTCAGTTCACCGAGCAGGACAACGTGCCGGACTACGGCATCCCGGGCGGCGCCTGGCAGGAATCGCGGCTGGCGCCGACGACCGTGCAGTCGCCGCAGCCGGTCGATCAATCGAACTTCTACGGCACGCCGGCCGCGGACTACGACCGCGTGTCGCAGGACAGCACCTTCGCGCGCCTCGAGCACGACCTGCGGCCGACGCTGCAGCTGAAGCACCAGTTCCGTCACAACAAGGCACACCGCGCCGCGCTGATCTCGACGGTCCAGAACCCGGCCGCGTATGACGCCGTGACCGGCCAGGTCACCGTCGCCCGGCAGGGCAACGAGCGCGAGAACCGCATCACCGCCAACCAGACGAGCGTCTCCACGGTGGGTCGCACAGGACAGGCGTCGCACGCCTTGACCGGCACGCTGGAGTTCACGCGCGAATCGCAGTTCACGCCGACGCTGGCCGGGTTCGGCACGCGCAGCACGGCGGACATCTACCACCCGGACGTGAACACCCCGGTCGCCGGCGTGGACGTGACGCGCACCGGCGCGTTCAGCGACGGCCAGGCCGATACCGTCGCCCTGTCGGTCTTCGACGCCATCGACATCGGCCCGCGGTTGCAGCTCACCGGTGGACTGCGCGTGGAGCGCTACGACGCGACCTTCCTCGCCCGCGACGCCGCCGGCGTCGCCACCACGGACGTCGACGTCGCCGACACGCTGGTCAGCGGCAAGATCGGTCTCCTCTACAAGCTGACCGACCAGGGCAACGCCTACGTGTCCTTCGGCAACACCAAGACGCCGCCGGGCACCGCCAACTTCGCGCTGTCGGCGCAGGCCAACAACCAGAACAACCCCAACACCGACCCGCAGATCTCGCGCAACCTCGAGGTCGGCACCAAGTGGAACTTCTACGGCAGCCGCCTGTCGCTGACCGGCGCGGCGTTCCGGACGAAGAACGAGAACGTCATCTTCTCCGTCGACGCCACGGCGGTGCCGCCGGTGTTCAACCAGGACGACGCCCAGGAAGTGACGGGCGTCAGCCTCGGTATCGCCGGACGCGTCGTGCGGGCCTGGGACGTCACCGCCAACCTCGCGTATCTCGACTCCGAGAACCTCTCGCAGAACGCCGCCAACAACGGCCGGCGGCTGACGCTGGCGCCGGTGTTCTCGGGCAGCGTGTGGACCACCTACACGACGCCGTGGCGGCTGAGCGTGGGCGGCGGCGTCCGCTTCATCGGCGACGTCTTCATCAACGCCGGCAATACCATCCAGGCGCCAGGCTACGCGCTGGTCGACGCGATGGCGACCTACGACGTGTCGCGCCACGTGTCGCTTCGCCTGAACGTCTACAACCTGACCGACGAGTCCTACGTTCGCAACGTCAACAACAACGGCGGCCGCTACAACCCCGGCTATCCGCGCACCGCAACCCTGACCGCGAGCTTCGGGTTTTAGCATGCTGATCGCGATCCCCGACGTTCTCACGCCGGAGCAGGTCCAGTTGGCGCGTCAGAAGCTCGACGCGGCCGGGTGGGTCGACGGCAAGGTCACCGCCGGTCCGCAGTCGGCGCGGGCCAAGGACAACCTGCAGCTGGCCGAGAGCGATCCGGCCGCCCGTGAGCTGGGCGACCTGATCCTCGGCGCGCTGCAGCGCAACCCGCTGTTCATCTCGGCGGCGCTGCCGCTGAAGATCTTCCCACCGCTGTTCAATAGGTATCAGGGCGGCCAGGCGTTCGGCAGCCACGTCGACAACGCCATCCGGCAGGTCACTGGCACGCCGCACCGCATCCGCACCGATCTCTCAGCGACGCTGTTCTTCGCCAATCCCGACGAGTACGAGGGCGGCGAGCTGGTGGTCGAGGACACCTACGGCGTCCACAGCGTCAAGCTGCCGGCCGGGCACCTGGTGCTCTACCCGTCGACCAGCCTGCACTCGGTGCGGCCGATCACGCGCGGGGCGCGCGTGGCTTCCTTCTTCTGGATCCAGAGCATGGTGCGCGACGACGGCCAGCGCACGCTGCTGTTCGACCTCGACACGGCGATCCAGCGGGTCGCCACCGACACCGACCATCCGTCGGTGGTGCAGCTCACTGGCGTCTACCACAACCTGATTCGCCGCTGGGCCGACGCCTAGTCCGTTTTGCTGGGCTGGCGGCGACGCCTTAAGGGCGCCTCGTCGGGCAGCCGATAGGTGCGATCACGATAGGCCGTGTAGGCGGTCTGGAACAGCGCCTCGGCATCCGCGGCCAGCTCGCCGCGACTGGCGTCCGGGCCGGTCCGGGTGAAGACGTCGCCGTGGCGATCGGCCCGGCGATAGAACGCCAGGCTGCGGTGCAGGCCCAGCACCACCATGTTCGCGTCCGTCACGAGGCCGATGCTGCGATTGTGGTTCACGAAGGCCCGCCCACCGGCGCCCGGCAGGCCCAGCAGATCCGTGCCAAAGAAGGGCGCGTCGTACGACACGCCGGCGAGCGACAACAGCGTCGGCGCCAGATCCACCTGCGACGCCAGGCGATCGATCACCGTCCCGGCGTGCGCCGGATCGGGCGTGAGGATGACCGCCGGAACACGGTAGCTGGCCACCGGGATCTCCTCGGCGCCGTAGACGCGGGCGCCGTGATCCCCGACGATCAGCACCACCGTGTGCGCGAGCAGGCCCTCGCGCTGTGCCGCGTCCAGGTAGCGCCCCAACGCCCAATCGGCATAGCGCACCGCGCCGCGTCGGCCGGACCAGCCGGCCGGCCAGGCCACCCGACCCGCCGGCACCGCGAACGGCTTGTGATTCGACACCGTCAGCGCGGTGCCGAACCACGGCTGGCCCGATCGGTTGGCGGCCTTCTGGCGCGCCAGCAACTCGTCGAAGACGAACTCGTCGGCGACACCCCAGATCGTGCGGAACGCCGTCGCGGGATAGGCCGGCTCCTCGACGAACGCCTGGTAGCCGTTGGCGAGCATGAACGGCTTCAGGTTGTCGAACACGCCATAGCCGCCGTACAGGAACGTCGTGCGGTAACCGCGAGCCGCCAGGATCCGCGCGACTGACGCGACGTTCTCCGAGCGATCGCGCTTGACGATGGCATCGCCGGGCAGCGGCGGGAACGAGCACAGGACCCCTTCCAGTCCGCGCACGGTACGGTTGCCGGTGGCGATGACGTTGGTCAGCGCGATGCCCTGGCGGCTCCAGCGATCCAGCTCCGGCGTCACGCCTTCGTCCTCCCCGGAGGCGCCGCCGAAGCGTGCCGAGAAGGCGCTGCCCAGGCTTTCCTCCATGATGATGACGACGTCCAGCGGGCCGCCGGCCACGCGCCCCGTCGACGGGAAGTGCCGCACCAGGCCAGCCTGGGACGGCGCCTGTCCGATCAACCGCGACACCCGGCGCGCGGCGTCCTCCGGCGGATCCATCGCGTAGTACGCCTCGTAATCGAGATGCGCGGTCAGGTAGGCGCGGACGAGCTCGGGCCAGCCGTTGAGAGCCAGCTCGTTCGCCGTGCGGTTGACGAGAAGGCCGGCCGGCATCGCCGTCCACGCGATCGCGAGCGTCACCGCCAGCGCCAGCGTGACGCCGGCGCCGGTGAGTCGATCGAGCACCGTCCACGGCTCGACGATCGCCGGTGTGCGGGGGCGACTGGCGACCGCGATCGCCACCGCGGCGACGGCCGAGAGGCCGACGACGAGCGGCACGTTGTAGCTGGCGAAGATGTTGCCTAGCACCTCGTGGGGATAGATCACGTAGTCGAGGGCGAGGTGGTTGTAGCGCGAGCTGTACTCTTCGAAGAAGAAGTACTGGACGCAGGCGTCGAACACCAGCGCGAACGTCGCGACCGCGACGATGGCTTCCCGGCGCCATCGCCCGCCGGCCCGCCGCCGGTGCAGGACGGAGCCGATCAGCAGCCACGGCAGCAGCGACGTGGCGGCGACCACGGCGTCGATGCCGGCGCCGATGACGATGATGCCGGCGATCGGCCCGGCGCCGATCGACGGATCGCGGAATGCCGCCACCAGCAGCAGCCTGAGCACCGTCCACAGCCCGAGCTCGATGGCGAACAGCCGGCGCGCCAGGCGTGCGCGACGGAGCCAGCGACGCAGGACGCCGCGGCTGCTGCGAGCATCGTCGCCTCGTGCCACACCCACGATGACGGCAGCGTAGAAGCCCGCACATGAATGGAGCATGACGGACGCACGGCGCCCAAGCTGTCATCCTGCGGTTCATGCCGGAGTGCGGTAGATTCACCTTCACATGTCACGCCTGCCCGCCGTGCTCGCGCTCGGTGGCGCCCTGGTCGCGGGCGCCGGCTGTGCGTCTCGCGCGCCGTTCGATCCGGCGGCGCCAGCGACCGCCCTGCGCCAGCGCACCGGTGTCGGGGCACGCCTCGACGGCGTGGTAGTGGCTGCGCCGCCGCCCGGTATCCGGCTCGACGACGGACTCACCGCCGACGAGGCCGTCGCGCTGGCCCTCTGGAACAACGCCGCTTTCCAGGTGAGCGTCGCCGACCTCGGCTTCGCGCGCGCCGACCTCGTCGAGGCCGGCGTGCTCACCAACCCGGTGCTCTCGCTGCTCCTGCCGGTCGGGCCGAAGCAGCTCGAAGCCACGCTGCGCTTCCCGATGGAAGTCCTCTGGGAGCGACCGCGGCGCGTCCGGGCCGCCCACCTCGCGCTCGATGCCGCGGCGCAGCGGCTCGTGCAGGCCGGCCTCGATCTGGTTCTCAACGTCAGGCTCGCCTACGCGGACGCCAGCCTGGCTGTCGATCGGGAGCAGCTTGCCCGCGACGCCGCCGGCACCTTCGCGCGCATCGCCATCCTCACCCAGTCGCGACTCGCCGAGGGGGACATCTCGGCGCTCGAAGCGAGGTCCGCGACCATCGACGCGGCTCGCGCCGTCCACGATCGCCAGCGGGCCGCGCACGACGTGGTGCTGGCGCGGCAGCGGCTGGCGCTGCTCCTCGGCCAGTCGGCCGACGCCTTCATCGCGGCCCTGGCGTCGTCGAGCGAGGCCGCCACCTGCGCCGCGACCGCCGAGCTCGTGCGAGAAGCGGCCGCGGCCCGACCCGATGTGCGCGCGGCCGAAATCGGCGTCGAAGCCGCCGCGGCGCGACTGGGCTGGGAGCGATCGCGGATCCTGGCCCTGACGGCGGTGCTCGACGCCAACGGCCAGGGCCGCGAGGGCTTCGAGATGGGCCCGGGCGTCGACATCGGGCTCCCCGTCCTCAATCGCAACCAGGGGCCCCGGACGCGGGCGCGCGTCCAGCTGGAACGGGCGTCCGCAGCCTACGCGGCGCTGCAGCAGCAGGTGGGATTCGAGGTGCGCGAGGCGCGGACGCTGTTCGACCAGGCCCAGGAATCGCTGACCTCGTGGACGGACACGGTGCTCGTCCCCTTGCAGGCCAACGTCGCCGACGCCGATCAGTCGTTCCGCGATGGCGAGACGTCGTACCTGTTCGTGCTCGACAACGCTCGACGGCTCACGGAGGCGCGGATCCGCGAGCGCGACCTGCGGGCCGATCGACAGCGGGCCCAGGCGCGCATCGAGCGCGCCGTCGGCCGCTCGTGCAGTGCACCGCCGCAGGAGGTTCCCCGTGGCCGATGAGAGGGGCTCGATCGTTGCGGCGGTGCTGACCGCCGTGCTGACAACGGCGTGCGGCGCGCCGCCACCGGCCAAGTCCACACCGGCCGCCAAGGTCACGGCCGGCGTGACCGAGGCGTCGCTGACCACCATCACGCTGACCGCCGACGCGACGCGACGACTCGGCATCGAGACCGCCGCGATCGAGCAGCGCGGCGTCGCGCGCACCCGCACCGTCGGCGGCGAGGTGACGGCCCCCGGCGCTGCGCAGAGCACGGTCACGGCGCCGTTCGCCGGCACCGTGGAGGCGACGATCGGCGCAAACCGGATCGGGACGTCGGTCGAGCAGGGCGCCGTCATCGTCCGGCTCGTGCCGCTCGCGGCGTCCGACCGTGACGCGCGTGTCGAAGCTCAACGCGCCCTCGACGAAGCCGAAGGACGCCAGACCCAGGCGACGCAACGCGCCGAGCGCGCCGCCCGGCTCGCCAGCAACGGCGCCGGCAGCCGTCGCGCCGCCGAGGACGCGCAGGGCGACCTCGTCGTGGCCAACGCTGCCCTCAAGGCCGCCCAGGAGCGCCTGCGGCTGGCGTCGCGCGGCGTCAACGCCAGCGGCGCCCTCGCCCTGGCCGCGCCCATCAGCGCGGTCCTGCAAGGGCTCCACGTGACGCCCGGCCAGCCGGTCACGTCAGGCGCGCCGCTCTTCGACGTCGTGCGTCTCGACAGCGTGTGGATTCGCGTGCCGCTCTTCGCCGGCGACATCGAGCAGGTGGACCGGCGGGCGCAGGCTCGCGTCGTCGCGCTCGGCGCCTCCGGCAGCGCGCCAGGCACCGCCGCGGAGCCGGTCCCCGCGCCGCCCTCAGCCGACGCCGCGACGGCCGCCGTCGATCTCTACTACGCGCTGGCCAACGCCGGCGGCGCGCTGCGCCCTGGCCAGCGGGTCAGCGTGCGGCTGCCGCTGGTCGCCGGCAGCCAGAGCCTGGTCGCACCTGGTGCGGCGATCCTGCACGACAGCTACGGCGGCACCTGGGTCTACGAAGCACGCGACGCACACGTCTTCGTGCGCCGCCGCGTCTCGGTGGTCGACGTCGTCGGCCCCCTGGCCGTGCTCGATCGGGGCCCACTGGCCGGCACGCGCGTCGTGACCACCGGCGCGGCGGAGCTGTTCGGCACCGAGTTCGGTGTCGGCAAGTGAGACCGGGGACCCGCTCATGATGCGCGCCCTGGTCACGACCGCCCTGCGGCTGCGGCTGCCGGTGGTGGCGTTGTCGGTGGTCTTGATCGTCGCCGGCATCCAGGCGACCCGCACCGCGCCGTTCGACGTCTTCCCGGAGTTCGCGCCGCCGCTGGTCGAGATCCAGACGGAAGCGCCGGGGCTGTCGAGCGCCGACATCGAGGCCCTGATCAGCGTGCCGATCGAAGCGGTGATGAGCGGCGTCCCCCGCCTGCGCACGCTGCGATCGAAGTCGGTGCTCGGTCTGTCGTCGGTGGTCCTGATCTTCGAGGACGGCACCGATCGCATCCCGGCGCGTCAGCTGGTCCAGGAGCGGCTGACCCGCGTCGCCGCGACGCTGCCGGCCGCGGCCCATGCCCCGGTCATCCTGTCGCCGTTGTCGTCGCTCAGCCGGGTCATGAAGATCGGCGTGTCGTCGAAGACGCTGTCGCAGGTCGAGCTGACGACGCTGACCCGCTGGACGATCCGGCCGCGGCTCATGGCCATCCCCGGCGTCGCCAACGTGGCGGTCTGGGGCCAGCGTGATCGCCAGCTCCAGGTGCTCGTCGATCCCGACCGCTTGCGCGCCAGCGGCGTCTCGCTCGCCGAGGTGATGGCGGCCACGCGCGAGGCGACGTCGGTCGCGGCCGGCGGCTACATCGAGACGCCCAACCAGCGCCTCGCCGTCGCCCACACGCCGTCGGTCACGCAGGCCTCCGATCTTGCGCGGATGGCGCTGCCGGCACGCCCCGGCGCGGCGTCGGCGTCGGGGACCGCCCGCTCGGGCGCCGTGCGACGCCTCGGCGACGTCGCCGACGTGGTCGAGGGCTTTCCGCCACCGATCGGGGACGGCGTCGTCAACGACGCCCCCGGCCTGCTGCTGATCGTCGAGAAACAGCCGGACGGCAATACGCTGCAGGTGACCCGCGACGTCGAGCGGGCCCTCGCGGCGCTGGCCCCCGCGTTGCCCGGCGTCGACGTCGACCCGACGATCTTCCGGCCAGCCACCTTCATCGAGATTGCGCTCGGCAACCTGACCCGCGCCCTGCTGGTCGGCTGCGCGCTGGTCGTGGTTGTGCTGGTCGCGTTCCTGTGGAATTGGCGGACGGCCGTCATCAGCCTCACCGCCATTCCGCTGTCGTTGCTCGCCGCCACACTCGTCCTCGCCCGCCGCGGCGGCACGCTCGACACGATGGTGATCGCCGGGTTGATCATCGCACTCGGCGAGGTCGTCGACGACGCCATCATCGACGTCGAGAACATCGTCCGCCGGCTGCGCCTGAATCGCGCCCGGCCGGATCCGCTGCCGGCGTTCCGGGTCGTGCTCGAGGCGTCGCTCGAGGTCCGCAGCGCGGTCGTCTACGGCAGCCTGATCGTGGTGCTGGTGTTCCTGCCGGTCTTCCTGCTGGATGGCCTGGCCGGCTCGTTCTTCCGGCCACTGGCCTTGTCCTACGTGCTCGCCATCGGGGCTTCGCTCCTCGTCGCGCTGATCGTCACGCCGGCGCTCGCGCTGCTGCTCCTGCCGCAGGCCCTCGATGACCGGGAATCGCCCGTCGTCGAGTGGCTCAAGGCGCGCTATCGCCGGCTGCTGCCCGACCTGATCGCGGCACCGCGCCGGGCTATCGGCATCGTCGCCGTCTCGCTCGGCATCACTGCGCTCGCCTATCCGTTTCTCGGCGAGGAATTCCTGCCGCACTTCAAGGAATACGACTTCCTGATGCACTGGGTCGAGAAGCCGGGCACCTCGCTCGACGCCATGACCCGCATCACGTTGCGCGCCAGCCGCGAGCTGCGCGCCGTGCCCGGCGTCCGCAACTTCGGCGCGCACATCGGGCGGGCGGAGGTGGCCGACGAGGTTGTCGGCGTGAACTTCACCGAGCTGTGGATCAGTCTCGACCCGTCGGTGGACTACGCGCCCACCGTGGCCAGGCTGCAGGCGATCGTCGACGGCTATCCAGGGCTGCAGCGTGACCTGCTCACTTATCTGCGTGAGCGGATCAAGGAAGTGCTGACCGGCGCCAGCGCAACCATCGTGGTGCGCGTCTTCGGGCCCGATCTCGACGTGCTGCGCCGGAAGGCGGCCGACGTCGGACAGGCCATCGGGCGCATCGACGGCACGACCGACGTGAAGGTGCAGGCGCTGACGATGGTGCCGCAGATCGAGGTGGCCTTCCGTCCCGAGCGGGCGCAGCAGGTCGGGGTGACGCCATCGATGGTGCGCGACACGGTGGCCACGATGCTGCGCGGCACCAAGGTCGGCGAGGTGTTCGACCAGCAGAAGGTCTTCGACGTGGTCGTGTGGGGCACGCCCGAGCACCGCCGCGACATCTTCGCGCTCCGCCGTCTGCCGATTGAGCTCCCCGGGGGCGGCTACGCGCCGCTCGAATCGGTGGCCGACGTCACCGTGGCGCCGACGCCGAACGAGATCACCCGCGAAGGGGGATCGCGCCGGATCGACGTCACCACTAACGTCCGCGGCCGCGATCTCGGCTCGGTCGCCCGGGACATCGAGGCGGCCCTCGCCACGATTCCGTTCGACGCCGGCTATCACCCCGAAGTGCTCGGCGAGTACCGGGCCCGCGCCGAATCGCAGCGCCGCCTGCTCGCGCTCGGTGCCGTGTCCCTGCTCGGGATCCTGCTGGTCCTCCACGTCGATTTCGGATCGGCGCGCCTGGTGGTGCTGGTTGCGCTGACCATCCCGTTCGCACTGATCGGGGGCGTCGCCGGCGTGTTCCTGACCGGCGGTGTGCTGTCGCTCGGCTCGCTGGTCGGTTTCGTCACCGTGCTCGGCATCGCGGCCCGCAACGGGATCATGCTGGTCAGCCATTACCGCCATCTGCAGCAGGAAGAGGGCGTGCCCTTCGGGGCGGAACTGGCGCAGCGCGGCGCCGAAGAGCGGCTGGCGCCGATCCTGATGACCGCGCTCGTCACCGGCCTGGCGCTGGTGCCGATCATCGCCGGCGGCGATCGGTCGGGCCACGAGATCGAGCATCCGATGGCCGTCGTCATCCTCGGCGGTCTGGTGACGTCGACGCTGCTGAACCTGTTCCTGCTGCCGGCCATCTATCTGCGCTTCGGACGCGAGAGCAGCGACGCCGCGGCCGGCCAGTGACACCGCGTCGCCTGGCTCGTCATCGTGTGTTCATCGGGCTGGCGGCATGCTGCCCGTCATGGGCCCTGCCTGCCCGGAGGTACCGAAGGCCATGCCGAAGCTCGCTGCCGTCTCCGTCGCGCTCGTCCTCCTGAGCACTCCGGCGTTCTCGCAATCGCTGGGCCCCGTCAGCGGGCCGCTCACCGACGCGCCCGCGGCGGAACCGCCGGCCCCGTCATTTGGTTCGCTCTTCCGGAGCCTGGCCGGCGACTTCGGCCGCCTGCCCTCGCTCGAAACGGCACTCGTGCTTGGCACTGCCGGCGGGATCAGCCTGGCGGCGCAGCGGAACGACGCCCTGCTCACCCGCCGCGCCGTGGCCTCCGAAACGCTCGACCTGGTCTTCGAGCCGGGCGACGTGGTCGGCGGTGGGCTGTCGCAGGTCGGCGGCGCCTTGGCCACCTACCTGGTCGGACGGGCCACGGGCCATCCGCGAGTGGCCGTGCTCGGTGGCGATCTGCTGCGCGCACAGATGGTGAACTCGGTCCTCACCCAGGGCATCAAGCTGGCGGTCGACCGGCCGCGGCCGGATCTCGGCCGCTACTCCTTTCCCTCGGGACACGCCTCGGCGACGTTCGCGACGGCCGCCGTGCTGCAACGGCACTACGGCTGGAAGGCCGGCGTGCCGGCCTACGGCCTGGCCGCCTTCGTCGCCGGATCGCGAATCCAGGAGAACCGGCACTTCCTGAGCGACGTGGTGTTCGGCGCCGCGATTGGCGTCGTCTCGGGCCGCGCTGTCAGCGTCGGCCACGGCCGCGGCCGCTTCGCCGTCGCACCGATCGGCGTGCCCGGCGGGGGTGGTATCGGCTTCACCCTGGCTGGCCGACAATAGCCTCATGCGCGTGCTCCTCGTCGAAGACGAGCCGGCGGCGGCCCGGATGCTGGCCAAGGGGCTGCGCGAGCACGCCTACGCCGTCGACGTCGCCGGCGACGGCGACGAGGCTTCGCTGCGGCTGGGCTCGACCGACTACGACGCCGTCATCCTCGACGTGATGCTGCCGCGCCGCGACGGGCTGTCGCTGGCGCGCGAAGTACGGGCGTCGGGATCGCCAGTGCCGATCCTGATGCTGACCGCGCGCGACGCGGTGCAGGCACGCATCGAGGGTCTCGACAGCGGCGCGGACGACTACCTGACCAAGCCCTTCGACTTCGGCGAGCTGCTGGCGCGGCTCCGGGCCCTGATCCGCCGCGGCGTCCGACCACCCCTGCCGGACCTGCTGGTGTCTGGCCCATTGCGGCTCGACACGCGATTGCGGCAGGTCCGGAAGGACGAGCGGCCGCTGTCGCTCACTACCCGCGAGTACGCCCTGCTCGAGTTCCTCGTGCGACGCGGCGGGCAGGTGGTGGGACGCGCCGACATCGCCGAGCACGTCTGGGACGAGACCTACGATCCGCTGTCGAACGTGATCGACGTCTACGTCCAGCGGCTGCGCCGCAAGATCGACGATCCCGGGCGCGAGTCCCTGATCCGGACCCGCCGCGGCGAAGGCTACGTGCTGATCGCGGAGCCGCTGTGAACGCCAGGGCGTCCGTCTCGCGGTCGGGCGCCGGGCCGCGCCTGCGGCTGCGGACGCGGCTCGCGCTCTGGTACGCCCTGGTCGTCTTCCTGGTGCTGGTCGGTGCCGGGGCGTCGGTGCTGTGGCTGCAGGGGCGGCTCGGCCTGGCGCGCGTCGACGAGGAAGGCGTGTCGGCGTCGATCGCGGTCGCCGGCGTCCTGCAGAACGAACTGGGCGAAGGCTTGAGCGTCGCCGACGCCGTCCCCGACATAATGAGCGAGCTGAACCTGACCCGGACCGGCTTTGCGATTGTCGGTCTGGACGGCACGGTGCACGGGACCAAGACCGGGTACGACCCACGCGCGAGCGCCGCGGTCCTGCGTTCGGCCCCCGAGGCCCCGGCGACGCTGGATGCGGCCGGCACCCCGATCCGGATCCGAGCCACGCGGTTCCACCACGGCGATCATGAGCTCCGGATCGTGACGTGGGCCTCACTGCAGCCCCTCGAGGCGGAGCGGCGCACGCTGGAGCGGGCGCTGCTGCTCGGAATCCCCCTGGCGGTGCTGATGTCGGTGCTCGGTGGCCTGGCCATCGGTCGGCGCGGCCTCGACCCGCTCGCCGCGATGGCCCGACAGGCCGAGCACATGGGGGGCGCGAACCAGGACGCACGGTTGACCATCGCCAGCCCCGCCGACGAGCTCGGCACCGTCGGCCGCGCCTTCAACGGCGTGCTCGACCGCCTGTCGGCGTCGATGCACCAGCAGTGCGCGTTCATGGCCGACGCCTCGCACCAACTGCGCACGCCGGTCTCGGTGATCCGCACCGCGGCGCAGGTGACGCTCGATCGTCAGCAGCGCACCGATGCCGAGTATCGTGAATCGCTCGACGTCATCGCCCGGCAGGCGCAGCGGCTTACCAAGATGGTCGACGACATGTTCGTGCTGGCCCGGGTCGACGCCGAAGCCAGGCCGCTGCAGCTCACCCCGCTCTATCTCGACGAGGTCGCGGCCGGCGTCGTCGACGACTGCCGGGTCCTGTCGGAGGCCCAAGGCGTCCGGCTCCACATGGATAGCAGCGGCGAGGCGCCGCTCGTCGGTGACGAGCACCTCCTTCGCCAGCTGCTGATGAACCTGATCGAGAACGCGATCCGCCATACGCCGCGCGACGGAACCGTGAGCGTGTCGCTGGCGCCCGTCGCCGGCGCCTGGCACATCGCCGTGGCTGATTCCGGCTCGGGAATTCCGGCGGCCGATGCCGAGCGGATCTTCGATCGCTTCGTCCGCCTCGACGGCGCCGGCTCCGAGGCGGGCGCCGGACTCGGCCTGCCGATCGCGCGGTGGATTGCCGAGGCGCACGGCGGCACGCTGGCGCTTCGCGCCACCGGTCCCGCGGGATCGCGCTTCGTGGTCACGCTGCCAGCGGGTCCGTCGGCCACCGCCGTCATCCCGCGTTCATCTCCGCCTCCGTAGCATCGGTCAGCGATGTCGTGGCCCTGCCACGGCGCCGATCGACGTGGGCGATCCTCGCGATCGGGGCCGCCGCAGCCGCCATCGCCCACCCCGCCGACGACGAGCTGAACGATTCCCTCCAGGACGCCGATCGGCTGCGGACGGCGCTCAAGCCGGGCAAATATCTCGGCTACGCCTGGGTCCAGGGCAGTGCCGCGGCGGGCGTCTACCTGATCGGCCGCTACGGCATGCGCTCGAAGGACGGACACACCAACAAGGTCGCCCATCTCGGCTTCGATCTGGTGCGGGCGAATCTCGTCGCCCAGGGGCTGACCTACGGGATCAGGGCCATCGCGCGGCGCGATCGGCCAACCGGGGAATGCTGTTCGTTCCCGTCCGGGCACGCCTCGGTCACCTTCGCGACCGCTGCCGTCTTGGAGCGACATCTCGGCTATCGCGCCAGCTGGCCGATGTTCGTCATCGCCGGCTACGTTGCCGCCAGCCGCCTCACCGACAACCGCCATTTCCTGAGCGACGTGCTTTTCAGCTCCGCGCTGGGGATGGCCGCCGGGTGGACCGTCGTCGGACGTCACGGGCGCGACGACTTCGCCATCCATCCCGTGCCGTTGCAGCGTGGTGTCGCCGTGGCCGGCACCTGGACGCCGCACGGACGCAGGCGCGGCTGACGGCGGCGCGGTTCAGGGCTGGACCGGGGCTCCGTCGGCGCCGACCGTCACCTCTGAGCGCTTGCCCGCTCGCTCCACGATGCCTTCATACGTCACGGTCGCGCCGGTGGTGACGCTCTCCACCTTGAGCACTTTTCCCCGCGACGTCAGCGCCTTGCGCACGCCGTCGGGGACAGCATCGAGGGCCACCGCTTCCTCGACCGACACCAGGGTACCGTCGGCTTCGAAGAGCAGGTCGCGACCGTGGCCGGCGATGGTGGTCTCGACCTCGTAGCGCGTCTTCCCGTTTTCGATCTCGGTCGACGCACCGGTGATCACGCCACCTCTCAGGTTCTCCACCGCCGCCTTGCGCACGGGCGCCGGCAACTGCTTCACGGTCAGTTTGGCATCCGCCGTCGCCGTTCCGCTGACCGCGAGCCCGATCGCGGTGCCGATCGACACGAGACGTAACGCGTGCATCATGATTCCCTACCTCCGTCGCAGACGATGACGTATCGCGCATGAACGCGAGATGAACGGGCGACGGATCAGCGCCCGCCGCGGGTGCGGGCGCGGGCGTGCAGCGCCTCGATCAGCGCTTCGGATTCGAGCGCCGGCGCCGCCGAACCGAGCCGGGCGCGCAGACGATCGGCGATCGCCTGGGCGTGGCTCTCACGGATCGGCGTGGGCAGTTCGTGCCGGCGCTGCAGGAACGTTTCGGCCAGCAGCAGCTCCGCCTCCGTCAGGCCGGCTCCCCCGCTCCACCCGCCAGCCGCGGGCGGCGCCACCGTCATGATCGGCGCTGTCAGCAGCTTCTCGTGCACCACGACGGTGCCGGCCGCGAGGTCGCCGAGCCGCTGGTTGCGCGCCGAGATGAGCATCGTGAGGATGCCGATCGCGTAGACGCCAGGCAGCTGATCGATCACGCGCAACAGGTTGCGCAGAATCGCTTCGTCGATGCGGGCCGGCCGGCCGGTGACGCTCAAGACACGCAGGCCGACCAGGCGCTTGCCCGGCGTCTGCCCGTGCCAGAACGCTTCGAAGGCAGCGAAGTATCCGTAGAACAGCAGGAAGATCGTGATGACGATGACGGCCAGGAACCACGCGCCGCCGCCGCTCCGACCGAGCAACGACCACCCGCCCGCGACCGCGGCGAGGACCACGAGCCCAATCACCAACTGCAGCAGCATGTCGACGGACAGCGCCAGGAAGCGGCTGCCGACGCCGGCGAGCGGGAACTCCAGCGCGACCTGCTCCGGTGTCTCGATGCTAAGCTGATCGGGTGCCGTCACCGGCTCTCTCCGTGCGATGGGTGCAGAAACGGGAAGCGCACTGGGCCAGGCTCGAAGCGCTCGTCGCGGCGTGCAAGAGGCGCAACGTCGGCGCGCTCTCGACCAGCGACCTCCGTGAGCTGGCGCAATTGTACCGCCAGACCGCCGCCGACCTGGCCACGGCGCGCGAAGATCCCAGCAGCCGGCGTCTCGCCGCCTACCTGAATCAGTTGCTCGGCCGGGCGCACAACCTGGTCTACGCCGGCCATCGACGCGAGCGTCGCGGCCTGCTCCGCTTCTACACGCGCACGTTCCCGCAAACGTTCCGCGGGACGTGGCGCTACACCGCCGCCGCCGTCGCCATCCTCGCCGTCGGCGCGCTGGCCGGGGCGGTGCTGGCCGCGACCTCGCCCGGCTTCGAGCGCTTCATCCTCGGCGGCGAGATGCTCGACACCATCGAGCGGCGCGAGATGTGGACGCATTCGATCCTGCCGATCAAGCCGCTCGCCTCGGCCGGCATCACCGCCAACAACCTCTCGGTGTCGATCATCGCCTACGCCTCCGGGATTCTCGCCGGGCTCGGCACGTTCTACATCATGGCCACGAACGGCCTGCTGCTCGGGGTGCTCGGCACCATCTGTCATCAGGCCGGCATGAGCGTGGCGCTGTGGAGCTTCGTGGCGCCGCACGGCACCCTCGAGCTGCCGGCCATCGTCATCGCCGGCGGGGCCGGCTTGATCGTCGCCCGCAGCCTCGTCGTCGCCAGCGATCGCCCGCGCCGTGAATGCCTCGTCGACGCCGGACGGGTGTCGCTGCGCCTGTTCGGCGGGGTCGTGCCGATGCTGCTCATCGCCGGCCTGATCGAAGGCTTCGTCTCGCCGACCGGCCTCGAACCGTCGGCGAAGTTCCTGATCGGCAGCGCGATGTTCGTGCTCCTGGTCGCCTACCTCGGCTTCGCCGGACGCGGGAAGACGGTCGCGAGCGTCACTTCCCAATGACCAACGCCCAATAAACCCTGCTGACGACGAAACGGCACCGTTGGGACTTGGAGGTTGGTCCTTGGGGGTTAGATCGTGTTCCGCTCCTTGATCGCCAGGTAGCGCTGCACGACCGCCGAGGCGACCTCGCCCGGCGGCAGGTCCAGCGCCAGCGCCCCGCGTCGCCGCAGGCCGCGCAGCAGGGTCTCGCGGCGATCGAGCACTTCCTGCGCCGCCAGCACGCGATAGAGATCGGTGGTCGTCGCCGGCGACGTCTCGGCCAATGCCGCCACGTCCATCTGCCGGAGCATCGCGCACAGCACCAGGTGGCGCTCGGCCATCTGGCTCGCGCACTCGATCACCTCGGGGACGCCGGCGGTCTCGGCCAGGTCGGTCAACCAGACGATCAGCGAGCGCTGCTGTTGCGTGCGCAACAGGGCGGCCGCCGCCGCGGCGTGATCGCCTTCGACCGCTTCGGCGCGGGCCTGGGCCAGCACTTCGAGCACCCGTCGCAGGTGTCGGGCGCCGCGATCGGGCGCCAGGCGGGCGTGGACGCGGCGTCCGTAGGCCACCAGCCCGATGCGATCGCCTGAGGCCTGCGCGACGTGCGCCAGGGCCAGCGCCGCGTCCACCGCCGCATCGAGCTTGGTGCGATCGCCGGCCCGGGCCCGCAGGAGCCGGCTGCCGTCGAGGAGGATCCAGACAGCCTGGCTCCGCTCCGGCCGATAGAGCCGGGTCACCAGCGTGCCGCGGCGCGCCGTCGCCGTCCAGCAGACGTCGCGGCGATCGTCGCCGTCACGGTAGTCGCGCAGCCGCTCGAACTCGCGGCCGGCGCCGTGCTGGCGCGCCCGCCGGCGCTCGGCCACCATCGACTGGCTGCGCACCAGGTGCAGCACGTGATGCTGGGCGGCGCGCAGATCGGGATAGACGCGGACGGTCTGTTCGATCGACACGCGCGCCCACCGCGTCGCCAGCCGCCACGGGCTTTCGTAGCGCACCGTCACCGGACCGATCGCCGTGTCGCCGCGCTCGGTCGGCAGCACCGCGTACTCGGTGCGGACCGGACGGCCCGGCCACGCCGTCACCGACACCTCGGGCACGTCGCGGCGGAGCGTCGTCGACGGCGCGTCGGCCAGCTGCGCCTCGATGACCAGCCTCCCCTCGTGCTCGAGCGTGAGGCCGACCGTCAACGGCCGGCCGAGGCCGAGTGGCTCGGCCCAGTCGCGGGTGACGCGGAGCTGCGATGGCACCGGCAGCCGCCGCAGGTCCAGCACCCACAAGGCAACGACGAAGAGATCCCACGCGACGAGGCCCACGAGGGCCCGGCGATCGACCGCGGCCGGAATCAGCCACAACAGGCCGATGCCCAGCAACCCGAAGGCGCGCCCGCCGACGCCGGCGGCGACGCGATGAGCGCGCCCGCCGATTCCGGTCGCCGGCGGCGGCGCCAGACGGTCGCTCACTACTTGGGGACCTCCACCGCGGCGACGATGTCGGCCACGACGTGATCGGTCGTGACGCCCTCGAGATCCGCCTCGGGCCGCAGCACGAGGCGATGGCGCAGCACCGGGACGGCCACCGCCTTGACGTCGTCGGGCAGCGCGTAGTCGCGGCCATCGCTGGCGGCGACCGCCTTGGCCAGGTGCAGCAGGGCGATGGACGCGCGCGGGCTGGCGCCGAGGCTGACCGCCGGCCAGTCGCGGCTGCGCCGGGCCAGCGTCGCGATGTAGGTGAACAGTGCCGGCTCCACATGCACGGCGCGCACCGCCTCGCGTGCCGCCATCAGCTGGCCCTGGGAGAGCGGGGTGATGTCGACCTTGTCCAGCTCGCGCGCGTCGAAGCCTCGATGGTGGCGCTCGAGGATGGCTTCCTCATGCCCCGACGCGGGGTCCGGATAGGTGACGCGGATCTTGATCAGGAAGCGATCGAGCTGCGCCTCGGGCAGCGGATAGGTGCCTTCGAACTCGACCGGATTCTGGGTCGCGAACGTCGTGAACCACGGCGGCAGCGGGTGGCTGGTGCCGTCGATCGTCACCTGCCGCTCTTCCATCGCCTCGAGCAGGCTCGACTGGGTCCGCGGCGGCATGCGGTTGATCTCGTCGACGAGCAGCAAGTCGGTGAAGACCGGCCCGCGGTGCAGCACGAAGTCGCCCGTTGCCATGCGCAGCACGCTGGCCCCGGTGATGTCGGCGGGCATCAGGTCGGGCGTCGACTGGACGCGGTGGAAGTCGAGGCCGAGCAGCTTGCCGAGCGTGCGCACCGCCAGCGTCTTGGCCAGGCCGGGCACGCCTTCGATCAGGGCGTGGCCGCCGCAGATGACGGTCAGCAGCAGCTGCCCGATGACCTCGTCCTGTCCGACGATGGTCTTTGCGAGCTCGCGCCGGGCGTGCGCGGTGACTTCGGCCAGGGCATTCGACATGAGGCTGGGATCTCCGGATCGACTAGTGACGGATGGCGGCGCCGCGGGCCTGGCGATCGACGGTCCGGTTCGCCTCCTGCAACGCGCGAACGATGGACAGCGCCGTGCCGGCGTCGAGCGGACCGCGCGACGCGTCGCGGGCGCGCGCCAGCAGCGCCGCCAGCGACTCCTCCGACAGGCCGGCCCGGGCCGCGGCGGTGCGGGCGATGCTGGCGTCGCCGGCGTCGGCCGGCAGGCCCGAGACCACAACAAGCCGCCGACGCAGATGAGCGAGCGCCACGGCGACGGCCGTCGTCGTCGCGCCGGCGCGCTCGTAGAGGCTGCCCATCGTGTCGATGAACTCGAGCGGGGCGGTGCGGGGCGGATCCGGCACGGCGCGGAGGGGGCGGCGGCGGAACGACACGGTGACGATGGCGGCGAGGGCGATGACGGCGAGCTGGGCCAGCGCCGCCGGCAGCGGCGTGCCCGAGGCATACGACCAGGCCGACCGGCGATGGCCATGATAGTGCTCGTCCCACAGGACGCGGCGATCGCGCGGCGGGCCGATGGCGTTCACCAGCAGCTCGACGTGCCCGGGCTCGTCGATCGCGCTGTTGGTCGCCGGCAGCGCCGAGGCCCAGTAGATCACCCGGCCGCGGCCGACGCGGGCCGCTACGACGGCGGCACCGCGCGGGTCGGCGTAGATCGTCGTGTAGGGCGGCCGCGGCTCGCCGTCGTCGGCCAGATGATCCATGCGGATCGACGGGGCACCCAGCGCCAGCGGGCTGGCGGCGACCGGCACCGGTGTCGTGGCGGTCGACTTCCGCACCGCCCCGCGGGTCAGCGACGGCAGCCAGTGGGGCGTCTCGGCCACGATCAGGACGCCACCCGCTTCGATGAAGCGGGTCAGCGCCACCATGTCCAGATCGGACGGCGCCACCTGCGGCGCCATCAGTACGAGCACGTCGGTGGCCGGGTTCGCCTGCAGGGCGACGATCGGATCGAAGGTCCGCTCCGCGACGTAGCCGAGGCGTCGGAGCAGCAGGAAACCGGCCTTGGCGCCCCACGAGCCGCTCGACAGGCTCGAGCCACGGAGCCCGAGCCCCTCGTCGGGCGGCGCCACCACCGTCGTGACGCCGGCCACGAGGAGCATCAGCGCCGCGGCGACGAGGACGACGACTAGATCGCGGGATCCGCCTGGGCGTCGCATCCGATCTCACTCAGGTGACGGACGGCCGCGCGTGCCTCGTCGATGCCGGGCTCGGCGCCGCCGTACCAGGTGCCTTCGAACAAGCGCGCGACGAAGGACACCGCGTGTTGCCGGCGATCGGCCAGAGGCAGCAGCCGCAGGTATTCGCGCGGCGTCCGGTCTTCCGAGATCGTCCAGGCCCCGTCCTCGTCGAGGCGATGGAGGACGGCGTGGTAGGCGCAGCGCACGGCCTCGCGCGCCTCGCCAGCGGCCGCGGCGGCACGGGCCCGTGTTGCCCAGGCGCGGGCGTCGGCCGGCTCCACGCCGCGGATCGGCCGCGGCCGCCTCGCGGTGTCGCGCGACACGCCGCGCAGCAGCCGCCACGTCAACCACGCCAGCAGGCCGAATGCGAGCGCGGCGACCGCCCACGTCAGGTAGCGGAGGATCGGCACCACCGCCCCTTGGCCGGCGTCCACCCTCGGCAGCCAGCTGCGCAGCCAGCGCCTGAAGCGATCGACGAGCGCCATCATGCCGGCGTAGCGCTGCCGGCCGCGGAACTCGGGCGCGGCGAGGACGTCGGCCAGCGAGCGGCGCAGGTGCGCCGGCGGCGGCGTGCCCGTGCGAGCAAGGCCCGCGGCCTCGTCGCGCAGGGCGACGATCCGGGCAACGGCGCGAGCCCGCTGCGCCGGCCACGACGACGTGGCGTCGGCGGCGATGGCGAGCGCGTCGGCGACGGGGCCAGCCGGCACCGTGAAACGGTCGGCGCCGGCGCGGACACTCCACGTCGCAGGCAGATCCCTGGCCAGCGCCGCCCCGTCCGCGGCCGACTGCGTGGCCCGGACACGGCCGGCCAGGACGTCGAGCTGCGCCACGAAGGCCGCGGCGTCCAGCTCGCCGGTTGCCGGCTGGCCCGCGCGCGCCGCGGCTGGCAGCAACAGCGCGAAGGCGAGCAGGAGGACAGCGAGGCGTGGCGGCATGTCAGTGCGGAACAGGCGGCGGAATGGCGTTGAACCCGGGCCCCGCCGGCGCGGGAGGTGGCGGCAGTGCCTCGGTCATCACCTGAAGGTCCAGCGCTTCGTGCCGGACGCGGGCATCGAAGTAGAGCACGACCACACCGATCGCGACGATGGGCGCGGTGATGGTCTGCCCCGCCGTGCCGGTCGCGGTGCCGGCCATGTTCAGCCAGAAGCCGGTGCGTGTCTCGGGGCCGACGAGGACCATCGCGATCATGAACGGCATCTGCAGCACGACCGCCGCCGCCCAGGCGATGAAGGCGGCGCAGATCATCAGCAGGAACGCACGGGCGAAGAGTCCGCGCATCAGCCCGATCGATCGGCGGATCGCTTCCCGGCCGCCGATGGGCTCGAGCACCACCGCCGGAATCGCCACGGCGTAGCGCAGGCCCATGAACAGGGCGATGCCGACGCCGACGGTCAGGCCCAGGACCAGGAGCAGGACGCCGACCACCGCGAGGCCGCCGATCAGCGGCTGGTTCGACGCGTCGAGCAGGCTGACCCCACCCGCCAGGCCGAGCACCACGCCGGGGATGGCGAGGCAGGCCAGCATCACGCCGGCGACCCGCACCGACATCAGAAAGGTGAGCCACAGCAGCGAGCCCAGCTTCCGCTTCGCCGCCGAGAAGGCCGAGCCGACGTCCGGTGTCATGCGGCCGTAGAGGTCCGACACCGCGGCCGTCGTCGCGCCGACGCCGAGCACGTAGAGGATCCAATGGACGATCGTGAAGGCCACGGCGCCGACGCCGACGCCGATGACGAGCCCGACGATGCGCTCGAACTGGAAGTCCTGCGGCGTCCGCAGCGACGCCGCGGTCCAGCCCCAGATCAGCGCGACGATCAGCGACAGCACCGCCTGCGGGGCCATCAGCCCGACGAACAGCAGGAAGCGGTGGCGGTAGATGGCGAAGGTGCGATCGAGGAACTCGGAAACCGTCAGCGGGCGCAGGTCCAGGTTCATCGCCGCGGCTCCGCCGCGGCGCCATCGTAGCATGCGCTACGGCGCCGGACGGATGGCCGTATCACGCCGCATCCCCATGCGCCCGCGCCGACAGCGGCATGCCCGGAATCTGGCGGGCGATGGCCGCCGCGAGGTCCGAGAGGCGCACCGGTTTGGTCACGTAGTCGTCCATGCCCGCGGCCAGGCACTCCTCGCGATCGCCCTTCATCGCCCGCGCGGTGAGCGCGACGATCGGCGTGTGCGGCCGATGCGGTGCCGACGCTTCGGCGGCGCGGATCAGGCCGGTGGCGTCCATGCCGCTCAGGACGGGCATCTGCACGTCCATCAGGATCAGGTCGAACGGCTCGCGCGCCTGCGTGTCGACGGCGGCCTGGCCGTCGCCGACGACCGTCGCCGCATGTCCCAGCTTCGAGAGCAGGGCGACAGCGAGACGGACGTTGACCTCGTTGTCTTCGGCGACCAGGACGCGCAACCGGCGCGGACCGCCGTCGCCGGCAACCGCGGCGTCGCGTTCCGTCGCTGCGATCGACGTACTCGACGCATCAGCGGTACTCGTCGCACCAGCCGGGTGCGGCACCGTCGCGGCATCGCGGCGGCGCAGCGCCCGTTCGAGGCTGCGTTGCAGGTCGCGCTTGGTGATCGGCTTGACCATGTAGGCCGACAGGCCGAGGGCATCGCAACGGGTCTGGTCCTGGGCACGATCGTCGGACGTCAGCATCACGATCGTCGCCCCGGCCATGTGCGGGTTCGGGCCCATGGCCTCGGCGACGGCGAAGCCGTCCATGCCCGGCATGCGCACGTCGAGCAGCACCACTTCGTACGGCTCGCCGGCCGCCCAGGCGGTTTCGACGCTGGCAATGGCCGCGTCCCCGCTCTCGACCGAGACTGGTCGCATGCCCCAGCCGCTCGACATCTCCTCGAGCACGCGGCGATTGGTGTCGTTGTCGTCGACGATGAGCACGCGACGACCGGACAGCGGTACGGCGGGTCCGTCGACGTCGGCGACGACCGCGGTCGCGCCTGGCGCGGCGACGGCGAATCGGGCGGTGAAATGGAACGTGCTGCCTTCGCCCGGGGTGCTGTCGACCCACACCCGACCACCCATGCGCTCGACGAGATGCCGGGTGATCGTCAGGCCGAGGCCGGTGCCGCCATGCCGCCGCGTCGTCGACATGTCGGCCTGTTCGAACGGGGCGAACAGGCGCTCGATCTCGTCGGCGGCGATGCCAACGCCGGTGTCGCGCACGGCAAAGTGCGCGCCCCACGTCTCAGCCGACTCGCGCGACACGGCCACTTCGACGGTGACCTCGCCGCGTTCGGTGAACTTGATGCCGTTGCCGACCAGGTTCAGCAACACCTGGCGCAGTCGCAGCGCATCGCCGACCACGCACTCCGGCGCGCCCGGCGCGATGCGGTGGACCAGCTCGAGGCCCTGCTGGTGGGCCTTCACCGCCAGCGTGCGGGTGGCGTCGGCGACGACCTGCGCCAGATCGAACTCGACCTGTTCCAGATGGAGCTTGCCGGCCTCGAGCTTCGAGACGTCGAGGATGTCGTTGATCACCCCGAGCAGGCCGTCGGCACTCGAGCGCAGCGTCGCGAGGTACTCGCGCTGGAGCACCGTCAGCGACGTGTCGGCGAGCAGCTCCGCCATCCCGAACACGCCGTTCATCGGCGTGCGGACCTCGTGGCTCATGTTGGCCAGGAACTCGCTCTTGGCTCGGCTGCCGGCTTCAGCGGCGACGCGAGCCTCGGCGAGAACGCGGCCCGAGCGCGTCACCGAGCGTCCGGTGACGAGGGCGACGACGATGGCCACGCCGAGCGCGGCCAGCGCGGCTATCCACTGCAGGTGGGAGGCCAGCGCGATCGTCTCGGCGGCCGATGTCGAGGCGCGGCCGGCGTCCTCGTGGGCGCGCCGCGTCAGCGTGGCGATGATCGGCGCGATGCGCCGCGCATAGCGGGCTTCGATCGCAGCCGAGAGATAGGTGCGGGCGGCGGCCGCGGTGCCGTGCTCCAGTTCGACGACCAGTTCGTCGGTGTCGCTCCGGTAGGCCGCGAATTCTTCGTCGAGGCTCTTCAGCTCGGGTGACGGGCCACTCGCCGATGCGGTCGCCAGGGCGCGAATGTCGGCCAGCTTGGCCTCGACGCTGGTCAGGGCGCGAACCAGGCCGCGGCGCGCCGCCTTGGCCGGCTCGGTATGTCCCGGCGGCGTGTCGATCGGATACCTGTCGTCGTGCTCGGCGACGGTGTTGGCGGCGACCACCTGCTGGCGGGCCGCCTCGACGCCGGCGAAGGCGGCGGCGAGGTCACCGGCCGCCTGCACCTGGGGCATGACGCGATCGGCCAGCACGGCGATATTGGCGGCGACGTCGCGGTTCAGCGCCCGCGAGTAGGCCGCGAATGCCGCGACGACAATCACCATGACTCCGCAGCCGAGTGCGACCTGCGCCTTGATAGACATCGAGAACCATCCCGCCACGAACGCGCGCCACACGCACTATCGGCACACGCCAGCAAAATATGAGAAAAAACGTGCGCCCTGCACCTGCCCCCGGCAGCCTCGTGCTAGTGTCCAGACCGACTTGACCGATTGGCTGAGGCGGCACGCAGCGGGCCGATCCGGCCTGCCCGGCGTCGAGAGGACCGGACATACGCATGGATGACTTCGGGACCGTCGTCGGCCTCGTCATCGCCCTCCTGGGCCTCGGGGTCTTCATCGGCCCGATCCTCTCGCTGGTCGGGCTCCTGCGGTCCCGCCAGCTCCGCGAGACCGTCTCCGCGCTCGAGGATACCGTGCGCTCCCTCGACGCGCGCGTCGAAGGCCTCGCCCGCGCCCAGGCGCAGATGAAGACCGCGCTCGCCGCGGCGGCCACTGCTCCGGCCGCGGCGGTTCCAGCGCAGCCGCCGCCGGTCCAGCCGTTCGCGCCCGCAACACCGCCGGCCGTGTCGACGCTGGCCCCGACTGTCCCCGTTCACCCGATCGAATCACCGGTGCCGCCCGGCGCGCCCGCGCCTCGGCCGGCCGGCCTGTCGCCTTCGCCCTTGCCGCCCGGTCAGCCGACGGCTTCGCTATCCGGCCCGCCCGCCGCGCCGCCGTCGCCCGCACCGGTCGATCCCACCTCGCCCGTGCCCGTCCCGGCCGTTCGGGGGGCCGAGCCCGGACCACCGCCGCTTCCAGCGGTCGCCAGCCGGCCGCCTCGCGCAACGTGGCCGCCACCGCCGCCGAGCGGACCTCCGTCCGATCGGCCGGTCGGGGCCGGAACTCCGCCTCCGCCGTTCCCGCCACCGCCCGCGCCACCGCTCGGCCAGCCGCCCGTCGGCCCTCCGCCGATGCCGGCGCCGGCTTTCGACTGGGAGAGCATGCTCGGGGTCCGCGGCGCCGCGTGGCTGGCCGGCATCTTCTTCGTCCTCGGCGCGCTCTTCCTCGCCAAACTCGGCTACGAGCAGGGCTACTTCACGCCCATCCTCCGCGTCACCGCGATGGTGCTGGCTGGCACCGCCGCGTTGATCTGGGCCGAGGTCGGCCTGCGCAAGGGTTACCGGCCGGCCGCCGACGCCATCTCCGGCTCCGGCATCGTCGCCCTCTACGCCGGGTGGTACTCCGCGCACGTCAACCACCGGCTGATCGAGTCGCCGCTCGTGGCCTTCATCGCGATGTCGGTCACGACGGTGGTCGCTGCCGGCGTCTCGGTGCGCCACGGCGCGGTCTTCACCGCGGTGCTGGGATTGATCGGCGGTCTCGCCACGCCGGTGCTGCTGTCGCAGAACTCGAACAACGCGCTCGGCCTCTTCCTCTACCTGGCGGTCCTCAACACCGGCTTCCTGTGGGTGGCCCGGCAGCGGAAGTGGGCGTTCATCACCGCCATCGCCCTCGCCGGGACCAGTTTGATGGAGTTCGGCTGGATGGCGACGCGCCTGAACGAGGCGACGCTGCCCATGGCCGTCATGGGGTTCGCGCTGCTGGGCGCGATCTACATGTGGCACGCGCTCACCACAGCCGATGACGCGGATCACACGACCTCGCACGTGCTCGGCCTGCTCGGTGGCATGCTGCCGCTCGCGCTGTCGATCGTGCTCGCCGCCGATCCCCGCTTCGCCGACCAGTGGCCCTGGGTGCTGGGCAACCTGGGCATCCTCGCGGCGGCGGCGATCGCCCTCGGCGTGACGCGCCTGCGCGTCCTCGTGCTGGTGTCGGCGGCCACCACCGCGCTCGCCTGCGCGGCCTTCTCGGTGCATCTCGGGCGACTGGAGTCGCCGGTCGGACCGGCGATGGTGGTGCTGCTGCTCACCGCGCTCTACAACGCCCTCGGTCGGCTATGGCCCGATCCGCCGCAGGCCGACGGCACCCGACCGACCGTGTCGGCACTCGGCGCCGCCGGCGTGATCGTCGCGTGCGGCCTGGCGCTGTTCGCCCTCACGCTCCTGATCCAGACGAACGCGCCGCCGGCCGGTCTGGTGATCGGCATGATCGCGCTCCTCTTCCTCGTCGGCGTCGAGCGCAGCTCGGTCAACGTCGCGCCGCTGGTGCTGCCGGCAACGGCGTTCATCACTGGCCTCCTCGCGCACGTCTGGTTCGAGGGCGCGGCGCTCGAGGGTCAGTACGTCGGCCTGCTCGCCTTCGCCCACCTGCTCGCGGTCGCCTACGCGATCGTCGCCATCGTCCGCGATCGACTGGGCATCGACGACAAGGCGCCGTGGATATTGCGCGCCGACATCGCCACGCTCGTCGCCGTCGGTGTCGCCTACATGGGCCTGCACGGGGCCCTCGCCCGCGCCGCGTTCGCCACGCCGACGCCCCTCTTCGCCCTGCTCGGCCTCGACATCGCGCTGGTGCTGCTGGTCGCCATCCGCCGCACCTGGACGTCGCTCGTGCCGCTGGCGGCGCTGGCCGCGTGCCTGTTCGCCGGGTCGTGGCACGCGCTGCACTTCAGCCTCGAGACCGGCCGGGTCGCGGTGCTCTTCGAGATCGCGCTCTACGTGCTGTTCGTGGCCCTGCCCTTCGTGCTGACGGCGGCCCTGCCAGCGGTGTGGCGTCGCGCCGGGGCGGCGTGGCTCACCTCGGCGCTCATCGGGCCGCTGCTGTTCATGCTGTTCCGGGCCGCCTGGCTCGCCTACCTCGGGCCGGGCACGATCGGCCTGCTGCCGGTGCTGCTCGCCGCCGGCAGCGTGCTCTCGCTGGCCGGCGTCTCGCGCGTCTTCGCCGCCGACCAGGCCGCCGGCGACCCCCACGCCGCGGCGCGACGGCTCAACTATCTCGCCTTGTTCTCGGCGATCGCCCTCGGTTTCGTGGCCGCCGCCATCTCGCTGCAGTTCGAGAAGCAGTGGCTGACGATCGGGTTCGCGCTGGAGGCGGCGGCGGTGTTCTGGGTGTTCGGCCTCGTGCCGCACCCCGGCCTGAAATACCTCGGCCTGATTCTCTTCGGCGTCGTCGGCGCCCGGCTGATCTTCAATCCGGAAGTCCTCCGCTACCAGCCGCGCGGCGCGCCGATCGTCAACTGGCTGCTCTACACCTACGGCGTGCCCGTGCTGGCGACGTTCGCTGGCGCGTGGCTGCTGCGACGCGCCGAGGCCACCCGCGGGGCCGATCCGGAGTACGACTGGAGCGCCGGCGACCGCACGCTGATCGCGCCGGTCGTCGCCGCGCTCGGGCTGATCCTGTTCTTCGTGCTGATCAACGTCGAGATCGCCGACTACTTCTCGCAGGGCGCCTACCTCGCCTTCGACTCGACGCCGCGACTCGAGCGCGACCTCGCCTACTCCGTGGCCTGGGGCCTCTACAGCCTGCTGCTCCTCGGCATCGGGATCTGGCGCGGCATCAAGGGCCTGCGGGTCGCCTCGCTGGTGTGCCTGATGGTGACGGTGGGCAAGGCTTTCCTGTACGATCTGTCGGCGCTGCAGGGGATCTATCGGGTGCTGTCGTTCCTGGGCCTGGGCACCGCGCTCATCGTGGTCTCGCTGCTCTACCAGCGCTTCGCCGGCAAGAAGCAGCCATGAGTGTCCGCAACCCGCGTCCGCTCGCGGTCGTCGCCTTCGCCGCAGTGGTGGCGTCCGGCGTGGTGATCGCCCAGTCGCCGCCGGCCGGCCAGGACGAGCCCCGCGCCGCCTGGCAGTATCGGCGGCCAGTGGCACTGCCGGCAGGCGCCGCGGCGGATGGGCGCTTCGTGGCGATTGCCGTCCCGCCCGACGTGTCCGAGCACAGTCAGCCGGGCCTCGCCGACCTTCGCATCGTGGCCGGCGACGGCCGCGAAGTCCCCTATGTGCTCGACGTCGACGTGCCGCGTACCGCGGAGCGGCGGCGCAGCGGACGCCTCGTCGAGGCGAAAGCCGCTCACGGCCCGAAGCTGGGCGTCCAGGCGTGGGTCGTCGACTTCGAGACCGCCGCCGCGTTCGATCACCTCGAACTGGAGATCGATGCGACGGATTTCAGCAAGCGACTCGAGATCGAGACATCGCTCGATGGCACGCAGTGGACCCGCGTGCCCGGTGAAGCGTGGGTCTTCGACCGACCCTGGCGAGGCCGCCGGATTCACGACACGACCCTCGAACAACCGGCGCCGCTCACCGCCCGCTACGTCAAGCTCACGATCGTCGACTGGCGATCGGAAGCCGTCACGATCCGCGGCGTCACCGCGGTGCTGACCACGCATCTCGGCGGCCGCCGCTGGACGCGGGAGGCGGCGCTGGTGCGGCTCGACACACCGCCGGGCCAGCCCTCTCGCTACCGCGTCGACACGCCGGCTGGCGCGCCAGTCGAACGGATCGCCATCGCCACCGACGACGTGGCGTTCTGGCGCGACGTGCGCGTCTTCGAAGCGGGCCCGCGCGGATCCGTCGAGCCTGTCTCCGGCCGCGAGACGATCTATCGCCTGCGCCTCGACGACGCCGATCTCGACGCCGAGCGCCTCGATGTCGATCTGGCGCGACCGGTCGCGGCTCATCTGATCGTCGAGATCGAGGACGGCGACAGCCCGCCGCTGGCGCGCCCGCGGGTGACGCTGTCGGGCATGGAGCGGCGTGCGCTGGTGCCGGTCGTGGCCGACGGTCTGACGCTCTACTACGGCAACGCCGCAACGCGCCGGCCGGTCTACGACCTCGAAGCCTTGCGATCGCGGTTGTCACTCGTCGAGTCGTACCCGCAGGCGACGCTCGGCGCCGAAGCGGCCAACCCGCGTTTCGCGCCGCTCGCCCCGATGGCCTTCCTCGCCGCGCGCGGCGCCACGGCCGACACGTCGAAGTGGACGGTGACACGCGCGCTTCGCGTCAGCGGCGGCGACGACGTCTACACGCTGACGCTGTCACCTGGCGATCTCGTCTATCTCCGCCCCGACCTCGGCGACATCCGGCTGGTCGACGGTGAGCGACGCCAGGTGCCGTATGTGCTCGAGCCCCGCGCCGCCGCCGCACGGGTCGCGCTGGCCGCCCAGACATCGTCGGCGCGCAACAACGCACCACGCACCTCGGCCTGGCAGTTGACGGTGCCGAGCAGCGTCGCCGACGCCGCCAAGCCGTCGGCGGTGCCGCTGGCCGGGCTCGAGTTGACCTTCGCCGAGGGGTTCTACAACCGACCGGCGGTGCTGCTGACGCCGGATCGTCGCGCCCCGCACGGCCAGCGCGTCCTGCAAGAGGGGACG
>JBDSLU010000013.1:0-9686 GCA_039916225.1 Vicinamibacteraceae bacterium
GTTGACTCGGGTGCCTCGGGCTGGCTACAATTCGTGGTTCGCGGACCCGAGTGCCGGTATCGTCTAGGGGTCAGGACACGTGGTTCTCAGCCATGTAACCGGGGTTCGATTCCCCGTACCGGTACCACCTCTCCCCAGAACACAGCTGTCAGTGCGTTCTGGGCCTTCGGGGCCTTCGAGCTGACATCCGCCATGGCGCTCCTGAGCCTCTCCCTGGCGTCGCTGTTCCTGACGACCGTCGTGGTTGCCGGCGCGCAGGCGCAGCCCGCGACGGGGTCTGCGCCTCAGGTGGCGACGCCGATCGATTGGAGCGCCGACGACGCCGGGCGGGTCACCGAGCTGACCGCCCGCGGCGAGCGGCGTGAGGGTGCGCGGGTCGTGCTGTTCACGCCGCCAGGTGCGCTGCCCGATGCCGAGGAAATGGCGCTGCTCGAACGCCTCGGCAAGGGCGTCGGGGCCTTGCGCGAGGTCGTTGGCCGCCACCCCTGGCAGGTGGTCGGCGACCAGAAGATCACTTACTACATCAGCGCCGACCGGTTCGTCTCGCACGCGTCGGGCCGCGCCGCCGTCTTCATTCCGCTCGTCCGCGTGCAGGACGGGCGGGCGCCTTTCCTGCACGAGGCCGGGCATGAGCTGCTGGCGACGTTCAGCCGGCCGGCCACACCCGATCCCGGCCAGCGCGATCGCGTGCGCTCGAGCCGTCCGCTGTGGCTCGGCGAAGGGCTGGCCGATGTCGTGGCGCAGACGGCGGCGACGCGCGCCGGTGTGCCCGAAGGCGACGTCTTCGAGATCGGCGGTCTGGCCGGTGCCGATGCCGCCTGCCGCGAGCGGCTCAAGGGCCCACGCGGAGCCGAGGTGTTGACGTTCATCGGCGCTCTGGGTGCGCCGGCGGCCCTCTTCACCACCGAGCGCGAGGCCGTGGCCGGCGCGTCGATGGAGACGATCCGCGGCGACTGGCGAAAGGCGATTGGGGCGCCGTGACGTCAGAATCCTCGCCGCCCCACGCCAGGCGAGTGCGCTACGCCGGGAAGAACCCGCGCGCATTCCACGAGAAGTACAAGGAACTGAACGCCGAGCAGTACGCGGCGGATGTCGAGAAGATCCTGGCCTCCGGCAAGACCCCGGCCGGCATGCACCTGCCGATCATGGTCGCCGAGGTGCTCGACGTCCTGCAGCCCGTGCCCGGTGATCTGGCCATCGACTGCACGCTGGGCGGTGGCGGTCACGCGCGGGCGATCCTCGAGCGCATTCGTCCGGGCGGCCGGCTGATCGGGCTCGATGTCGATCCGCTCGAGCACCCGCGCGCCGAAGCGCGCCTGCGCGCCGCCGGCTTCGGCGAGGACGCCTTCGTCGCCCGGCACGGGACGTTCGCGGGCTTGCCGCAGGTGCTCGCCGCCGAGGGCCTCGCCGCCGTGGACGTCGCGATCGCCGATCTCGGCGTGTCGTCGATGCAGATCGACAACCCCGAGCGCGGCTTCAGCTACAAGGGCGCGGGGCCGCTCGACATGCGCATGAACCCGTCGCGCGGCGAGCCGGCGTGGCAGCTCCTGGCCCGCCTCGGCGAGGCCGAGCTCTCGGCCGTGCTGACCGAGAACGCCGACGAGCCCTACGCCGCGCTGATCGCGCAGGTGGTGAAGCGCACCCCGGTGAAGACCACTGATGCCCTGGAGCGCCTGGTGCGCACCTCGCTCACCACGGCGCATCCGCAGCTGCCCAAGACCGACGTCAAGATGTCGGTGCGCCGTACGTTCCAGGCGCTGCGCGTGGCGGTGAACGACGAGTTCTCCCAGCTCGACGCACTGTTGCGGGCCTTGCCGCTGTGCCTGGCGCCCGGTGGCCGTGTCGCGATCATCACCTTTCACTCCGGTGAGGATCGCCGCGTGAAGAAGGCGTTCCAAGCCGGGGCACGAGCGGGCGTCTATGCCGACGTGGCGAAGGACGTCATACGATCGGCCAAGGAGGAGACCTTCGCCAATCGACGCGCGTCAGCGGCCAAGCTGCGCTGGGCGGTCAGGGCGTCCGCTATCATCCCGACGTGACCACGCTCGTCCGTCCCGACAAGCCCGGTGACGACCTCGACGCCTTGCGGGCCCGGGTGACCGAGCGCGAAGCGGTGCTCGACCAGCGCGCCACCGACGCCGATCGGATCACGCGCGAGCTCGACATGTTCGCAGCCAAGTACAAGCAGCAGGTCGGTACCCTGCACGAGCAGCTCGACCAGCTCGAGCTCGACATCGCCGAAGCCGAGCTCGGCGAGCTGTCGAAGGCGGTCGCCGCCGGCACGGTCATCCCGAACCCGACGCCGCCGCCCTCGATGCCCGCGTCAGGGTCGGCGCCACGCTTCTCCTCGGACGCCGTGCGATCGCTGTTCCGTGACGTCGCCCGCGCGATCCATCCGGACCTCGCCGGCGACGAGCGCACCCGCGATCGCCGCCACGCGCTGATGATCGAAGCCAACCGGGCGTATGCGATGCGCGACGAGGAGGAGCTGCGCCGGATCCTGGACGCATGGGAGCGCAGCCCCGAAGCCGTCAAGGGCCACGATGACACGGCGATGCGCCTGCGGCTCGAGCGCCGGCTCGCGCAGATCGAGGAGCACCTCGCTCGCCATGCTCGCGAGTTCGCCGAGCTTCAGGCGTCCCGGCTCTACGAGCTGAAGGCGATGGTCGACGACGCCGGCGCCAAAGGACAGGACCTGGTGGCCGACATGGTGAGGCGCCTGAAGCGCGACATCATGGCCGCCACCAATCGCCTGGACGCGATGCGCTCGACTCAGTAGCTGGCGACGGCGGCCGCCGACTCGCTGTCGCGATGCCGCCAGCAGTGAGGCCGCTTGACGGTCGCGCTCTTCATCTCAGGCGTCCTCGAAGATGTCCTCGATCGGCCGCCGGAACAGCCGCGCGATCTTGAACGCCAGCGGCAGGCTCGGATCGTACTTGCCCGTCTCGATGGCGTTGATCGTCTGACGCGAGACGCCCAGCTGCTGCGCCAGATCGCCTTGCGACCATGCCTTCGACGCGCGCAGTTCCCGCAGGCGGTTGGTCATCAGTCGACGCCCACCCGAGCGTCAGCAGGCGACGGCCAGCGGGGCGAAACTGGCGAGCGCCGTCTCGCGGGTGTCGAAGCACTCGAACACGTTCACCAGCTTGGTGATGACGAGCAGGTCCGACAGCCGGCCGTTGACGCCGAGCAGCTTGACTGCGCCCCCGCGGCTCTGGGCCGCGCGGAAGCACTCGATCAGCTCGCCGAGCCCGCGGCTGTCCACGTGACGGACGTCGGTGACATCCAGCACGATCCGATTGCGATCGCCCCCGAGCAGGGCCCACACGTGGTCCACCAGGCGCCGCCTCGACTGGTCGCCGATGATGTTGCCGTGGACGGACACGATGGTGACGTTCTGGATTTCGTTCTCTTCGTAGTGCATGACAGGACTCCAACTCGGAGCGGGCCGGATGGGCAAACCATCAGTCCGTCCGTCGCTCCTGTGTGTTGGACGGAAGTCGCGGGCAGAACGCCCTGCCTGAATTGTCAAGAATTTGCAAAGCCTGGCCGAGGTCATGGACGAGTTGCCTTGATAGCATGGCGGCCATGATCCGACGTCTGCTTGCGACCCTTGCTGTGCTGTCCGCGGTGTCCGTTTTCGGCACGCGGGAGGCGGGCGCGCAAGCGGCGCCGCCGATCCCGGTGAAAGTCGTCGTCGTGGCCATGTTCGAACTGGGCGCGGATACCGGCGATCGGCCCGGCGAGTTCCAGCACTGGGTCGAGGGCAAGGCGCTCGATCGCGTCCTCCCGTTCCCGCAGGGCTACCGCGACCTGCGGATGAACGACGCCGGGGTGCTGGGCGTCGTCACCGGGGTCGGCACCGCGAGGGCCGCGGCCACGATCATGGCGCTCGGCCTGGACCCGCGCTTCGATCTGTCGAAGGCCTACTGGGTCGTGGCCGGCATCGCCGGCATCGACCCCGATGACGCGTCGCTCGGCTCGGCGGCATGGGCCGAGTGGATCGTCGATGGCGATCTCGCCCACGAGATCGATGCGCGCGAGATTCCGGCCGACTGGAAGACGGGGATGGTGCCGCTGCGCCGGTCCGTCCCCTACGAGCAACCGAAAGAGATCGGCGACAGCGCGGAAGTGTTCCGGCTCGATCCGGGGCTCGTCGAGTGGGCCTATCAGCTCACCAAGGACGTCGCGCTCAGCGAGTCGGATCAGATGAAGGCCGAGCGCGCCCTCTATCCGAGCGCGATCGCGCGGCGTCCGCCGTTCGTGCTCAAGGGCGACACGCTGTCGGCCGGCACGTTCTGGATCGGCGCCAGGCTCACCGAATGGGCCAACGACTGGGTGACGTACCACACCGGCGGCAAGGGCCGCTACGTGACGTCGGCGATGGAGGACACGGGCACGCTGCAGTCGCTGACGTGGCTGGCGCGCGCCGGGCGCGTCGACGTCCGCCGCGTGCTGGTGTTGCGCGCCGGCAGCGATCACGACGTGCCGCCGCCCGGTCGGACGGCGGCGGAAGCGCTGGCGCGCACGAAGATCGGCCAGTACGCCGCCTACCTGCCGGCGCTCGATTCTGCCTATCGCGTCGGTAGCGTCGTCGTCGATCGATTGGTGGCGGGCTGGGCGATGTATCGGGATACGCCGCCGGCCAGCGGCCCTGCACGCTGAGAGCGGGCGCGCGGGCGCTACTCGGCCTGGGACGGCGTTGCGAGCGGCACCGCGACGGGGACCGCGACCGGGACGGCATCCAGAAACGACGACGCCGCCGGCGCCGGCTCCGGGCTCCAATCGATCGCATCGTCCAGGGAGACGGCCAATTCGTAGTGCGGCACGCCGTCGGTAACGCCGGTGAGGCTGGCCCGCACCACGCGTCCGCGGACGATGGCGTCCAGCGTGGCAGTGGCGAGGCGGACGCTGATCCGTGCGCCGACGAGCATCCGCGAGCGGGATTGCCCGTAGAGGCTGGTCGGGGCGTAGTTCAGGAGCGCGAAGTCGGTGCCGCCGATCAATCGGCTGCGCACGCTGCCCAGTGTCGAGGCCGGCGCACGGAGTTCCGCCCGCCGCTCTTCGCTCGCGGCCTGCGACAGGACGTCATTCGATTCAGGCATGGCTGGGGGGGCCCAGGGGGCGGGCGAGAGGCCTCCCGGCGGCCATCCCCGCTCTCCATCACATCGGCTCCACGCCGCAAAGGTTGAAGAACGTCTCGAATCGGATCACGCAGAGCCGGCGAGCCGCTACCACCGAGGACCGCCGAACAGGCGGCCTTCACCGCGGCGGCGCATGCGTCGCTTCCCGGGCCATCTCGGCGATCCACGCGTCGACCAGCGCCAACGACTCGCCTTGGATCGCGGCGTAGGCGTCACGCAACGCCCGCATTCGTTCCAGGTCGCGGGTCGCGTTCCACACCGGTGTCTTGCGCCGCGCGGCGTCGTAGAGCGTGTTGAGCGCGAGCAGCAGCGTGGCCTGATCCGGTTGCTTCAAGGTCGCGACCAGGTCGACGCCTTCCTGCTGCCGCCCGTCGGCCAGCGCGACGTGCGCCTGCAGCCGCACGAAGGCATCGTCGTCCGGCCACCGCTGTCGGGCCTGGTTGAGCAGCGCCAGCGCCGCCGCCGGCTTGTCGGCGCGCAACCACGCTTCGATCGCCAGGCGCTGCAGCTCGGGCGACGTCCGCTCACGCACCAGCGCCATTTGCCACGCGCCTGCCGCTTCGCTGTCCTTGGCGCCAGCGGCGTAACAGGCGCCGAGATAGGTCAGCGACGGCGCGAAGTCCGGCGCGATCTTCAGCGCGGCGCGAAACGCCTGCGCCGCTTCCTCGAGGTCGCCGGCGTGGAGGTGACCGAGGCCAGCGAAGAATTGCGCCGCCAGCGGCGACTCGGCCAGCGGCCCCTTGGTGCTGTCCGTGGGCCACGGGCCGGCCCTCGCTTGCTCGATCGCCGCGCGAACGGCCGCCGTGTCCTGACGCGCCGCCAGCCGATCGATCAGCGGCGTCACGAACGCCGTATCGAGCACCGTCGACGTGGCGAAGCGCGGCGTGGCGAACGACAGCGTGCCGCGGGCCGGGACGCGAGCACCGGACACCGCCGGGACGCCCGATCCCGCCGGCGTTGCCGGGGCGCCGGCAGCGGTCGCGGGGGCCGGGGCGGTTCCGGCGGGCGACGCCACGACGGTGAACGCCCGCGTCAGCGCGGTGGTGGCGCCGCCGATCCTGGCGCTGAGCGTGTAGCGTCCCGGTGGCAGCATCGACGCCGGCAGCGTCTCCTGCGCCACCGTCGTGCCGCCCGTCGTCTGCGCGATGCGTGCGGCGCGGCGCACGAGCGGCGACGTACCGCCGGCCTTGGTGACCTCGAAGACCACCTGCGTCTTCTTCTCGGTCGCCGGCCCGGAGAGCGCCACCTGCGCGATCACGTCGTCGGCGGTGGTGACGTGATCGAAGATGGGCCGCGGGGCGCCGCGAACCGCCCGATCCGCTCGGAACAACACCAAGCCCGGCGTCTCGATACCGCCGGTCTTCTTCCAGCGCGCATCGACGAGTCGCTCGAGGCTGCCGATCTTGCCGTCGGCGTCGCGCACCGCGACCCGCAGCACGTACGTGCCTGGCGGCGCGGTGAGCTCCACCGACAAGGTGCCGGGGACGCCGGCGGTGATTTCGACGGCGTTCTCCATCGCTGTGACCGGCTTGCCATCGAGATCGTAGAGCGCGGCCACCGCCTTGGCGGTGCCGGCCGCGGCGCGGCCGACGTCGCCGACGGCGACGACGCGCAGGTCACGGCTGTGGCTGGCGGTCGCGTGCAGGACGTATGACGTCGCCCGCAGCTCGACGCCGGTCTGCAGCGGTCCGCCTTTCAAGGCCGCGCGCAGCGCGGTTTCCGGATCCTGCGGCGGCGTCGCCGCCTCGGCGCGCTGGCCGGACAGCACGCGCCGATACGAAGCGACGATCGCACCAGGCCGCGTCAGCTTGAGCGAAATGCGGTGGTCTTTGCCATCCAGATCATCGGGCAGCGCGTGCACCCCGAGACGGTAGTAGCCGCTCAGGCCGGCCGTCAGCGACGCGAAAGCGGTATCGGCCTGCCCCGCCAGCCGCACCGACCGTCCGCCGGTCAGGCTCGCCAGCATCTCGACGTTGTTCATGAGCAACGTGCGGTCCTCGATCGATCGCATCGACGGCCGCGACCGTGACGCGGCGAGCGCCCACATCTCCGCGGTGAAGGTGTGGATGGTGACGTTGGCGCGCGCCGCGTCGGCCGCCACCCAGCCCATCTCCGTCGACGCATCGCGCTCACTCATCGCCCAGCCGGACGACAGCAACACGGCGTGCTTCGGCCCGGGCACCTTGGCCAGGCCACGCATCGTGGCTCGCAGCGACCGCAGCACCGGCTGGGTCTGGGCCTGTGCGTCGAGCACCATCGTCTTGACCTGCATCTCGACCTCGGTCGGGCAGAGCTGCTGGTTGGCGCGGCACTCGCGCCCGATGACGTCGCCGCGGACGAACAGGTCCTGCGCATCCATCCGGATCGCTTCCCAGATGCTGATGTTGTATTGCTGGAACGGCGGCGCCTGCACGCCGATGCCGACGACCTTGCTCAGCGCGTCGGCGATCTTGCTGTGATCGGCGGTGAAGTCGACGCTGGGCCCCGGCACCGGGTAGGTCAGCAAGCCGAGCAGATCCTTGGGGCCGAGCGCGAGCGCCCATCTCTTCGCCGAGTCGATGACCGACCGGGTTTCGCTGCCCAGACTGGCCTGGTCGATGACCAGCAGGATGACGCGGCCGTTCTCCTTCGGCTCGTTGGTCGTGATCTCGAGATCGGGCGGCGCTGCGTCGGGCGACGTGTCCTTCGACGCTGTCCCGTATTCCACGAGATCAGCCGATAAGACCTCGCGCGGCTTGCCCGAGATCTCGACTTTGAAGTCGGCCGGTCCCAGCCCGGTGACGACGACGCCCTTGCGATCGAGCACCGTCGCTTCGACGACGACCACGTCGGCTTCGGCCCGGAAGCGCGGCGTCGGCAGGTCCGCCGGCTGCGGCTGCCCGGCGGGCGTCTGGGCGAGCAGGCCCACCACGCTGGCGAGGATCATCGCGGCGCCCGCGCTGCTTCGCCGCCGTCGGTCAACGCTCCGGCGCACGATAGCCCTCCCTCGCCCGCACCTGGCAGCCGCTACAGGCACGGACCTCCAGTGTGCGCCAGCTGCCGTCGGGCGGCGTGCCCGACACGTACGACAGGATGTACTGATGCGACAGCTCGTCGAGGATCGACCCGAACGCGGCGTCGAGGTCCTCGGCGCGGCGCGGGAAATACGCGCGGCCGCCGCTCGCTTCGGCAAAGGCCTGCAACGTCTCGCGGAACTGGGCCGACGCGCCCTCGCCGAAGCCGACCGTGTAGATCACGACCTGTCCCTCTTCGATGCGCCGCAACGATTCGTCGCGACGGCCGACGCTGTGCCGATCGTCGCCGTCCGAGAAGATGATGATGCCTCGCCGGCCGGCTTTCTGGCCGACCAGTTCGAGCGAGCGGACGGTCGCGTCGAAGAAGGCGGTGCCGCCCCACGGCACCAGGGCCTCGACGGCGGCGGCACGCAGTGCGGCGTCGCTCTCCCGCTCGGCCAGCACGAAGACCGTCTCGTTGAAGCCGATCAGGGTCGTGGTGTCGCCCGCCCGCAGCCGTCCCAGCAGGCCTTTGACGGCGGCCTGCACCTGCGGCATCGCCGGCTCCATGCTGGCGCTGATGTCGACCGTGGCGATCAGCTCGAGCGGCAGCGATTCGTCGGTCAGCGTTTCGATGCGCTGTGCCTTGCCGTTCTCGAGGAGCGTGAACGCCTCCTTCTTCAGGCCGCGCACGAAGTGGCCTTTGGCGTCGGTGACGATCACCGGTACCTGCACGGCCGCGACGTCGACGGTCTCGTTCACGTCGAGGCCCTTGGTGCGCCGGTTGGCGACCAGGCGCCGGCCATCGGCAAACGTCGCGACCACGCGGACATGATGCTCGCGCATGTCGCGCCCGGCGTCCCAGGTGCACGACCACGGCGGCTGTTGCAGCCGGCACAACTCGCGACCATCGATGGTAATCAGCAGCTCGACCCCGCCGGGCGCCGGGAGCGTGAGGGCGGCGACAATCGGCACGTCGCCCAGGACCGGCGCACCCTCGAGCGGCTCGCGGATGATCAGCGCCGGTGACGGCGACGCCGCCTGGCTGGCGACCGGCCGGGTGTCGGCGGACTGGGCCCGTGGCGCCGAGATCGCGAGCACCACCATCGCGCCGGTGAAGGCGCTGATGACCGACAGACGGGGATGTCGGAGGCCGATCATCGGTCCCCCGCCGGCACCGGACGGAGGGGACCGGCGGTGGTCAACAGCCCGAGATGGCGCTCGAGTGCAATTTGATCGATCGCGCGCACGAACTCCGCCAGCGCGTCGAAGTCGTCGGTGTGACGCGGCGCCGCCATGTTCACGAGCTCGAAGGTCGCCGAAGGCATCAGGTCGACGACGAGCAACGCCGGCAGGTCCAGCGCCGCCAGCCGCACGGCCAGCGTCAATTGGAGATCCGGCAGCGCGCACGATACCAGCCGCAAGGAGCGCCCGGCGTATCGCTCCCATGGCCATGACGGCAACGGCCCGGCCGTCGCGCGTCCCGACACGGGGCTCTGCACCGTGCCCCAGCCGGCCAGCGCCGCGAGCGCCGCGCCGTCAGGCGATC
>JBDSLU010000014.1:0-10178 GCA_039916225.1 Vicinamibacteraceae bacterium
ACATGGGCGGGGCGCGTGTGTTGAACCAGATGGTTAATTAACTATCTAGTTAAATACACCGGCGCCTGCCAGCGTGTCAACTGTCGTGCGTGGCGTCGAGCCGGCCCTGGGGGGAGCGAACCCTGGCGTCAGACGCGTGAACCCGGGTCAGATGCCGTCGGCATCCTGGTCAGATCCCTTCAAAATCGATGTGCCCGCGCTCGGCGTCCGTCCGCACCAGGCGGACGCGGACGCGCTCGCCGACGTCCATGCCGCCTTCGCCGCGGACGACGCGGCCTTCCGCCGGCGGCGACAGGAGACGGACGTAGGTGGCGTCGCGCTTGACGCCGGTGACGATGGCGTCGAAGGTGGCGCCGATCCGGCGCTCGAGGAGCATGGCCGCGGCCGCCTTCCGCGTCATCCGCTCGACCTTGTTGGCGGCGTTCTCGCGAAGGGTACAGCGCTGCGCGATCGCGTCGAGCTCCTCGTCGGTGTACGGCGCCGGCGCGCCGGCGATGGCCGCCTTGATCAGCCGCTGGGTGACCAGGTCGGCGTAGCGGCGGTTGGGCGCGGTGGCGTGGGTGTAGTCCGGCGCCGACAGGCCGAAGTGGCCGACGTCGTCGGCCGGGCCGGGCCGATCGAGGACGTACTCACCGGGGCCGAGCAGCTTCACCACGCTCAGCGACAGATCCGGGAAGCGGAGAGGATCGGCGGCCCGCCGCGCCCCCAGGAAGTCGGCCAGCGCCTTGTTGTCCGGCGCCGCCGGCAGGCGGATACCGTATTCCGCGGCGATGGCGGCGATGCGATCCCAGCGCCGCGGCTCGCGCACGACGCGCCGGATCGCCGAGCGGTTGGCCGCGGCGAGGAACCGCGCCACGGCCCCGTTGGCGGCGATCATGAAGTCCTCGATCAGATCGCGGGCGCGGTTCTTGCGCACGACCTTCAGCGATTCGATGACGCCGTCCTTGACCGTCGGCGTGACCTGGACGGTGTCGAGATCGAGGGCGCCGGCCCGCTCCCGCTTTTGCTTCAGCCAGCTGGCGGCGCGGTCCTGCAGCCAGAGCTGCGCCTCGAGCCCGTCGTCGTGGGCGACCTTGCCGGGCTCGGCACCTTGTCCCTCCAGCCAGGCGCCGACCGACTCGTAATCGAGCTTGGCGTGATTGACGGCGAGCGCCCGGTAGATCTCGTGACGCCGCACCGTGCCGTCGCGGCTGATGTCGAGCTCGGTGACGACGACGAGCCGTTCGCCGCCTTCGACGAGCGAGGTGCGATCGGTCGACAGCGCGTCGGGGAGCATCGGGAACACCGACACGCCGGTGTAGATCGAGGTCGTGTTCTCGGCGGCGTGGGCGTCGATCGCCGACCCCTTCGGCACCAGGGCGTCGACGTCGGCGATGCCGATCCGCAGCCGGATGCCGCCGTCGGCGGTGGCTTCGGCGACTTCGATCTGATCGAGATCCTTCGAGGTGACGTTGTCGATCGAGCTCCAGCGCAGCCGGCGCAGATCGCGGACGCCGTCCGTCGGCGCCTGCGACAGCGCCGCCAGCTCCCGGCCGACCGCCGGCGTCGGCTCGGGCTGGAAGCCGTTGTCGACCATCGATCGCAGCGCCACGCGCTCCAGCGAAATACTCATGCCGCTCCCACCGTGCTCACAGGTTGCACATCGACGAGACGCCGCTCGTCAGCGGAGACGCGCGCCGCTTCGAGCACGTCCATCATCGCCACCGCTTCGGCAGCCGTGACCGGCGGCGGTCCGCCGGTCGCCAGGGCGTGCGCGACGCCGGCGTAGAAGCGCGGATAGTCGCCGGCCTCGCTCTCAATCGTCCGGACCGCGTCACCCGCTCCCAGCCGGCCCCAGCTCGCCTCGGCTTCGCGGCCCCAGCCGGCGCCGCCGGGCGTCGCGCCGGCGAGCAGCGCGTCCTCCTGCGGATCCATCCCGAACTTCACGAACGCGCCGGCGCTGCCGAGCACGTTCAGGCGCGGCCCACCGAGGCCGACCGTGGCGCTGGTGAACAGGTGCGAGCGGACGCCATTGGTGTGGGTGATGGCCAGGAATACGTCGTCGACGACATGGACCTGCGGGTGGCGGCGATCGAACTCGGCGTAGACGTCGCCGGCCGGACCGAACAGCACCAGCGCCTGATCGACGAGGTGGACCATCAGGTCGAGCAGCAGCCCTTCGCCGCGCGCGCCAGCGCCCTCGACCGTCCAGCGCGCCTTCGGCGTCGGCCGCCAGCGCTCGTAGCGCGACTCGAAGCGATGCACCGTGCCGAGCGCTCCCTCGCGCAGCAGCCGCTGCAGCGTCAGGATGTCCGCGTCCCAGCGTCGGTTCTGGAAGGGAATGGCCAGGCGGCCGTGCGCGTCGGCCAGCGCCGCCAGCTCGCGCGCCTCGGCGGCCGCGACGGCGAACGGCTTGTCGATCACCACGTGGCAGCCGGCACTCAGCGCGCCGCGGGCGATCGGCGCATGGGTGTGGTGCGGCGTCGAGACGACGACGAGATCGAGGGCCGGGGCCATCGTGAACAGCTCGTCGGGCGTCGGAACGACCCGCGCCTGCGGATACCGTGCGGCGGCCGCCTGGACCCGGCCAGGATCGCTGGTGGCGATGGCCGCCAGCTCGAGCCCGGGGGTGGCGCTGATCAGCGGGGCGTGAAAGGTCGAGCCACCGAGGCCGTAGCCGACGAGGCCGACGCGGAGGGAACGGGATGCGGTCACGGCCGAACAGCGTACTCCAAGCGTCACCATCGGGGCGGCAGGGTTTGCGGCGGAGCTGCGCTCGTGTCCCTGACTCGGGACACTAGCCATCGCGCCAGACGATCTTGACGTCGACGACCGGCGTGCCGTCGAGGGCTTCGAGCGGCCCGACCCGCAGCCGCGATCCGTCGATCTCACGGATGGTCACCCGATGCAGGCCGAGCGGGTTGGGACGGTGCGGCGAGCGTGTCGCGAAGACTCCGACGACCGGCTGCGAGGTGTCGTTGCGCGGATGCGTCTCGAGGACGCGACGATCGGCGCGATCGAGCCAGGTGACGAGCACGATGTCGTCGCCGGCGCGGAGCCCGTTCAGCCCCGGCGCAAACGCCGGCTCGATGTCCAGCCACGCGTCCGGCGCCCCCTCGTCACCCTGGCGGGGCGCCTCCGCGATGGTGCGCAGCGTCGAGCGAATCGTGCCGATCGGCGTGAGTGGCGGCAGGCTGGCCATACGATCACCCGGCGTCGAGCACGATGGCGAGCGCCGCCAGCCGGCTCTCGTCCGCGGCCAGCTCGATGGCGGTGATCCGGCCGCCGGCCACCGTGAACACGAAAGCGACGCGCGGCACGCCGCCCTGCGCCCACACCAGGCCGGCGGCGCCGCCGACGGTCGCCGGCTGTGCCGCCCGCGCCCGGTTGGCGAACGTCTCGATGGTCGCCGTGGCGCCATGGATCTCCGGCGCCGATCCCATCCGCACCGCCGCGCCATCGGCGCGGACCACGACATCGGGCGCGAGCACGGCGAGCAGGCCCTCGACGTCGCCACTGCGGGCCGCCGCCAGGAAGGCCGCGACGATGGCGCGCTGCGGGCGCTCGCCGGACGTCGGGGCGGCGCCGCCCTGGACGCGACGCCGTGCCCGGCTGGCCAGCTGGCGGGCCGCCGCTGGCGTGCGGCCGACGATCGGCGCGATGTCGTCGAAAGGCAGGTCGAACAGGTCGTGCAGGACGAAGGCCACGCGTTCGGGCGGTGACAGCGTCTCCAGCACCACGAGCAGCGCGACGCCCAGGGCGTCGGCGATCACCGTGGCGCGCTCCGGATCGTCGCCGCCGGCGGCGGGTTCGTCGGCCGGCGTGTCGTCGATCGGATCCTCGGCGCGGGTCGTCCGGGCGCGCAGGCGATCGAGGCAGAGGCGGGCGACGACCGTCGTCAGCCAGCCGCCCAGGTTGTCGATGCCGTCGGGGCCGGCGCGGACCGTGCGCAGCCAGGCGTCCTGCACGACATCCTCGGCGTCGGCGCTGGAACCGAGCATGCGATGGGCGACGGCGTGCAGCCGCGGGCGGTGGCTCTCGAACGAGGCGGCGAAGGCGTCCATGCCGGATTGACGGTCGACGGTCGCGGGATGTGACGGGGCGGGCGGCTCAGGTCCGTGCCGCCCGGCGGCGGGCGCGCCGGAGGAGCGTGGTCACGACGGTCAGGAGCTGGGCGGGGGCCACCGGCTTGGACAGGTGAGCCTGATAGCCGGCGGCCAGGGCCCGATTGCGATCCTCGCTGCGCGCGAACGCCGTCACGGCAATCGCCGGGAGCGTGTCGGCATCGAAGCCGCGGGTGCGGACCTGGTGAATCAGGTCGTAGCCGTCCTCGCCGGGAATGGCGATGTCGCTGATCAGCAATGACGGCCGGACGGCGTCGAGGCCGGCCAGCGCGCTGGCGACGTCCGATGCCGCGAAGACCTCGGCGCCGGCGCCCTCGAGGACTCGGCGGATGAGCACGCGAGCGTCGTCGTCGTCCTCGACGACGAGGAGTCGGACGCCAGCCAGGCTCGGCCCCTCGGCCTGCGGCGCGGACGGCGCGGCCGCGGCCTGGTTCGGCTGCCGGCCCTGGCGATGCAGGCGCACCGTGAACGTCGTGCCCTGGTGGTCGCCCGCGCTGGTGACGGCGATCTGTCCGTCGTGAGCCTCGACGAGCTGGCGGACGATGGCCAGACCGAGGCCGAGCCCGCCGTAGCCACGCTTGGTGCCGCCGTCTTCCTGGCGGAAGGGCTCGAAGACGTGCGGCAGGAACTCCGGCGAGATGCCCTTGCCGTGATCGGACACGGCCAACTCGAGGTGCGCGGCGCTCTCGGTGAGGCGGACGTCGACCCGTCCGCCATCGGGCGAGAACTTGACCGCGTTGTCGAGCAGGTTCCACACCACCTGCTGGAAGCGCGACGGATCCCAGAGCAGCGGTTCGCGCTCGCCGTCGATGGCGACGACGATCTCGATGTTGCGACCGCGGGCGGCGACGGCGACGGTGTCGACCGCCGAGCGGACCGCGGCGGCCGGGTCGAACCACTGCCGGTCGATCTGCAACTTGCCCGAGGCGACGCGGGAGACATCGAGCAGGTCGGCGATCAGCTGCGCCTGGATCCGGGCGTTGCGCTCGATCGCCTCGATCCCGGCGACCACGTCGCGTTCGGCGCCGGCGAGACGCGGCTTGAGCAGCTGCGACCAGCCGACGATGGCGTTGAGCGGCGTGCGCAGTTCATGTGACAGCGCAGCGAGGAAATCGTCCTTCACCTGGTTGGCCCGCTCCGCGTCGGTGCGCGCGGCGCGCTCGCTGGCCAGCAGCCGCTCGCGCTCGGCCTCGATCTCCTTGCGCTCGGTGACATCGCTGGTGATGGCGAGCCGGATGCCCGGACCGGAGTGGATCGAGACGCTCCATTCCAGCTCGATCTGCCGGCCGTTGGCGTGCAGGACGGGCATGGTGCCGCGCCACGCGCCGGTCGCGGCGAGGGCCGCCGTGACCTCGCCGATCTTGCCGTCGTAGGCGGCGGCGCTGAACGCCGAGATGTGCTTGCCGACGACCTGGCTGCGGTCGCGGCCAAAGGTCGCGCACGCCGCCGGGTTGGCCTCGAGGAAGATCATCTCGTGGCTGAGCAGCGAGATGCCGTCCAGGGCGTGCTCGAACACCGCCTTGAACTTGGCTTCGCTCTCGCGCAGCGCATCCTCGGCGCGGCGGGCGCGGAGGAAGGCGTTGACGGTGGCGATGAGCACCGGCGGCTCGACCGGGTGCGTGATGTAGCCGTCGGCGCCGGCGTCGAGCCCCTGCACCTTGTCGACGTCGTTGACGAACGTCGCCGACAGGTGGATGACCGGCGTGCGCACGGTGCGCGGCGAGGCGCGCAACTGGCGACAGACTTCGAAGCCATCGATGTCCGGCAGGTTGACGTCGAGGACGACGAGGTCCGGGGGGTGCGCGGTGGCCAGTTGCAGGGCCTCCTGCCCGGTCCCGGCCTCCATCACGGTGAAGCCTTCGTTGCGCAGCACGCGCGACGTCGAGTACCGCGTCGGCTCGTTGTCGTCGACGACGAGGATGGCCGCGCTTCTAACCGGCATCGACGGCCAGCTCCACGGGCAGGGTCACCGAGAACTTCGAGCCCTCGCCGAGGGTGCTCTCGACGGCGACATCGCCGCCGAGAAGCAGCGCCAGTTTGCGGCTGAGCGAGAGGCCGAGGCCGGTGCCGCGCAGCCGTTTCTGGATGGGCGCTTCGACTTGGACGAAGTCCTGGAACAGCGTGTGGAGGTGTTCCGCGGCAATGCCGATACCGGTGTCGGCGACGCGGAACGTCACGCGATTGTCCTTCAGCCGCGCCGAGACGCGGACCTCGCCGTGCGGCGTGAACTTCAGCGCGTTGGAGATGAAGTTACGGAGAATCTGCGACAACTTCTTGTCGTCGGTGTAGATCGGCGGGATGTCGTGCGGCTCCTCGAAGATCAGCGAGACGGCGTCCGATTGCAGGATCGGCTTGAACATCCCGCGCAGGGCCGAGAAGAGGTCGACCATCTCGAACCACGCCGGCGAGATGGTGACGCGGCCGGCTTCGACCTTGGCCAGGTCGAGCAGATCGCCGACCATCTCGGTCAATTCGCCAGCGGAGTTCTGGATGAACCGGATCTGCTTCTGCTGTTCGGCGGTCAGGGGGCCGTCGAGCCGGTCCTGCAGGATCCGCGCAATGCTCAGGATGGAGCTGAGCGGCGTCCGGAACTCGTGGCTCATGTAGGACAGGAACCGGCTCTTGAGGTCGGACGCCTCGCGCAGCCGGACGGCGTTGTCGTCGAGTTCGGCATAGAGCGCCAGGACGCCCTGGTTGGTCTCGGCGAGCTCCGTCGACAGCGAATCGACCTGGGCCTGGAGTCGACTCACTTCCAGCTGGAGATCGGTCGCCGATTCAGGCATGTCCAGGTCCTGCCGCTTTCCGTACGACGACCACTATAGTCGCGTCGTCACGCCCGCGCGCGCAGTCGCGCCAGAGCACGGCGGCGACGATCGATGGGTGCCGCGCGGCAAGGCCGGGGTAGGCATCCAGCGTCCAGCGAGTGGTCAGACCGTCCGAGTGCATGATCAGCCGGCCGCGCGCCGGCCAGTCGTAGTCGAGAGCCTGCACCCGGCGGATCTGCGCGCCCACCGTGCCGTTCTGGCTGGGCAGGCCGCGAACGCGTTCACCGCCGAGGAGGACGCCGGCGATGTTGCCGGCGCCGGCATAGCGGACCTTCGTGCCGCCGATCGTGGCAATGGCCATCGCCGCGCCACGGCTGCCCTTGAGGGCAGGATGGGCCCGCTCGATCAGGGCGGCCGCGTCTTCGAAGGGGTGCTGAGCGAAGACGTTCGCGGCCAGCCCCGACGCCTCGGCGGCGAGCGGACCGTGCCCCAACCCGTCGGCCACCATCACCGCGAAACCGCCATCCTGCTGGGCGATGCGCCAACTGTCGCCGCACACTGTCTCGTGCGGTGCCGGCAGCGAGATGACGCCCCAGTCGTAGCCGGCGGGGTCGGCCGGCGCCCGGCGCCGGACCCGCGCCAGGACCACCGTTCCGTCCGGCGTCGAGAAAATGTCGAAATCGCTCGACAGCCGGCGCACCGCACCGAGACCGTTGCCGGGCGTGCCGCCGGTCGAGTAGCCGTCCTGCAGGGCGGCCTGGAGGTCGGCGATCCCCGGCCCGCGGTCGATCGACAGCAGATCCAGCGCCGGCCCGGTCGGCAGGTCGAGCGCCTGCATCAACAGCACGCCCTGGCGCCCGTAGCGGGCCAGGTTGGTCCCGAGCTCGGTGGCGATGATGGCCACCTCGCCACGAGTCCCTTCGTCGAAGCCGATGTTCGCGGCCAGGCGAACGGCGACGCGGCGGGCCTCGCCGGCCTGGCTGATTTCGGTGACCGCGACCGCGACGGTGATCGGCGGCGCTGCCGTCATTTCCATCGCGTCACGGTGACGCGCGTACCTCGCCCTGGCGCACTGTCGATCTCGAACTCGTTGACCAGCCGCTTGGCGCCGGAGAGCCCGAGGCCCATGCCCGAACCCGAGGTCCAGCCGTCGGTGAGCGCCTGGGCCAGGTCGGGGATGCCCGGGCCTTCGTCGACGAAATGCAGCCGCAGCCCGCGCCGGATGCCATCCGTCAGCACTTCCCAGCGCATCACGCCGCCGCCGCCGTAGACGACGGTGTTGCGCGCCAGCTCGCTGGCGGCGGTGACCATCTTGGTCTGCTCGACGAGGCCGAAGGCCAGTTCCTGGGCCAGCTTGCGTACCTGCTGGCGAGCCAGCACGATGTCGTGCTCGGTGCGGACCGGCACCACATCAGTCTTCGGGATCGGCACTCGATACTCCGGCCTCGTCGAGGACCTTGCGCAAGCGCCGCATGCCCCGCTCGACGTCCAGCGCGGTGTCGACCCCGGACAGGCTGAGCCCGAGCTCGACGAGCGTGATGGCGACGGCCGGCCGCATGCCCGTGACTACGGTGCGCGCGTCGAGGATGCGCCCCATCCGCGAGATGTTGGCAATCATCCGCCCGATGAAGGAGTCGACCATCTCCAGCGCCGAGATGTCGATCAGCACGCCCTTGGCGCCGGCCCGCTGAATGGCGGTCGTCAGATCGTCCTGCAGCGTCAGCGCGAGCTGGTCGTGCATGTCGACTTGGATGGTGACCAGCAGGTAGTCACCCATCCGGAGGATGGGAATCCGGTCCATGCGCGCCTACACGGCCTTGGCGCGCGTGACGACGAGGCCCGAGCGCTTGAAGGCCAGCGACAGCGCGTCGGCGAGGGTGGCCTTGGTGGTCACCCCCTCGAGGTCGATGCCGAGGTGGACGATGGTCTGGGCGATCTGCGGCCGGATGCCGCTGATGATGCATTCGGCGCCCATCAGGCGGATGGCGGTGACGGTCTTGAGCAGATGCTGCGCCACCAGCGTGTCGACGGTCGGCACGCCGGTGATGTCGATGATCGCGATCTCCGAGCCGGTCTCGACGATGCTCTGCAGCAGCGACTCCATGACGACCTGGGTCCGGGCGCTGTCGAGGGTGCCGATCATCGGCAGCGCGACCACGCCTTCCCACAGCTTCACTACCGGCGTCGACAGCTCCAGCATCTCCTCCTGCTGCCGGACGATGACTTCCTCGCGGCTCTTCTGGAAGGCGCCGACGGTGTACAGGCCGAGCCTGTCGACCAGCTCGGTGATCGTCCAGGTGGCCTCGCCTTTCGTCGCGGCGTCCGTGGCCCGGGCCTGGGCGCGGGTGAACAACGGCCGCTTCAGCGAGAAGACGAAGGTGGCCGTCTCGGTCGAGCTGAAGCCCTGGGTGGCGCGGCTGCGCGAGACCCGTTCGAGGAACTCGCGCACCGGCCGCCACGGCTCGGCGTTGACGTCGGTGCCCGAGGACAGCGCCGGTCCGAGCAGCCGCAACAGCTCGGCGCCCTGTTCGTGCAGCTCCGCCTCGGTGATGCGGTGATCGGCGCCGGTGCCGCGGGCCTTCAGTTCCGCGAGCCAGTCCCCCAGGAGACCGGGGGCGTCCTGCTGGATGATGTCGAGGACGAGGGCGTCGGACTGTGACATAGGCGGGAGCATCATACCCCCCGGCCTGCGCCCCGACACGGTCAGATGGCGACGGTCAGCGTAGCGGTGCCGCCACCCGCTACACTCTCCGCCATCGTGGCGAGTTCAAGCGATGTTATGGCGACCTCCACGGACGGGCTGACGCGGACGGCGACGGTGCTCGGCGCGGCCGTGTGCGCGCTCGGGGCGCTGGTTGTGACCGCCTGGTTGATGCACTGGGAGCTGGTGCTGCGTCTGCATCCAGCCCTGCCGGTGATGCAGTTCAACACGGCCATCCTCTTCATGGCGACCGGCGCCGCGCTGGTCGCCGGAGCCCGCGAAGCGCGCCAGGCCCAGGCCGTCCTCGGTGGGCTCGTCCTGCTGCTCGCCATCCCCACCTTCCTGCAGTTCCCGCTCGAGCGCAGCCTCGGCGTCGACACGCTGCTCTGGGATCCCTTCACCGGGTCGGAGGGATTCGCGATCGGCCGGATGGCGCCGAGCGCGGCGGCGGCGCTCGTGATGGCCGGACTGGCCCTGGTCGCCGGCGTGAGCCGGCGGGCGCGATCCCCGGTGGCCGGCGGGGCGGCGGCGGCCATCCTGACGTTGAGCGGTTTCGCCCTGGTCGAGTATCTCTTCGGCAGCGGCGACAGCATGGGGTGGGGACGCTAC
>JBDSLU010000015.1:0-4407 GCA_039916225.1 Vicinamibacteraceae bacterium
GGCGAAACCGACTAGCCGGCGTCGCCTCGCCGACACGGGCGCTGGCCGGTCCGCTCGAAGCGGGCCGGCCGCCGCCGTCCGCCATACCGGCCGCGGCCCAGGACCCCAGTCGCACCACCCCTCCGCACGACGCGCTTCCGGCCCAACGCCCGGCCAGACTGGCTGTGCCATGATCATCGCATCCGCCCCCGGCCCCCCAAAGAGCCCGGCCGGTATGGGCGTTCGATCATGACAAGGCCCCGATAATGTCGCACTCCCCGCTCGTGCTCTGCGCCGTGGACTTCTCGCCCACTTCGGCCGATGTCCTGCGGCACGCCGCGGCGTTTGCCGCCGGCCCGCGACCCGACGGCGACGGACGCGCCTCGCTGACCCTCCTGCACGTCGTCGAGCCACTATTGGTTCAGGCCGCGGCCATGATCGCCGACACGGCGCGGCTCCAGGACGAATGCCGGCAGGCGCTCGCGGCGCTGGCCTCGTCGATGCCATCAACGGCGATGCCCCAGCCGGCGTCGCTCGACGTCCGCGTCGGGCTCCCCCACTTGGAGATCCTCGCCGCCGCGGCCGCAGCCCACGCCAGCCTCATCGTCATGGGTACGCAGGGCCAGACCGGCGCCGCCAGGCTCTTCTTCGGCTCGACGACGCAGCGCGTGCTGCGCGAGACGGTGACGCCGACGCTGGTGGTGCCGCCAGCGGCGAGCCCGATCGTTCGCGACGGCGACTCGGGGCCGGCACTGGCCGTGTCGCACGTCATCGCCGCGCTCGATTTCAGCGACGCGACCGCCGCGACGGTCCAGGCCGCCGTCGGCATCGCCCGTCGCGCCGGCGCGCAGCTCACACTGGCGCATGTCGTGCCAGAAGCCCGCGTGCTGGAGCGTTGGGCCGGCCTGGTCGACGAGCACCAGACGCACCGCACAGAGCGCGCTGGCCACGAGTTGACGCTGCTCGCCCGCGAAGTGCAAGCGCAGGTCCCTGCCGTGCGTGTCAAGGCGTCACGCGGCGAGCCGGAACGTGTCCTCGCGGCTCTCGCCGACGAGCAGCCGCACACCCTGATCGTCATGGGCGTTCGGCGCGGTGGCGGCCTGCTCTCACCGCAACCCGGATCGACGGCGTATCGCGTGCTGTGCCTGGCGCGGACTCCGGTGCTGGTGATACCCGCGCGGTTGCGATGATCGCCGCGGCCGCCGCCCGGATCGTCGGCACGGCCACCGTGGCTGCTGTCGCGCTGTTGCTGCTGACGGGGTGCGGCGGACCGCGGCGGCCATCGCTCGCCGCCCAACGTCTCGTCGCCGACGGCCTGATCGCGGAAGGCTGCTATCGCTGTCTCGACGAAGCGGTCGGCCGCTACTCGAGCATGCCACCGGCGCGGCCGGCGGAGGCCCGTGTCAACGACACGCAGCTCTTTCGCGCCCTGGTGCTGCTGGCCCTGCGCGAAAAGGAACTGGGACTCGACGCCGCGCCTCACGTGAAACGGGCCGCCCTCCTCGTGCCGCAGACGACGGCACCGGCGGCAGCCAGGGAGCAGTTGAAGTGGGCCGAGCTCGTGCCGGCCAACGCCGCGGGCCTCCCCCGGGACGTCGCCGAGCACGAGCGCGCCAGACTCGTGCCGTTGGGCAGCGAACTCCAGCAGCGCTTCGCCGATGCCGCGACGATGACCGACCCGCTGGACGTCTACCTGAACGTCAGCCTGGCCTGCTCCCCGATCTTCCAGCTGAAGCTGCCCGATCCGGAGGTCGTCGCGGCGCCCGCGGCGGCCCATCCGATCGTCCAGTGGCGGGTGGCGATCTGCGGCCGGACCCACGAGGACGCGCTGCGGGCTTTCGCGGAACGGCACCCGCGCTACGTCGAGGCCGACTACTGGCGGGGCCGCTACCGGCTCGCCTCCGGCGGCGGCTCCGGGACGTCCATCCGCGAGGCGCGCGAACGGATGCAGACAGCGCTCAAGGACATCCCAGGATCGCTGGCCATCGCCTACGATCTCGCCGGCGTGACCCGCGTCACCAGTCCGCGCCACGCCCTCCCGCTCTACGAGCGCGTCACGCGCGCCCAGCCGCGTCACAACGACGCCTGGCTCGGTCTGGGCATCTGCCTGACCTACCTCGAACGGCCGCGCGAGGCCATCGACGCGCTCACCAAGGTGATCGATCTGGGCCGCTGGGTCGTGGGCGACGCCTACTACTGGCGGGCCTGGAATCGCCATGTGCTGGGCGAGCTCGACGCGGCGTGGGCGGACAGCGACGGCGCCCGCAAGACGATCTACAACACCGACGTGCTGACCCTGGCCGGACGCATCGCGTTCGATCAGAAGGCGCTCGATACCGCCCGCCCTTTGCTCGAGAAGGCCTTCGAGCTGAGCGACACCAACTGCGTCGCGGCCTGGTACCTCGGCCTGGCGCACAGCACGCAGGAACGCTGGACTGCGGGCGGCGACACCTTCGTGCACGCGGAGACGTGCTATCGCGCCGAGATCGATCGCATTCGCGCCGAGCAGCAACGGGCCGCCGCGACCGAAGTCGAGGAGACGATCCGCGCCGAGCGGCAGGCGAAGGCCGATGCCGCGATCCTCGTCGCCGAGCGACAGGCGGCGCTCTCCGCCTACAACGCCGCCTTCAACTTCGTGCGCGGCGGCGACCTGGCCCGCTCACGCCCGCTGCTCGATCGCGCCGTCCAGCATGCCGACGTCAGCGATCGGGCGCGCGAGCTGCGGGCGTTCGTCGATCGCTAGTCCCCTGGGCGTGAGCGCCTGGGCCGGCGCAGGACCCACGTCAGGGCGAGCGCGGCGAGCGAGGGCGCCCACAACCAGACCACTTCATTGGCCAGGACCTCGAGGCCGCGGCGCGAGACGAACGACCACACGCCGATCGGCGACACCTCGATCGGCCGCACCGGAAAGTGCCAGCGCGTCTCGAGGAAGGGCGCCAGGAACGCGACGCCGCGGCCGCCGTTGGTGAGCGCGTCGAGCAGACCGTGGGACACCGCGGCCAGCGCCAGGACCAGCCAGACCCGCCAACGGCGCTCCGTGTCGCGTGGCGGGACCGCCACGGTCGCCACCGACGCGAGCGCGGCCGCGACGATCACGGAGTGGCTCAGACCGCGGTGGCCGAGCGGGTGGTCGAGCCCCCAGCCGAAGGCGAGCCCGACCACGTCGAGGTCGGGCACGACCGCCAGGATCGCCCCGAGGGTGACGAAGATGGCACGGGGCCGCGGCAGCCCGCAGGCCACCAGCGTCGCCCCCACCACGGCGTGGGAGAACACCGACGGCACGGCTCAGCGCCCCTCGACGACGGGTTGGGCGACGGCGCTCACGCGTCGCGGTGCACCGTGTCCGGCGAGAACGCCGGCAGGCAGATGGCGACGTATTCGGCGCCGCCCGGCTCGGGGCTGCTGTAGCGGACCCACTCGCCGGGCGCGGCGACGACCGCCTGGCCGGCTCGCACGTCGAGCGAGCCGCCGTCGTGGTCGACGCGCAGCATGCCGTGCAGGACGACGGTGATTTCCTCGAACTCCGGCCGCTGGCCGGGTTCCTCCCAACCCTCGGGCGACTGCATGCGGGCCACGCTGACGCCGGCGTGGCCGGAGTTCACGCGGCCGGCGTATTCCTCGATACGCTTGGGCTTGGTGCCGACGGCCGCGACGACCGTCGGCTGCGGGATCAAAGTGGGCATGCTGCGCCTATTCTAATGGGCATGCGCACCTGCTCGATCACCCGCCGGGCGTTCCTGGCCGCACTCGCCTGCGCCGCGCTCGCCTGTCTCGCGCTCGCCTCCCCCGCGGCGGCGCAGCGGCGCGTCCTGTATCTGGACTACGTCGGTCCGAACGCCCACAACCATCCATCGCGGGTCAACGCCGCTGCCGCGATGCAGGCGATCGCGACAGCCAGCGGTGGGGCGTTCACGGTCGATGCGATCACCGACCCCTCGGGGCTCAACGCGGCCGCTCTCGCTCCCTACGACGCGCTGGTGTTCTTCACTTGCGGCGACCTGCCGGCCAATGCGCCGCTGCGAGGGGCACTCTTCGACTTCGTCGCCAGCGGCAAGGGCTTCGTCGGCTTTCATAGCGCGACCGACAGTTTTTACTCGTGGCCCGAGTACGGCGACTTCGTCGGCGCCCGGTTCATTAATCACGGGAGCGAAGATCGGCCGGGCACGGTCCGGGTCGAGGATCCGAACCACGTCGCGATGCAAGGCTTCACGAACCCGTTTACCTGGACGGAGGAGTTCTACCTCTTCCGAGGTCCGAGTTCTGTGTCGGTCGACTCGTTCACGCGACGCGACCTCCACGTGCTCATGAACCTCGATCCGGCGACGCCGCAGCCTGCCCGCCCGGTGCCGCAGCCCGAGTACCCGCAACTCCAATCGACAGATCTCCCGCTAGCCTGGACACGCCAGCACGGCGGCGGGCGCGTGTTCT
>JBDSLU010000016.1:0-3118 GCA_039916225.1 Vicinamibacteraceae bacterium
GCCGCGCTGAACGAGCCGGGGACCGGCGTATCGATGGGCAGCGTGTGGGGCGACTACGACAACGACGGCTTCGAAGACGTCATCGTCTACAAGTGGGGTAGGCCAGAACTGTTCCACAACGACGCCGGCAAGGCGTTCACGGCGATCAGCGAGAAGGCGGGCCTGCCGCGCTGGGCCAACATCAACGCCGCGGTCTGGTTCGACTACGACCGCGACGGACGGCTCGACCTGTTCCTTGGCGGCTACTTCGCCGAACAGGTGAACCTGTGGAACCTGGCGTCGACGAAGATGATGCCCGAGAGCTTCGAATACGCCAACAACGGCGGCCGCAAGTTCCTGTATCGCAATCTCGGCGGCGGGCGCTTCGAGGAAGTCAGCGAGAAGGTCGGGCTGACGTCGCGGCGCTGGGCGCTGGCCGCCGTCGCCGCCGACCTGCGCGGGACCGGCTACCCCGATCTGTTCATTGCCAACGACTACGGCGTCTCGGAACTGTTCGTCAACGAGAACGGCAGGTTCCACGACGTCGGCAAGGAGACGGGCGTCGGCTACGCGCCGAAGAGCGGCATGAACGCCTCGGTCGGCGACGTCCTGAACCAGGGCGCCTTCGCCATCTACGTCTCGAACATCTCGGAAGAAGGCATCCTGATCCAGGGCAACAACCTGTGGGTGCCGTCCGACACCGGCGGCACGTGGCGCTACGACAACGTGGCCCGCGACATGGGCGTCGACGTCGGCGGCTGGAGCTTCGGCGCGCAATTCGGCGACTTGAACAACGACGGCTTTCTCGATCTCTACCTGGTCAACGGCTACGTGTCGGCATCGAAGACCGACAGCTACTGGTACGACTACTCGAAGATCGCCGGCGGGCACGAGGTCGTCATCTCGGACGCCAAGAACTGGCCGCCGATGGGCTCACGGAGCCTGGCCGGCTACCAGGCCAAGAAGGTCTGGCTCAACGACGGTGCCGGCCATTTCACCGACGTGGCGCCGATGGTCGGCGTCACCGATCGCCACGACGGCCGATCGATTGCGCTCGGCGACTTCGGCAACCGCGGTGTCCTCGATGCCGTCGTTGCCAACCAGCGCGGTCCGCTGGTGTTCTACCGGAACGACGTCGCGCCCGGCCGCGACTGGATTGCTTTCGACCTGACGGGGCGCTGCGCCTCGGACGCCGAGCCGGCCCGCACCTGCTCGAACCGCAGCGCCATCGGGGCGCGCGCCACGCTGCACTTCAACGGCCAGAAGCAGGTGCAGGAGGTCTCGGGCGGGTCGGGGTTCTGCGCCCAGAACCAGCGGCGGCTGCACTTTGGTCTCGGCGCCAACCCGAAGGTCGAGAAGGTCACCATCCAGTGGCCTTCCGGTAAGATCACTGAGATTGCGGCCCCGGCGACGGGCCGCGTGCATGCCATCAAGGAGCCGTGATGCCGGCGCTGATACCGAAGTCGTTCGACAAGCGCTATCTCGCGCCCCTCCTCGTGACGATGGTCCTCGTCGTCGGCCAGCTCTCCTTCGGCTTCCTCGAGAGCTGGGGCCGCACGTTCCTGGCGATCGCCACCGCGATCGCCGTCGAGATGCTGCTCGGCAAGATGATCGTCGGCAAGTGGCCCCACCTGGCCAGCGCCTACATCTCCGGCATCAGCATCGGCATGCTGGTGCGGTCGCCGGACGTCTGGCCGTACGCGTTGTGCGCGGCGATCTCGATCGTCTCGAAGTACGTGCTGCGGGTCGACGGCCGCCACATCTGGAACCCGTCCAACTTCGGCATCGTGGCGATGCTGGTGCTGGCCTCGGACACCGTCGCCAGCCTGAGCGTGCAGTGGGGCAACAACCTGCTGCCGATGGTCGTGGTCTGGACCTTCGGCGCGATCATCATCCACTCGCTCGGCCGCTTCCACATCACGCTGACCTACGTCGCGTCGTTCCTGGTCTTCGCCGGGGTCCGGCACCTCGTCACCGGCCATCCGTTCCTGGCCGAGGCCGCGCCGCTGACCGGGCCGATGTACCAGCTCTATATCTTCTTCATGATCACCGACCCGAAGACGACCGTGCACGGCACCCGCGCGCAGTGCCTGGTCGCCTTCTGCGTCGCGGCCATGGAGGCGGTGCTGCGCCTGATGCAGTTCGTGCACGCACCGTACTACGCGCTCTTCATCGTCGGGCCGATCGCGAACCTGATCGAGATCGCCCTCACCCGCGCCGCGTCGCGCCAAGCCGTCCCGGCTGCCGCGCCTGCGCCCTCACACTGACCGCAGCGACAAGGAGCCCTCCATGGCCGAAGCCGATGTCATCGCCAACCAGAAGCAGATCCTGAAGAACCAGTCGGGAGTCCTCGCCAACCAGAAGCGCATCGAGGGCAACCAGGGCAAGATCCAGAAGAACCAGGAAAAGATCCTGGCCAACCAGGGCAAGCTGGACAAGGTCCTCGCCAACCAGAAGACGATCCTCGCGAACCAGAAAAGGATCCTCGCGAAGTAAGGGATCGGGGGTCGCGAGAACTTCCAACCTCCAACCTCCAACCTCCAACTGCCAACTGCCAAGGCACTCCCAACTCCCAACTCCCAAAAGGGCGCGACGCGCCGAGTGCTCAGCGGTCCAGGTTTGGGAGTTGGAGATTGGGAGTTGGGAGTTATCGGGGCGCGCGCGTGAGAGCGCGCCGACGCCGTAGCACCTTCACCCAGAAGAAGCCCAGCACCAGGAAGGGCAGCAGGTAGACCACGAACAACGCCGGCGCCGGCCGCGAGTCGTAGGTTGCGTCGACCGCGCTCGTAAGCGATGCCGCGCCGAGCGGACCATCGATCGCGACTCGCACCGCGAAGCGGCCTTCGTGATCCATCCGCAGCGCCGCGAACTGGCGCGAGACCAGGCCGTCGACCGGCGCCGCGATTGCCGTCAGCTCCGGCCCCGGTCGATCGGCCGCGCGGATCGCCACCGTCACGCGCGTCCCGGCCGGGATGTCGACGCCGCTGTCGCGCGCGTTCAGCACTACCCAGAACTGACCGCCCGCCGTCGCATCGTCGGTCGCGTCGGGATCCGTCCAGAGCGCGACCTCGTAACGACCAGCGACCTGGTTCGACACGATCGGGAACGGCGGCCCCGCATGCGCGCTCAGCCGCGCCGT
>JBDSLU010000017.1:0-13607 GCA_039916225.1 Vicinamibacteraceae bacterium
CGGCGACGTCGCTGCTGGCCAGGCAGATCGAAGAGGGCGCGCCGGCGGACATCTTCGTCGCCGCCGATGAGCAGTGGATGGACTACCTGGCCGAGCGCAGACTGATCGCGCCGGCGTCGCGCGTCGACGTGGTCGGCAACCGGCTGGTACTGATCGCGCCGAAGGATCGCGTGCCGCCGCTGACGATCGCGCCCGGCTTCGCGCTCGCCGCGGCGCTCGGCGCCGGCGGACGCCTGGCCGTCGCCGATCCGGTGAACGTGCCCGCCGGCCGCTACGGCAAGGCGGCGCTCACCACCCTCGGCGTGTGGGACAGCGTGGCGACGCGCCTCGCCCCCTCCGACAACGTGCGCGCCGCGCTCGCCTTCGTCGCCCGTGGCGAGGCCCCGCTCGGCATCGTCTACGCGTCGGACGTGGTCGCCGAGCCGGGCGTCCGCGTCGTCGGCACGTTTCCCGACGGCACCCACCCGCGGATCGTGTATCCGGCGGCGCTGACCCGCCGCGCGACACCCGAGGCGAAGCGCGTGCTCGACGCCATCGCGTCACCAGAGGCCCGCGTGATCTTCCTGAAGCACGGCTTCCTCGCGCCCTAGGAGCGTGCCCATCGACGGCTCGTCGGCCGGGTCCGGCGCTGGCGAGCGACGGCCGACACGGTCAGAGGGATGTGCCATAGACTCGATGCGGAACGGGAAGCCGCAGCCATCCAATCATGTGTCGGCACGCCTTCGCTCAGGCTCTAGCGTGTGCGTTCGTCCTTTCGCTTGGAGGGACGCTCGCATCGGCGCAGATGTCTGAGGGGACCGATGGCTTCATCGAACCGCACGCGAAGACGGTCGACGAGCAGAGGCTGCGCCGCGTGCTTGCCGAGTACGCCTCAGGCCATGTCGAAGGCGCCGTCGCCTCGCTTGCGCGCGAGAGTCCCGGATGGAGCGCACGCACGTTGGCGCGGACGCTGGACCGCCTCCAGGCCGATATCAAGCACCACCTTCAGGCAGCGAACCGCGTCTCCGCCCGTCACGACGAGCGGGTGATCGGCTCCCTTCGAGCGGAGCGTGTTCAACTGCTGATCCTGTTCGCCGGCCTGCATCTCTACGCGTCCAACAGCGCTGGCTCCGTCGACGCCGCGGCGCGGAACCTGGACGCCTCTGAGGGCGCGGTCGATCGGCTCCACGGGCTGCGACCCGACTTCAAGGACACGGGCGCGGTTCCTTGGCCGGTTGATCTGAACAGCACGTCGGATGCTCATCTTTCTCCCTCACACGACACGGGGGGCGCTGCCGATTGGCCGATCGTGCTCGGCTACATCGAGCGCTGGTACTCAGCCGCGGTCGCTCGCCTGCAGGCTGCCGTCGAGGTGACGCGGCAGCCCGCCTTGATCGCCAAGGGGCTCCAACGCTTTCCTGATAGTCACGATCTGCTGCTGGCTCGTGGGTCTTTCCTTGAAACGCACATCGCGTTGCATCGCCCCGATCGTTCGCTCAGCGCGGATCTCGAATCGTCGGACGACCGACGCCGGTGGCGCGAACAGGTATCCGCGGCGGCGCTGGCGTACCAGCGTGCGAGCGCGGTGATGCCCAACGACGGAGAGGCGCTCGTTCGGCTGGGGAGGGTCCAACTCGCGCTCGGCCGCACCGACAGCGCCCGGGCCGTTCTGACGGATGCGCTGACGCGTCCCCTGCCGACCCAGACGCGGTACCTGGCGCTGCTGTTTCGCGCCGACGCCGCATACGACATCGGCGACGCGGCCGCGGCAAGAGAGGACTACCAGGCGGCGCTGCTCGAATGTCCCGTCGCGACGACTCCGATGCTGGCGCTCGGTTCCCTCGCCGATGAGCGAGGTGACTCGATCGAAGCACAACGCTGGGTGCAGCGGGCATTGACGACACCCGCGGGTGGCGATCCGTGGCGCACCTACATCCAGGGTCAGGCGTGGCGCCTCCAGCCTCGTTTCGAAGCCGTCAGGACGTTGCGCGACTAGCCATGTGTCCACCACTCATCTGTCTGCTTGGACTGCTGGCCGTGCTTGCGCTTCGGCAGCCGAGTTTTCGCACAGCAACCGACGTGGTCCGTCTGGACGCGCTGGTTGAAGAGCATGGACAGCCCGTCGGAGGGCTGACGGCAGCGGACTTCATCGTGCGAGACAACGATGTGGTCCAGCGCGTGACGCTTCTCCCGGAATCCGGCCCATTGTCGGTAGCCGTGGTTCTCGATGTCAGTGGCAGCATCACATCCGAGCAGGTCGCCGACGTCGCGCTCGCGACCGACGCCTTGCGCGAGGGCCTCGGGCCAGGCGACCGCCTGTCCGCCTACGCGTTTGCGGCGGGTTCACGCGAAGTCGCCCTGCCGCATGGGGTGGCGAGTGCGGCGGCGCTTCAGGAGCTGGCGTCGGAGCATCGGCGCACTGCCGGCCAGCGTACGGCGCTCTTCGATGCGTTGCAGATGGCGATGTTGGCCGATGCGTCGCATGACGAGTCTCGTCTGCTCATCGCGCTGACCGATGGACGCGACAACACGAGCTGGGTCGACGCACGCACGGTCATGGACACGGCCATGCGTCGGGGCATCTGCCTGTTCTTCGTCGCGCTGCCCGCGAGCGTGCCATCGGGGCCCGCGGACGTGCCCCAGATTCTCACCGATCCGGGGCTCCGGCTCCTTCGCCTCCTCGCCGGGCGCACCGGGGGGCGCGTCATCGATGCCGATCGAGCGAGACCATTGGGCCCGGTCTTCGAGGGGATCATGCGAGAGTACCGTCGCCGCTACATCCTGTCCTTCGAGCCGACCGGCGTGCCGCGCGGAGACGGCCGTCATCGTGTGACGGTGGCTGTCAAAGGGCGGCGAGGCACGGTCCACGTCCGGGACGGGTACTGGTCGCGATGACCCGCTACGCCACGGCCAGGAACGTCGCGTTGGGGTTCTCGCGCTCGCAGTACTGCAGCTCCCAGTTCGACTCGAAGAGCAGCACCGGCCGCTCGTCACGGTCGACCGACTGCAGGACACCGAGGGTCGGCAGCTTCAGGTCGGTGCTGGTCGCGTCCTCGGGCCACTTCACCCAGCGGGCGATGGTGTACTTCAGCCGATCGATGTCGCACTCAACGCCGTACTCGCTCTTCAGCCGGGCCGCGACCACTTCGAACTGCAGCGCTCCGACGACGCCGAGGATCGGCTCGCGTCGGCCGAAGATCGGGAAGACGACCTGCATGAGGCCTTCTTCCTCGAGCTGCCGCACGCCATCCTCGAACTGCTTGTAGCGGGTGTCGCGCAGCCGGACGGCGGCGAAGAACTCGGCGGCGAAGTGCGGGATCGGCGGATAGGCCAGCTTCTTGCCGGCCCATAGCGTGTCGCCGATGGCGAAGCGTCCGGGGTTGACCAGGCCGACGACGTCGCCAGCGACGGCGCTGTCCACCGTCTCGCGCTCGCGCCCGAAGAACCGGTTCGGCCGCGACAGCCGCACCGGCGCGTTCAGGCGCGTGTTGGTGACCAGCATGTCCTTCGACAGCACGCCCGAGCAGACGCGCACGAAGGCGATGCGATCGCGGTGCCGCGGGTTCATGTTCGCCTGGATCTTGAAGACGAAGCCGCTGAAGTCGGGATCGGCCGGATCGACCGTGCCGGCGCTCGACGGCCGCGGCTGCGGCGGCGGTGCGAACTCGGTGAGGCCGCGCAGGAAGGGCTCGAGGCCGAAGTTGGACAGCGCGCTGCCGAAGAACACCGGCGTCTGCTCGGCGCGCAGGTAGGCTTCGTGATCGACCTGGGTGCCGGCTTCGGCGACCAGCGTGGCGGATTCGCGCAGGCGCGCCGCGGCGTCGTCGCCGATCAGCTCGCTCAGCGCCGGATCCTCGATGCTCGACACCTCGATCTCGGCCCGCCGGGCGTTGTGCAGCGTGCGCTCGTAGAGCAGCACCTGGTTGCGGCGCAGGTCGTAGACGCCCTTGAAGCGGTCGCCATCGCCGATTGGCCAGTTGACCGGCGCCGCCGCGATCTGCAGCACGCGCTCGATCTCGTCGAGCAGCTCGAAGGGGTCGCGGCTCGGCAGGTCCAGCTTGTTGATGAACGTCAACATCGGCAGGCCCTTGTTGCGGCACACCTCGAACAGCTTGCGGGTCTGCGTCTCGATGCCCTTGGCGGCGTCGATCACCATCACCACGCTGTCGACGGCGAGCAGCGTGCGCAGCGTGTCCTCGGAGAAGTCCTTGTGGCCGGGCGTGTCGAGGAGCGTGACCTTGCAGTCGTAGAGCTCGAACTCCAGCGCCGCCGAGGTGATCGAGATGCCGCGCTCCCGCTCGACGTCCATCCAGTCCGAGACGACCGCGCGCTGCGCCTTGCGGCCGCGGACCGCGCCGGCCAGCTCGATGGCGCCGGCGTAGAGCAGCGTCTTCTCCGTCAGCGTGGTCTTGCCCGCGTCGGGGTGGGAAATGATGGCGAAGGTGCGGCGCCGGGCCACCTCCTTGCGCAGGGCGTCGGTAGCGGACGGGTCGAGCGTGACGGACATGCGCCGCCGATCTTAGCAGCCCCTCGGCTCGTGGCAGAATCGACGCCAAGGGCGGGTTCCACGACGACGGGCGTCTCGACACCACCGCCGTGCTGTTCTTCCAGAGCCAGGGCGCGCCGGATCGCGCGATCGAGCTGCGCTGCACCGGTGTGTCGCTGTTCAAGGTGGCGCCCACGGCCGATAATCGCGACTCGATCTTGACGAGGGCCGGCTTCGGACCTTGCCTTGGGGGATACGGGCTCGGCCTCTATTTCGTCGGGTTGCCCATCATCGGCGAGCCCAACTCCGTGGCCCACCGCCACGTCGACCCCGATACCGAGACGCCGGCCATCGACATCGTGGCGTCTTCGATGGAGTGGCGTCCGCTGGATGGCTGGCTCGGGCCGGTCGTGCGGCATCGCCGGGTCGAGCCCTGAGCGTGCTTGACAAGGGCGGGCCGGCTCCATCATAGTTGTCAGTGACAATGAAAACGGTTTTGGATCCCGACCTCGAGCGCGACGCCGCTGCGCTGCACGCCGCCGTGTCGGACCTGGTGCGGGTCTACCAGTTCCGCGACCGCGATCGCATCTGCTGCCACGACATCTCGGTGACCCAGTGCTACGCCCTCGAAGCGGCGGCCGAGCACGGCCCGATGCGGCTTGGCGCCCTTGCCGAGCGGATGGTTCTCGACAAGAGCACCACCAGCCGCGTCGTGGCGACGCTCGTCCGCAAGGGCTATCTGACGCAGAGCGCCGACGCGACGGACGCCCGGGCGACGGCGATCGCCGTCACGCGGAGCGGCCGGCAGCTGTACCAGCGGATCACCCGGGATCTGGTCGCGCAGCAGCACGAGGTGCTGCAGGATCTCGACCCGCAGATTCGCGATGGGGTCGTCGAGGTGATCCGGCGGTTGGCGCAGGCGGCGGAGAAGCGGTTCCTGTCCGGCGTGAGCGTCCCGGCCGGGTCCTGCGGGCCGGCGGACGCGGCCTGCTGCGGCACCGACGGGTAACGACCGGAGACGACGCGGCCAGGCGACCCTGGCCTTTTCTTGACCCAGATAGTTGCTACTGACAAATGTATCAACGGAGAATGACATGACGACCGACAACATCAGCGACGTGAAGACAGCCGTGCGAGAGAAGTACGGCGATGCGGCGAGACGAGTACTCACCGGCACCGGGACCGCGTCGTGTGGCACGTCGCCCTCAGCCGAGTCGTGCGGCTGCGGCTGCGATCCGGTGTCCGCCGATCTCTATGACGCCAGCCAGACGGAGGGCCTGCCCGCCGACGCCCTCGGCGCCTCGCTCGGCTGCGGCAACCCGACCGCGCTCGCCGAGCTGAAGGCCGGCGAGACGGTCCTCGATCTCGGCAGCGGGGGCGGTATCGACGTGCTGCTGTCGGCCCGCCGCGTCGGCCCCACCGGCAAGGCCTATGGTCTCGACACCACCGACGACATGCTGGCGCTCGCCGAAGCCAACCGCCAGAAGAGCGGGCTCACCAACGTCGAGTTCCTGCGCGGCGACATCGAGCGCATTCCGCTGCCCGATGCCTCGGTCGACGTCATCATCTCGAATTGCGTGATCAACCTCTCCGGCGACAAGGATCGCGTCCTGGCCGAGGCCTTCCGCGTGCTCAAGCCCGGCGGCCGTTTCGCGGTCAGCGACGTGGTGGTCCGCGGCACGCTGCCGGACGCGGTGCGTCACTCGATGGAACTGTGGGTTGGCTGCGTGGCCGGCGCGCTGTCGGAGTCGGACTACCGCGCCAAGCTCGCCGCGGCCGGGTTCGGCGACATCGGCGTCGAGGTGACCCGCGAGTACAGCTTCGACGACGCCAAGGCATTCCTGACCGCCGAAGGCCTCGATCCGGCGCGGCTGGCCGGCGAGGTCGAGGGCCGCGTCGTCAGCGCGTTCGTGCGCGCCAGCAAGCCGGCCAAGGCCGAGGCCTGTTGCGGGCCGACCTGCTGCGCCTGACTGGTCGCGGACGACTGGTCGCGGACGACTGGCTGGGGCCACGGGGCTGCCGCGGCCGCGGGCGTCGAGCGGTCAGCCCCGCCCGCCGAGCGCGGACTCGCGGAGCATCTTCGATGGCCGGCGAACGCGCCGGGTGATCAGCCCGAACGGTTTCACCGTCCGCTCGTTGATGTAGGTGAGCGCCGCCTCGACGTCGTCGGTGACCAGCAGCAGGTCGAGGTCGCGCGCATCGATGGTCCGCTCGCGCACCATCACGTCGAGCTGGGCGCACAGCGGCGCCCAGTAGTCGACGCCCATCAGGACGACAGGGAAGTTGCGGACCTTGCCGGTCTGGATCAGCGTCAGCGCTTCGAACAGCTCGTCGAGCGTCCCCAGGCCGCCGGGCATCGCGACAAAGGCGTACGAGTACTTGAGCAACAGCGTCTTGCGGACGAAGAAGTAGTCGCAGAGGACGAACCGGTCCATGTATTGGTTGACGCCCTGCTCGTTGGGGAGCCGGATGGCGCAGCCGACGGACCGCCCGCCCGCTTCGCGCGCACCGCGGTTGGCGGCCTCCATGATGCCGGGACCGCCGCCGGTCATCACCGTGAAGCCGAGACGCGTCAGCCCGGCGCCCACGGCCCGCGCCATGGCGTAGGCTGGATGCGCTTCGGGCGTGCGCGCCGAACCGAAGACGGTGACGCACGGCCCGACGAAGTGCAGCGCCCGGAACGCGCTGATGAAGTCGCGGACCGCGACGAGGATCAGCTGCAGCTCGCTCCATCGCGAGTGCGGGCCCTCGAGCAGGATGACGTCGCGATCGGCGGCGGTGTCGATCGGAGCGGCCTGCGGCGGGTTCGGCCGTTCCGGTGGGATCGGTCGAGGCGCGGGATCGGCGGGCGACTTCTCGGAGACGGTGGCCACGAGCGGTGCAGACCGTCAGCGGAACAGGCGTTGGACGAAGCCGGTCAACGCCGAGCGCCAGTGGGCCGGATCGTGCGCGTGGCCGTCGACGTGCCACACGTGCGGCACGTCGTGCTGCTTCAGATACGCATGCATGCCCTGGCTGATCTCCATCAGGCCGTCCTTGTTGCCGCACGACAGGAACACGAGCTTGGCCTGGCGCTTGAGCGCGGCCGGATCCGGGATCAGTTCGGCCGGCGGCTTCGTGTTCGGTGCGGACGAGAACCCGCCGATCCAGGCGAAGCGATCGAGGTGCGTCAGCCCGAAGTTGAGCGTCTGGCCGCCGCCCATCGAGAGACCGGCGATGGCCCGACTCTCCCGGTCGGTCTTGACCGAGTAGCGGCCTTCGATGGCCGGGATCACGTCGTCCAGGAGATCGCGCTCGAACACCGCGAAGGCGGGGCCGGTCGCGAAGGCATTCTCGCCCGGCTTCAGGTGGTCGTCCTTCTGGGCCCGGCCGTTCGGGAACACGGCGACGAACGGCACGATCTTGCCGTCGGCGATCAAGTTGTCGAACAGCTCGGTGGGATGGGCGAAGCGGATCCACTCGGTCTCGTCGCCGCCGATCCCGTGCAGCAAGTAGACGACCGGGTACTTCTTCTCGGTGCTGTAGCCGGGCGGCGTGTAGACGTTCATCTTGCGCCGCGTGCCAACCGTCTTCGAGTCGTACTCGATCAGCTCGAGCTTTCCGTGCGGGATGGCTTCGCGCTTCTCGAAGAGTGACGCCGGGGCTTCGTCGAACGCCGGGACATCGTCCGGCTGCAACACCACCGGCTTCGACATCCGGGCTCGTGCAGCCTGGGCATTGCCCGGTGCCGGAGCCGTGGCCGTGGCTGGGGGCGAAGTGGGCTCCTGGGCGCCGGCGAGCGCCGGTCCTGACACCACCAGCGCCAACGCGCACGCCGCCAATACGATCGATTGCTTCGTCATTGCTACTCCCTCGAGAATGGACACGACTACGCCGACAGGATCACCTGGCCGTTCCGCTCGGTGCGGATGTCGATGACGACGCCTGCTCGTAGCGTCGCCGCGACGGCCGGCGCGCTGGCATGCACGACCGGCGTTCCCGGATCGTGGACCCGGTAGAACGCATTCGGATTCGCTCCGGACGCTGGCGCCGACGGCGCCCCGGAGACGCGAACCGCGGCCGCCGTTCGCACCCGCGCGACCCCGCCGAGCCGCGAGCGCAGGTCGGCGCGAACGAGCGCACCGCCGGCCCAGGCCAGGTCGACCTCGAAGCCGCCGCGCAGGCGGATGCCGCGGACGCTGCCGCTCGGCCACGCCTTCGGCAAGGCCGGCAGCAGGTGGATGTCGCCGGCGTGGCTCTGCGCCAGCATCTCGACGACGCCGGCGGTGGCGCCGAAGTTGCCGTCGATCTGGAACGGCGGATGGGCGTCGAACAGATTGGCGTAGACGCCGCCCCCACCACGGTAATTGGTGTCGCCGGTGTCGACCAGCGTCAGCAGGCGCGAGAGCAGCTGGAAGGCGCGGTCGCCGTCGAGCAGGCGGGCCCACTGGTTGATCTTCCAGCCCATGCTCCACCCGGTGGCCTCGTCGCCGCGCAGCTCGTGGGAGCGGCGGATGGCGGCAAAGAGCGCCGGCGATGCCGCGGTGATGTGCCGTCCGGGGTGGAGTCCCCACAGGTGCGAGAAATGCCGGTGATGCGGTTCGACTTCCTCGAACTCGTCGCTCCACTCCAGCAGCTGGCCCGTGCTGCCGATCGCATACGGCCGCAGCCTGGCGCGCGCATCGAGGAGCTGCGTCCGGAGCGCGGCGTCGATGCCGAGCGCCTCGGCCGCATCGGCGGTGCTCGAGAACAGGTCGCGCAGGAGCGCGAGGTCCATCGTCGCGCCGGCCGAGATCGCGCCGCGCTGGCCGTTCTGCACGAACCGGTTCTCGGGCGAGGTCGACGGAGCCGTCACCAGATGGCCCTTGCCGTCGTCGACGAGCCAGTCGAGACCGAACTCGGCGGCGCCGCGCAGGGCCGGATAGGCCTTGGCGCGCAGCCAGGCGAGGTCACCGCCGAACAGGTAGTGCTCGAAGAGGTGCTGCGCCAGCCACGGACCAGCCATCGCCCACGTCGCCCACACCGGGTCGCCGTTGCCCCAGTCGCCGACCATGCCCGACTGTCGCCACAGGTCGGCGTTGTGGTGCGCCGTCCAGCCGCGCGTGCCATACATCGTCCTGGCCGTCCGCGCACCGGTCACGGCCAGCTCGCCGATGAAGGCGAGCAGCGGCTCGTGCAGCTCCGGCAGGCCGGTCGTCTCGGCCGGCCAGTAGTTCATCTGCGTGTTGATGTTGATCGTGTAGTTCGAGCTCCACGGCGCCCGTACGTCGTCGTTCCAGATGCCTTGGAGATTGGCCGGCTGCGTCCCCGGCCGGCTCGACGCGATCAGCAGGTAGCGGCCGTATTGGAAGAGCAGCTCGACGAGGCCGGGATCGGCGCCGCCGCGCGAGACGATGCGGCGATCGGTGGGCAGGTCCTCGGCGGGGCTGGCCGGCAGCTCCAGCGTCAGGCGATCGAACAGGGCGCGATGGTCGGCGACGTGGGCGTCACGCAGCGTCGGCCACGGTGTGGCTCGCGCAGCCGTCAGCTGGCGGACGACGATCGGCTCAGGATCGCGGCCCTCGCGCGCCGGATCCTTGTCGTAGCCGTTGAAGCCCGTGGCCGTGGCCAGCAGCACCGTCGCGGCGTTGGCGCCCTCGACCCGCAGGCCGGTGGCGCTCGTCGACACCATGCCGCCGTCCGCGACGACGCCGATGGCCAGCTCGAAGCGCATCCCCGGCAGCGTCCGCCGGCCGGTATGGGGCTTCGGCCCCTGGCCGGCGGTCCATTGGCCAGCCTGGACGCCGCCGTCGCGGCCGTACTGCACCGGGACGTCGGCCTGGTAGTAGCTCGGCTCGACGTGCGCCGGCGCGATGCCGCGCAGCCGAATCACGCCGTCCTCGACGCTGACCGCGTGCCGCAGCGGGCTGGCGACGCGGGCGTCGAAGGTGACGAGCCCGGGCCGATCGGCGGCGATGCGGATGGCGATCACGCCGTCCGGCGCACTGGCGATTACCTCGCGCGTGTAGCGGACGTCGCCGACCTTGTAGCGGACCGATGCGACGGCATCGCCCAAGTGCAGCTCACGCCGATACTCGCGTCCGAGGTTGCCGTGCTCGAAGGTGAGCCAGAGATCGCCGAGCGGCAGGTATGACTGGGTGAACGCGCCCATCAGGCCGCGCGCGGCCTTGTCGGCGCCGGCGTAGTCGCCGGCCAGCGTCAGGCGGCGGACCTCGTCGAGCACCACTTTGGCGCCGGGCGTGTCCCAGTTGCCCGGCCCGCCCGACCACAAGGTGTCGTCGTTGATCTGGAGGCGCTCGACGCCGACGTCGCCGAACACCATCGCGCCGAGGCGTCCGTTGCCGACGGGCAGCGCCTCGACCCACTTGCTCGCGGCGCGCCCGTACCAGAGGGTGGGCGCGGCACGGCGCGGCGGGGTGATCGACGTGGCCGGCGCCTGCCCGCCGCCGGCCGCGTCGGTGAACGATCCGCGGACGCCATCGATCGGCAGCGCCGCGGCAGCAATCAGGGACTCGACGAATTGGCGCCGGTTCATCGGCGCGACGTCAGCCCTGCGACGAGGGCGTGGCGCCCGCTGGCGCCGTGCCCGGCGTCAGCCGGTGGGCGCTGGCCTCGGCTTCGAGCGCCAGCTGCATCGCCAGGAACGTGTGCTTCTGCGGCATCGCCGTCTCGGTGCGGTTGACGACGTCGTCGACCAGCTTGCCGGCGAAGGGCAGCGGCACGTCCTTGCAGTCGACGTAGCGCGTCTCCTTCTGGTCGACCAGGAACAGGTGGCTGCCGCCCTCGCGCCCGGCGATGTCGACGTTCTTGCGGATTTCGATGAAGCCGTCGGTGCCGAGGATGGTGAGCCGGCCGTCGCCCCAGGTGTTCAGGCCCTTCGGCGTGAACCAGTCGACGCGGATGTAGCCGGTGCCGCCGTTGCCGCGCAGCATCACGTCGCCGAAGTCTTCGAGGCCCGGCTTGTCGGGGTGCCGGATGTTCCCGACCTGCGAGGCCACGACTTTGGCCTCGGTCGAATTGGTGAAGAACAGGAACTGGTCGAACTGGTGCGAGGCGATGTCGGTCAGGATGCCGCCGTATTGCGCCTTGACGTAGAACCAGTCCGGCCGCCCCGCCGTGCCCTGGAGCTCGCGATGAGGCCCAAGGCCGACGGTCTGGATCACCTTGCCGATGGCGCCGGCCTTGACCAGGTCGCCGGCCTTCACGGTGGCCCGGTTCTCGTGCCGCTCGCTGTACATGACCGAGAAGATCCGTTTGGTGTCGGCCTGGACCTTGCGCACCTCGGCGAGCTGCGCCAGCGTCGTCATCGACGGCTTGTCCGAGAGGTAGTCCTTGCCGGCCTTCATCACGCGGACGCCGAGCGGGGCGCGCTCATTGGCGATGCCGGCGCTGGCCACCAGGGCGACGCGCTTGTCGTCGAGGATCTCCTGCTCGCTCTTGGCGAGCACCGCCTTGGGATAGCGCTTGCCGAAGGCCGCCGCGATGTCCGGCTCCTTGGCGTAGAAGCTGACCAGCTCGCCGCCGCCGCGGACGAGGGAATCGCACATGCCGTTGATGTGGCCGTGGTTCATGCCGATCGCGGCGAACCGGATCCGTGGTTCGCCGGCCGGCTGAGCGGTGGCGCCGGCGGCCTGGGCCGCATCGCCCTTGCGGGCGGTCAGCACGAGCGGGGCGGCCGCGATCGCGGCGGTCGAGAGGGACGACTTCAAGAAGGTGCGGCGGTCGGTCTGCTTGGTAGCCATGCGTCGATGTCTCCGCGCCCGGGCCCCTCGCGGCGGCCGCCGGCGTGCGTAACGCCCCGTCGCCGGGGCCTGCTGACAGGTGCGTCCAGCACTATATCGTCTGCCGCGAACCGATCGTGCCCCGGCTATAGTTCGTCGCCATGAAGGTCCTGGTGCCGCTGTTCATCATCCTGCTGGCGGCCGGGACCCAGCTGCCGTTCTTTCGGGAGCAGTTCCGCTCCCGCGCCGATCGCCTGGACCAGTCCACCGCCGACGCCATCGAGCGCGGCTGGCGCTTCACCAGCCCCCACACCCGCAACCAGCGCCATCCCATCGATCGCTGGGAGGGCTTTCTCGTCGGCCTGTCCGGCGCATGGACCGCCTTCGACACTTCGGCGAGGCACTCCTCCTCGGCAGGAGAGCCCTGATCGAAGCCGGAGCCGCGCTGACCCAAGGCCGCGGCTGACATCGCGTCGTCATTGCCCGCCTGTACGCTCGCTCGTCGTTTTCGTCAGGAGGTTCTCGTGAGATCTGTCCGGGTCACCCCGTCACTCGCCCTCGTCCTTGCCCTCGCCGCCGGAGCCGTCTTCGTGGGTGCCGACGGCACGCCGCAGACGCTGCCGTTCACCCATGCCTGGACCGACACGGGCCAGATCACGGCCAACGACACCTGGACCGGCGTGCCGGGCATCCAGGGCTTCCTCGGTCAGAACATCACGACCGCCACCGGCGTCGATCCGCAGACGCTGCTGACGACCAGCGCCCTTGCCGACGACCTCGACGTCAGCGCCAACCAGACCAACCCGAACACCTTCAACACCGGCGGCGTCGCCGAGTTCGACGGGATCGCCAACCCGACGATCGCCCTGAACGGCTCGGGCACGGCCGACGCGCCCTACATCCTGCTGGCGCTGCGGACGACGGGGCAGTCGGGCATTCGCGTCACCTACACGCTGCGCGATCTCGACGGCTCGGTCGACAACGCCGTCCAGCCGGTCGCGCTGCAGTTCCGCGTCGGCTCGACCGGCCTCTTCACCAACGTGCCGGCCGGCTTCGTCGCCGACGCGTCGGCGGGGCCGAGTCTGGCCGGCCTCGAGACGCCGGTCAGCGTGGTCCTGCCGGCAGCGGCCGACGACCAGAGCGAGCTGCAGGTTCGCGTCATCACCACCAACGCCGTCGGCAATGACGAGTGGGTGGGCATCGACGACATCAGCGTCACCGCCGGCGGCGGACCGCCGCAGCCGACGCTGTCAGTGACCGACGTCGGCGTCACCGAAGGCGACGCCGGGCTGGTCACCGCGCACGTGCTGGTGCGGCTGACGTCGGCCGCCGGGCCTGGTGGGGTCACTTTCGACGTGGCGACGGCGGATGGAAGCGCGCGTGCGGACAACGCCGACTACGTGCCCCTGGCGCTGGCCGCGCAGACGATCGCCGAGGGTGCC
>JBDSLU010000018.1:0-18938 GCA_039916225.1 Vicinamibacteraceae bacterium
TGCACGACTTCGATTACGAGCGCTTCCCGAGCCTCGAGGATCACCCCTTCCGGGGGGCCGAGATCCTGCGCACCGAGGGGTTCCCGGAGGCGATGATCCGTGCCATTCTTTCGCACGGCGACCACACCGGCGTGGCCCGGGAGTCGCGGCTCGAGCACACGCTGTTCGCCTGCGACGAGCTGTCCGGCTTCATCGTCGCGGCGGCGCTGGTCCGGCCGTCGAAGAGCGTGCTCGATCTCGAGGTGAGCTCGGTGAAGAAGCGGATGAAGGACAAGGCCTTCGCGCGTGCCATTCCGCGCGAGGACCTGCAGCGCGGCGCCGACGAGCTCGGCCTGCCGCTCGACGAGCACATCGGCCACGTCATCGCCGCCCTGCGCGAGGCGGCCGAACCACTCGGCCTGAAGGGCAGCCTGTGAAGGGCACGACCTCAGGTGCGAGCTCGTCAGAGCGGAGCACCGAGGCTGTTGCCGGCCCTCGCCAAGCGGTCGACGAGGTCGCCCGGGGTAGCCTATGAAGCGGAAACGACATCGAATGCGAGCGCCGAAGGCGCGGAGCATCGATGCTGTTGCCGGCCATCGCCAGGCGGTCGACGACGTCGCCCGCCGGCGGTGTCCGGAAACGACCTCAGGTGCGAGCTCGCGAGAGCGGAGCACCGAGGCTGTTGCCGGCCATCGCCAGGCGGTCGACGACGTCGCCCGCCGGCGGTGTCCGGAAACGAACTATCGCTATCGCGGTCCCGTATAAGCCAGCAGCCACTCATGAGCGTCGCCACCGATCAGCCGCCCGTTCCGACCGCGCCGGTCCCCAACGCCGGATCCAGTTCCGATCGGCCAGGGCCGGACCGGCCCCGGCCCGAATTCGCGGTGACGCTCGAAGGCCTCACCGTCGAGTACGGGAAGAATCGCGCGCTCGCCGACGTCAGCGCGACGTTCCCGGTGGGAGCCGTTGGCCTGCTCGGCCCGAACGGCGCCGGCAAGAGCACGATGATCAAGGCGCTGCTCGGCTTCATCACGCCGGCCAAGGGGCGGATGAAGGTGCTCGGCCTCGACGTCACCGCCAACCCGCAGGAGATTCGCAGCCGCGTCGGCTACATGCCGGAGAACGACGGCCACATCCCGGGCATGAACGCCGTGTCGTTCGTCGCCTACTGCGGCGAGCTGTCGGGGCTGCCGGGCGTCGACGCCATGCAGCGCGCCCACGAAGTCCTCTACTACGTCGGACTCGGCGAAGCGCGCTACCGCGAGATCGGCACCTACTCGACCGGCATGAAGCAGCGCATCAAGCTGGCGCAGGCGCTGGTCCACGACCCCGATCTGCTGTTCCTCGACGAGCCCACCAACGGGATGGACCCGAAGGGGCGCGACGAGATGCTCGAACTGATCCGCGACCTCGCGCACAACAAGGGCGTCAGCCTGATCCTCTCGTCGCACCTGCTGCCCGACGTCGAGTACACCTGCGATCACCTGGTGGTCCTCGACAAGGGGCGCATCGCGACCTCCGGCCTGATCGGCGAGCTGAAGGGCCCGGCCGGCAGCATCTTCGAGCTGCGCATCAAGGGCGACAGCGACGCCTTCGTCGCGGTGCTGCAGGCCAACGGCCTCGAGTGCCCCGCCACCGACGAGGACGTCATGCGCGTCTTCGTGCCGGGCGGCAAGAGCGCCCGGGACGTGTTCGCGCTGGCGGCGCAGCACGGCGTCCAGATCCGTCACCTGCGGGCGAGCGTGCCGACGCTCGAGGACGTCTTCGCCAAGGCCGTGGGCCAGGAGTAGCGCGTGCCGATACACGACCAGAGTTACCGCCGCTACGCCGGCGCCCGCCAGCCGGCGCAGCGCGCCTGGCTGGTGATCGCCAAGAGCGGCATCAGGCAGTTCCTGCGCCGCCGGCCGATGATCGGCATCCTGTTCGGCGCGTGGATCCAGCTGCTGGTGCGGCTGGCGATGTTCTACGTCTCCGAGAGCGTCACCCAGGCGTCGGCGCTGCTCGGCCCCAAGGCCGAGACCTTCCGCCAGTTCCTCGAGCAGCAGAATTTCTTCGTCTTCCTGATCGCGATCTACGTCGGCTCCGGCCTCATCGCCCAGGACCGCAAGGCCAACGCCCTGCAGATCTACCTGTCGAAGCCGCTGACGCGGGTCGACTACATCGCCGGCAAGATGGCGATCCTGGCGACGTTCCTGCTGTTCGTCACCTGGCTGCCGGCGTTGCTGCTGCTGGTCGGGCAGATCCTGCTGTCGGGCAGCTTCGAGTTCGCCCGCGGCAACATGATCCTGTTCCCGGCGATCACCGTGTTCTCGTTCATCGAAGTGTTCGTCGTCTGCTGCGCCGTGCTGGCGCTGTCGTCGCTGACGACCAGCACCCGCTATGTCGCGGTGATGTTCGCCGGGGTCATGTTCTTCAGCGACGCGGTCTACGGCACGCTGCGGATGGTCACCGGATCGACCGCCTTCTCGTGGGTCTCGTTCACCGGCAGCCTGGCCCAGGTCGGCGACGCCATCTTCCGGCAGCCGCTGCGCTACACGACGCCGGTCGCGGTGTCGGTCATCGTCCTGGCGGCGCTCGTCGCGGTGTCGCTGTCGGTGCTGGAACGCCGCGTCCGCGGCGTGGAGGTCGTGGCGTGAGCGCACCGATCGTCACGACAGAGCATCTGTCGAAGTGGTACGGCCAGGTCTCCGGCCTGAATGACGTCACGGTGTCGGTCCCGCCGGGGATCACCGGCCTGCTTGGCCCGAACGGCGCCGGCAAGTCGACGTTCCTCAAGCTGATCACCGGTCAGTTGAAGCCCAGCAAGGGCACCGTCACCGTGCTCGGCGAGCCGATCTGGGACAACCCCGGGGCCTACTTCAAGATCGGTTTCTGCCCGGAGCAGGACGCCTTCTACGAGCGGATGACCGGCCTGGCCTGGGTCACCGCGCTGGTGCGGCTGAACGGCTACGACGAGGCCGAGGCCACCGCCGCGGCCGAGAAGGCGATCGCCGCCGTCGACCTGCTCGACGCCAAGGACAAGAAGATCGGGGCCTACAGCAAGGGCATGCGGCAGCGCATCAAGATGGCGCAGGCGCTGGTCCACGACCCCGGGCTGCTGATCCTCGATGAACCGCTCACCGGCATGGACCCGCTGATGCGGCGCCGGACCATCAAGTTGATCAAGGAGTGGGCCCGGCAGGGCAAGAGCATCATCGTCTCGAGCCACATCCTCCACGAGGTGGAGTCGATGACCTCGAACATCCTGCTGATCAACAACGGTCGGATTCTGGCCGAGGGCAACGTCCACCAGATCCGCGACCTGATCGACACCCACCCGCATACCGTCTTCGTCCGGGCCGAGCAGCCGCGGGCCTTCGCCCGGCACTGCCTGGCCTTCGACGACGTGCTGAGCCTGCGCTTCGAGGCGGGCGCGGTCGTCGTTCAGACCGGCAAGCCCGACGCGTTCTATGCCCGGGTGACGAGCCTGGCGGCGACCGACGAGGTCGGCCTCATCCACGAGGTCACCTCGCCCGACGACAACCTGCAGGCCGTCTTCCAGTACCTGGTGAAGTGACGATGACGTCCGCGCCCGCCGCCCACTCGCCCCTCGCCGGCTCGGCATCTGGGGCGCCGCCCGCCCTGCCCGTGCCCCGCCGTGCCCCGTCCCTCTGGTCGGCGTCGGCCCGAATCTTCGAGCTGTCGCTGGCCCGGATGCTGTGGTCGCGCGGCACCATCTTCATGGCCCTGCTGGTCGGCCTGCCGGTGGTGCTGGCCCTGCTCGTCCGGGGTGTCCAGGCCATCGGGGCGCCGGCGATGCGGGTGGAAGGGCAGGTGGTCACCGGCCCGACCATCTTCGGGTTCATGGTCTGGTGGCTCTACCTGCGCTTCATCGTCCCCGTCCTGGCGCTCTACTACGGGACGGCCCTGGTGGCCGACGAGGTCGAGGACAAGACCATCACCTACCTGTTCACCCGGCCCATCGCCCGGGGGGCGGTCCTGCTGGGCAAGTTCCTCGCCTACTTCGTCTGCACGGTGATGGTGGTGACGCCGTCGCTGATGATCGTCTACTTCCTGATGGGCCTGTCCGGGGCCACCCTGGCGGGGACGTTCCCCAGCTTGCTCAAGGACTTAGGGCTGGTGATCCTGGGCCTGCTGGCCTACGGCGGCCTGTTCGCCTGGGTCGGGGCCCAGTTCAAGCGGCCGCTGGTCATCGGCCTGGTCTTCGTGTTCGGGTTCGAGCAGCTCGCCCTGATCATCCCGGGCTACATGCGGAACCTGACCGTGTCGTACTACCTGCAGTCCCTGGTCCCGCACGCCGTGATGAGTGAGGGCGTCCTGTCCATCCTGCAGAGCCTGGTGATGCAGAAGGCCTCCATGGCGACGGCCATCGTCATGCTCATCGGGATCGGGGTGGCCTTCGTGTTCCTGGCGATGCGCGTCATTGCCCGCCGGGAATACGTCCTCGAACAGTAGCGGCCGGCGACGTTCCGGACGAAACGCGGAACCTCGGCGTGGACGGTCCGTATACTGGATCACGGGTTACGGCGGATTCTGTGGAGGCGCGACAGTGATGAACCGGACTTCTCGGCTTTTCTTGATGGGCTCGGGTTTCGTGCTCGCAGCGGGGCTCGGAACCGGCCTCGTCGCCTTCTACGGTGGGTTGCCCACCCTGGCCTCGGCCGCCCGGTCGGTTGGCCCTGACGAGCTCAAGTACGTCCCCGAGGCGGCGGCCGTCGTGGCCTACGCCAACGTCCGGGACGTCATGAACTCGGAATTCCGCCAGAAGATCAAGTCTGTCCTGCCCGATGGCGAGGCCAAGGGCCAGGAAGAATTCCAGCGCGAAACCGGCATCAACATCGAGCAGGACATCGATTACGTCCTGGCCTGGATGACGCCCGGCCCCAACACCGAAGGCAAGGGCCATCCGATCGGCCTGGTGCTGGCGCACGGCCGCTTCGACACCGCCAAGCTCGAAGCCCTGGCCATCAGCCACGGCGGCCTCGTCGAGACCATCGGCAGCGTCCGGGTCATCCGGCCCGAGGCCAACCACCGCCCCGACGTCGAAGTCGAGGCTCCCCAGACCCTCGACGCGACCCCCACCGTCCGCGAGCATCTCCGCCGCCACCCGGCTGGCGCGGCCCCCATGGTCGCCTTCCTCGAGCCCGGGCTGATCGCCATCGGTGAGGAAGCGACCATCCGCGCCGCCATCGCCCACGGCTCCAGCGGCGGCCGCAGCATCCGCGACAACGCAGACATGGCCAACCTGATCGGGGACCTCGAGGGGTCGTCGAACGTGTGGGCGGTCGGCCGCATGGAAGCGCTCACCAAGAACGCCCAGCTGCCCGAGCCGCTCGCCCAGCACCTGCCGGCGGTGAAGTGGTTCAGCGCCTCCAGCCACGTCGGCGCCGGCGTCAGTGGCCTGCTCCGCGCCGAGGCCCGCGACGAGGACTCCGCCAAGAACCTGCGCGATGTGCTGCAGGGTTTCATGGCGATGGCCAAGCTGCACGCCGGTCAGAAGCCGGAGCTGGCCCCGGTGCTGCAGTCGCTGACCGTCAGCGGCACGGGCACGACGGTCGCCCTCTCGTTCGAGGTGCCGCCGGCCCTGGTCGACGCGCTCATCGAGCTGAAGAACGCGGCCAACTAACCGTCGCCTGAATCCCGGGGCCTTCGCGGCCCCCTCCCCATCGAGCGGACGTCCTGACCAGGGCGTCCGCTCTTTTGCTTTCTACGGTTGGCGGCGGGCACCCTCGGGACCTGCCGCGGGGCCAGGGCCCTCGGCCAGGGCCCTAAGGGGTCCGTTCCTTCTCCTTCGCCTTCTCGACCTTCTTCTCGCGGACGGTGGTGTCGCTGCGGGCTGGCATCCGCGTCTCGATGACCACATCCGGCAGCCGGCCCGCGAGCAGGTTGCGGACCCAGAAGTCGTGCGATTCCCGCGCCTGGTGGGCCCGCTGCGACAGCTGGATGCCGTGCCGCGAGTTCGGATAGATCATCAGCTCGAAGCGCTTGTCGTGGCTCGTCAGCCAGTCGCAGACCTGCAGTGTCTGCTGCAGGTGGACGTTGTCGTCGATGGTCCCGTGCGTCAGGCGCAGGCCGGCCTTGTAGCGATCGACCCAGGTGAGCACGGCGCCGGCCTTGTAGCCCTGTGGGTTCTCGGACGGCAGGTCCATGTAGCGCTCGGTGTAGACCGAGTCATAGAGCTGCCAGTCGGTCACCGACGATCCGGCGATGCCGAAGTTGAACTGCCCGGCGGCCTGGGTCATGGCCATCGCCGTGGTGTAGCCGCCGTAGCTCGAGCCGGTGATGCCGATGCGGTCGCCCTGGACGAACGGCCGCGCCCGCAGCCACGCCGCCGCGGTGCTCAGATCGGTCATCTCCCAGGTCCCGAGCTGGCGGTGCATCAGGGCCGTCCCGGCCTTGCCGAAGTGTCCGCTGCCGCGATGATCGACGCTGACCGTGATGACGCCCCGCTGCGCCCAGTAGTGCGCCGTCAGCCCCGGCCAGCCGTTCTGTACCGAGCCGGCGTCCGGACCACCGTAGACCGTCATGATGACGGGGTAGCGGCGGCTCGGCGAGAAATCGGCGGGCAGGATCCAGTAGGCCGGCAGCTGGAACGTGCCGTCGCTCGACGGGATGGTGAACAACTCGGCCTTGCCCCACGCGACGCGGCCGTAGCCGGGCGCCGAGCCGGCGTCGGCGATCTCGCGCACCACCGAGCCGTCGCCGCGCCGCAGCACCACGCGCGTCGGGGTGGCCAGCGTCGTCCAGGTGTCGACGACGTAGGCGCCGTCCGGGCTGACGGCCGCCTTGTGCACGCCCGGCTCCTTCGTCACGATCTCCGGCTCGCCGCCGGCGAGCTTCAGGCGCATGACCTGCGTGTCCCAGCTCTTGAGCGGCCGGCCGCTGAAGTAGACGAGCCCGGCACCGTCGGCGACCTCGAGGATCTGGTGCACCCGCCACGCGCCGCGCGTCAGCTGCTTCACGGCGGGCTCGCCCTTGGCGTAGCGATACAGGTGACGCCAGCCGTCGACGTCGCTGACGAACAGCAGCGACCCGTCGGCGAGCGGCGTCAGATCGTCATACCAGTCGACCCACGAGCGCTGCGTCTCCTGGTGGATGCCGGACGCCTTGCCGGTGGCGGCGTCGCAGGCGAACAGTTTCAGCGTGTCCTGGGCCCGGTTCATCCACTGGACGTAGAGCGTGCGACCGTCGACCGACCACTTGGGGAAGGACAGGTAGTGGTCGGCCTTCTCCTCGAAGTCCATCCACGTCGTCTTGCCGTCGGCAACGGAGACGATGCCGATCCGGACGTAGGGGTTGGGATCGCCGGCCTTGGGATAGCGCGTGCGCTCCAGTTCGCCGTGCTGGCCGTCGGCGTGATAGATCGGGAAGACCGGCACGCGGGCGTCGTCGAAGCGCATGAACGCCAGGCGACTCCCGTCGGGCGACCACCAGAAGGCGTTGCTGCCGCGTCCGAGGATCTCCTCGAGGTAGATCCACGACGGCGTGCCGTTGAGAATCGTCTCGCTGCCGTCGGCGGTGAGCTGATGCTCGAGCCCGGTGGCGAGGTCGTAGGCGAACAGGTCGTTGCCGCGGGTATAGGCGAGCCGCGCGCCATCGGGGGAGAGGCGCGCGTGCCCCTCGTCGGCTGGCGTGGCGGTGAGCTGGCGCTCCTTGCCGTCGGCATCGATGCGGACCAGGTCGTGATTCCGCAGCACCACGCGGAACGCGGCGCCCGGCGCGGTCACCGTCGAGGCCTCGGCGGCGCCGACCAGCCGCGAGGTGCCGTCCGCGGCGGCGGTCAGGTAGACACGGCGACGACCGTCTGCCTCGCGTCGGGTCTCGAGATAGTGGGCCGCGTCGACCCACTCGCCGATCGTCGGCACGTCGGCGAGCAGGGACGGCTGGTCGGCGCCGCCGTAGGCCGCGGTGCCGAAGGCCTGGTCATACTTGAGAGCCTGTCGTGGCGGTCCCGACGGGCGCTGAGCCTCCGCGGTCGGCCCGAGCGCCAGGAGACAAACCACGCCGGCCACGCCCGAGCGGGCGCACCCCAAATTCGTCCGTCCCATCCATCCTCCAGGCCGAATCCCGGGAGACAGGCCCCGGGACATAGAATTGCAGGCTATGAGCGTACAGACTTACGCCAACTTCATCAATGGCGAGTGGACCCCGGCGGCATCGGGGGCGACCTTCGAGAATCGCAGCCCGGCGGACAACACCGACCTGGTCGGCCGCTTTGCCGCGTCGGCGGCGGCCGACGTCGATAAAGCCGTGGCTGCGGCTGCCGAGGCCTACACGAGCTGGCGTCAGGTGCCGGCGCCGAAGCGCGCCGACATCTTGCTGCGCGCCGCGCAGCTGTTCGCCGAGCGCAAGGATCGCTACGCCCGCGACATGACGCGGGAGATGGGCAAGGTCGTCGCCGAGACCGGCGGCGACGTGCAGGAAGCCATCGACATGGCGCAGCTGATGGCCGGCGAGGGCCGCCGGCTCTACGGACAGACGACGCCGTCCGAACTGCGCAACAAGTTCGCGATGTCGATCCGGCAGCCGGTTGGACTGTGCGGCCTGATCACGGCGTGGAACTTCCCGATCGCCGTGCCCTCGTGGAAGATCTTCCCGGCGCTCATCTGCGGCAACACGGTGGTGCTGAAGCCGGCCGAGGAGGCGCCGCTCTCGGCTGTCAACTTCGTGCAGACGCTGGCCGATGCCGGCCTGCCGCCCGGCGTCGTCAACCTGGTGACCGGCGACGGGGCCGGGGCCGGCGCGCCGCTGGTGGCGCATCCCGCGGTCCGCGTCATCTCGTTCACCGGGTCGACCGCGACCGGACGTCTCGTCAACGAAGCGGCGGCGCCGGCCTTCAAGAAGGTCCATCTCGAGATGGGCGGCAAGAACGCCATCATCGTGCTCGACGACGCCGACCTCGAGCTGGCCGTCGACGGCTGCCTGTGGGGCGGGTTCGGCACGACCGGGCAGCGCTGCACCGCGGCCAGCCGGGTCATCGTCCAGAAGGGGATCTACGCCCAGTTCGTGGCGCGCTTCGTCGAGCGGGCCCGCTCGCTCCGCGTCGGCAACGGCCTCGACCCGGCCGTGCAGATGGGGCCGTCGATCAGCGACGCGCAATTGCAGAAGGTCGTCGACTACGTCGCGATCGGCCAGCGCGAAGGCGCCACGCTGGCGACCGGCGGCCATCGGTTGAGTGCCGGCGACTGGGGCAAGGGCTGGTTCCACGAGGCGACCATCTTCAGCGACGTCTCGCCGGCCATGCGCATCGCGCAGGAAGAGATCTTCGGCCCGGTCGTCTCGGTGATTCCGTGCGACGGCCTCGACGACGCCATCCAGATCGCCAATGGCGTCGCCTACGGCCTGTCCGGCGCCATCTACACGCGCGACGTCAACGCCGCGTTCACCGCCATGCGCGACGTCGAGGCCGGGCTCTTCTACGTCAACGCCCCGACCATCGGCGCCGAGGTGCACCTCCCGTTCGGCGGCATCAAGGGGACCGGCAACGGTCATCGAGAGGCCGGCATTGCCGCCCTCGACGTCTTCTCGGAATGGAAGTCGATCTACGTCGACTTCAGCGGCCGCCTGCAGCGGGCGCAGATGGATACTTAGTGTCGACGACTCCCATGCTTCAGCCGATGAGCGTGACCCTGCCGCTGGTCTCGCCCGAAAGCGACTTCATCTCGGCGATCATCCGGGCGGCGAAGGCTCCGGTCGATGGCGAGCTGGCGAGCGCGCTGGCCGGCGCGCGCGCGCAGCTGGCGGCGCTGGTCAACGCGATGTTCTGGGCCAGCGTCACCACCGAGGAAGGGCGGCCGACGACCGGCATCGTCTCGCTCTGTCCGCCGGACCATCCGAACGCGTCGAGCTTCGAGGAGCCGGTCGCGGTGACGCGGGAGAGCCTGGTCCGCTTGCTGACCGCGCTGCCGGTGACGGCGCTGGCGGCCTACCCGAGCGGCTCGGGCTGCCGCATCTGGGGCTTCCTGCACCAGTGGCCGTTCTTCGAGCCGACCGTGCGCATCGTCGGCCCCGGAGCGCTGGTCGCGCTCGGCCAGCACGACACGCACGCCGTGCTCAGCGAAGGGCGCGTGCGCATCCCGCCGCGGCCGGTGGGATTCTTCAACCTGGCCCACATCCTCGAGATCAACCTCGAGGTCGAGGAGCAGAACGATCGACTGCGCCTCACCTTCGCGCTCCAGCTGATGATGCTGGCGATGCAGCGGCACGGCCATGGCGGCACGATCCTCATGGGCCCGTCCACCGGCGACGAATGGCTGCGCTCGGTGCGCGCCTCGCACGTCTTCCAGGCGCCGACCACGTCGCACCTCTGTCAGCTGATGCAGGACATCGCGACGCTGCAGGCGGCCCGCGTCGCGGACGGCGTGGACGCGCACCGCGAGCAGTTCCGGCGATCGCTCGATCGCACCGGCCAGCTCACCGCCGTCGACGGCGCGCTGGTGTTGCGCGAGGACCTGACGGTGGTCGGCTTCGGCGCCAAGCTGGTGGTCGACGGCGCCGAGTTCGAGGTGGCGCGCTTCGACGCGCTGGTGTCGAGCCCGCTCGACCCGATGCAGGTGTCGGAGCTCGGGGGCACGCGGCACCAGTCGGCCGCCCGCTTCGTCCGCCAGCATCCCGACTGCAGCGTCCTCGTCTCGTCGCAGGACGGCCGGATGACGCTCTTCTCGTGGGAGAAGAAGCCGGGCCACGTCGTCGCCGTGTCCGGCCTCGAACACTTCGCCTGGGGCGAGGAGAACTGACGCCCTGCCGATACCACTGCGAGGAGTCGCACTGAGGCCTGACCCCGGTCGGTCGAGCGCGGTTCGGGTCGCACGGGCCGTCGTCCTGCTGATCGTCCTCGGCTGCGTCGCGGCGTGCGGAGACGCCTCCGGCAATCCGATCCGGGTCCGGGCGATTGCGAAGGTGTACGAAGGCGGTGACGCGCAAGGCGCCATCCAGCAGCTCACGACGTATCTCGAGCGGTATCCACGGGACGATCTGGCGTGGACGATTCTGGGCCACGCCCACGAGGACCTGAATCAGGACGACAAGGCCCGGGCCGCCTACGATGGGGCACTTGGGATCACCCCGCGCCGGTTCCAGGCGATCGGCGGCCTCGGAGTCCTCCATCGCAAGCGGGGCGACGACGACGCGGCGATGCAGGCGTATCATCGCGCGCTCGCCATCGAGCCGGGCTACGCTCGGGCCTACTCCAGCATGACGGTCGTCGCGCTCCGGCTGCACCCGACCGGCTGCAGCAGATCTACGACGGGACGCTGACCGTCCGGAAATAGGCGGCCGCGCGTGAGAGCGCGGCCGCAGACACAGTCAGAACAGCAGCTTGAAGGCGAGCTGCACGCTCTGCGGCAGGTTGAACTGGCTGGTCACCTTCCCGAAGTTGGCGTTGGTGGGGTCGGCGTTGGGCGCCGTGAAGATCGTCTGGTTGAACGCGTTCAGCAGCTCGATGTTGATCTGGCCACGGACCCGCGAGGTGAACGCGACCCGCTTGACGAACGACATCTGCCACTCGTTCAACGCCTGGCTGCGCAGCGTGTCGATGCGGTGTGGGAAGTAGCGGACGTTGTTGGCCAGGCGGATGCGCTGGTCGTTGCGCTGCTTGGTCGGGTCGACGGCGCCGTTGGTCTGGACCGCGGCGTCGGCGAAGTAGAAGCCGGAGATGTCGAAGACCGGCTGGTCGATGTCGTCCGAATAGCTGGCCGACAGGGCGTTCGGGTCACCGGCGAAGTACAGGTTGCGATTGCGATCGGTGAAGCTGATCGGCCGGCCGCTTTGGATCGACGCGATCGCCGTGACCGTCCAGTCGCCCACGAGCGCGTTGACCACGCCGTTCGCGTCGGAGCCCCAGCGCCGACCGCGTCCGAACGGCAGCTCCAGGATGCCCGAGAAGGCGAACCGGTGCGGGACGTCGGCGTCGGCCGCTGCCTCGGCCGGCTCGTCGTCGGTGAAGTTCAGCCTGTAGTTCCGGTCGGTGTACTTCGAGTAGGTGTAGGCGAAGAGCACCGTGTAGCCCTGCGAGAAGCGCCGTTCGAGCCGGCTCTGGAGGGCGTGGTAGCGCGACGAGCCGTCGTAGCGCCAGGTCTGGATGTCCTGGTATTGCGGGAACGGGCGCAAGAGCTGCTGTCGCTGCGTGGTCGAGCCGTTCAAGCCCTCGCCCGGGAGCAGGCCGGCGAACGGGTTGGGGACGTTCGCCGTGAGCGTATTGATGGCCGTCTGGTCGCGTGACGGCGCGGTGCTCAGGTATTGGCGGGGCAGCGTATTGTCGTTCTGCTCCAGGATCAGATCGAAACCGCGCGAGCCCACGTACCCGAGCTCCAGCAGCCATTGCTTGGGCAGCTCGCGCTGCACGGTGATGGCCCAGCGCGCGTTCTGCTCGTTGCGTACCCCGTCGAGGTAGGCGAAGCGATCGAGCTGGCGGCCGACGAACGTGTTGGGTCCCAGGCTGGATCCCAGCGGATCCTGCACGCCGTTCGGAAACGGCGTGGCCAGCGTGGCGCCGAACGTCAGGCCGTTGTCCAGCGTCGGCACGATGTTGGTCGACTGCGAGAAGCCCGACTGCCGGACGCCGGCGATCACGAACGGCGACGTGTAGACGCCGAACCCGCCGCGCGCGACCGTCTTGCTGTTGATCTGATAGGCGAGCCCGAACCGCGGCTGCCAGTTGTTGGCGTCGGCGTTCCAAAAGCCGCGTTCGCCGTCGCCGGCGAACGTCAAGCCGCCGCGCACGTCGAAGGCCGACGCCGGCAGCTCCGCGATCGGGTTGCGGGCGTAGGCGGCTTCGGCGGCGGCCTCGACCGCCAGCGTCGCGTTGGGATCGAAGCCGCGCACGTTGCGGTTCTGGCTTTCGTAGGTGGCGCTTTCATAGTCGTAGCGCAGGCCCATGTTCAGCGTCAGCCTGTCGCTCACGCGCCAGTCGTCCTGGAACCAGATGCCGTGGTACTGCGACCAGTTCTCACGGTCGGTGTTGCGCTCGATGGAGCCGCCGGTCGGCTGGCCGAGCAGGAAGGCGGCCAGCTGCTGGCCGGTGTTGGCCGCGGGTGAGTTGTCGAGCTGCCGCGTGTAATTCGTGCCGAAGTCGTACTGCCCGGCCGAGCGTCCCGGTCCGGCGCCAACTTCCTGGTATATGCGGAAGTCGTAGCCGCCGCGGAAGGTGTGGCGGCCCGCCATCCGCGTGAAGGTCGGCTGGAACGAGTAGATGCTGTGCTCCGTCGTGCCGCCCACGTTCTCGCCGATGACCGAGACACCGCCGATCTCGAACCGCGGCAGGTACTGGGTAGCCCCGAACTGCGACACCGTCGAGGACGGGAAGCCGAGCGACGCCAGGTCGAAGGCGCCTTCGTGCTGGCGGACGTTGGGCTCCCGGAAGCGCTGCCACCCGGCCCGGACGTTCAGGAGGGATCGCGGCGTGATCGTCCACACGTGATCGCCGGTCACGCCGTCGTTGACGCGAAAGAGGTAGTTGCCGATCGGCCGGATGCCGCCGACCTCGCCGGCCCAGTTGCCGCGGGCCTCCTGGCGATCGTTGCGCGTGTAGCGGACGAACAGGCTCTGGCGATCGCTCAGCCGGTGATCGGCCCGCAACGAGACGGAGTAGAAGTCGTCGGTCCGGGGGTTGCTGCTCAGGAAGTTGTTCTGCTGCTGCGCGTCCGCGGCCTGGTTGGGCAGCGGCCAGTACTGCAGATAGTTGCGGGCGATCGGGCTGATGCGGCCGGCCGGGATGACGTTGCCCGGGAACGGCTGGCGTTCGATGCGGCCGTCGGCGCGCCGGACCGCGGTCGCCGGATCGTAAATGGTGATGCCGGCCGTGAGAAGCTCGGAGAAGTCGCCGTTGCGCATCCGCTCGGTCGGCACGGTGAACTGGCCCGGCTCCGGGAACTCGTCGTACAGCCACTCCACGGCACCGAAGAAGAACGTCCGGTTCTTGAGGATCGGGCCGCCGGCGAACCCGCCGAACCGGTCGTAGCTCATCTCCGCCTTGGGCCGCCCAGCCTTTTGGAGGAAGAAGTCGTTCTTGGAGAGCTTGTCGTCTCGGTAGTACCAGTAGCCCTCGCCCTTGAGATTGTTGGTGCCGCTCTTGATGGCCACGTTGACGGTCGCCCCGGCGGTGTGCCCTTGCTGGGCGTCGAACGACGCCGTTTCGACCTTGAACTCGGCGACCGCGCCGGCCGGCGGCACGTAGGCCACGCGGCGGCCGCTGGCCATGTTGGGCGTGCCGTCGAGGGTGAACTCGTTGCCGCCGGCCGCGCCGTCGCTGACGATGCCGGAGGTGCCGGCATTGTCGAAGGGCCGGCTGAACTTGAGGTCGCCGGTGTAGGCGATGCCGGGGGCGAGCCGGGCCAGGGTGAAAGCGTTGCCATCGGACAGCGGCAGCAGCGAGATGCGGCGCTCGTCGATGACCTGTCCCTGCGACCCCGAGGTGACGTCGAGCAGCGGGCTCTCCGCGTGGACCGACACCACCTCCGCCATCTGGCCGACGTCGAGGGACAGGTCCAGCGTGATGCGATCGGCGATGCGGAGCTCGAGGCCTTCGCGGACGTACTTCTTGAATCCCATCAACTCGGCGGTGACGGTGTACTTGCCGGGTGTCAGGAACGGCAGCAGATAGATCCCTTCACCGTTCGAGACGGCGCTCGTGACGATGCCGGTCTCGACGTTGACGGCGCCGACCGTCACGCCGGGGAGCACGGCGGCGGACTTGTCGGCCACCGTGCCGGTGATTGTGCCGCGGGTGTCCTGCGCCGGCGCGGGCGCCGCGCCGAGGAGGAGGAGGAGCAGGGAGCCCGCGACAACGGACCTGGACGGTGATCGACGTGGCATACATCCTCCAAGGGCGCCCACGCGCCCGCGGCGTTCAGCACGCACCGGTGACTCGGGCCGGAAGACGCAGTGGGACAAACGCTTTATAGCCGGGTCGCGGACCCAAGTCCACCAATACCGGTGTGCGCCGGCCAAAACCGGCAACGCAGCGATCGGTTGCTGTCGCGAACGACGAGAGGCGGCCTGCGGCGGCGCGGCCTTGGTTCGCTGCTCGCCTGAACGAAGCCGCGCCGACGCTCACGGGCTCAGAACGGCGAATCGGGGAAGGTAATCGGCGGGGCCGCGCCGCGCTCGAAGGCGTCAAGGTGCAGGAACCAGGCGCCGATGCCAGCGGCGCCCTGCATCCAGCCGGTCTGCGCGACGATCTCGGTCGGCCGCGTCCGGTGTTCGGCGTGCGGCCAGCGGATACCGGTGGCGTCGCGGGTCGCCGCGGCCAGGATCTGGGCGCTGACACGGCGCGCGAAGGCGAGCGACGCGGCGTCGCCGGTGGCGCGGTAATGGGCGAGGAAGAACTCGGCAACGCCGGCCGACCCGCAGCAGACGCCCACGTTGGTCCAGAAGCCGGGTGTCTGGCGCTCGGGGATGCCGCTGGCGAGGATCGCCCGCGCCGATTTCGCGACCCAGTCGAGCCACACCCGATCGCCCGTCGCCTGCCACAGCCGGTACCAGAGCCGTGCCGTTCCGGCCGGGCCGTGGCACCACCCGAGATAGTGGAGGCGCCGGCCCTCGGCGTCGGGCTCGTGATGGAAGATCAGGCACACGTCGCCGCCGGTCTCGGCGATGGCCTGCAAGTAGTGCGCGCCAGCGAGCGCGGCGTCGAGGAACGTGCGATCGCGCGTCGCCTGATAGAGCGTGGCCAGGAAGTAGGCGACGCCGGCGGTCCCGTGCGAGAAGTTCGGGAGCCGTTGCGTCGACGTGCCGTCCATCGGCCACTTCCGGCCGCCAGCGTCGTCCTGCCCGCGCTCGATCAGCCGGCGTCCGGCGCGTGCGGCCAGGTCGCGGGCCTCGGGCATCGCGAGCGCGTCGGCGGCATACAGCAGGAACAGCCCGATGCCCGCCGATCCGCTGATCACGTCGGTCGTGTCGTTCCACTCGACGCCGGCGCCCCGCGCGACCGCGCGCGTTCGCAGCGTCTCGACCACCCGCCGGGCGCCGTCGCGATAGGCCGCCGTCCCGGTGTGTCGGGCGACCTCGCTCAGCACGAAGCCCACGCCGGCGAGCCCGGTGTAGAGGCCGGGATCGGTCTCACGGTCGATCGCCGCGAGCAGTTCGTCCGCGCCAGACCGCGCGGCCTTCAGATGGCCGGCATCGCCGGTGGTGCGGTCCAGCTCGAGGAAGAACAGCACGACGCCCGCCGACCCGGTATACAGGTCGGCGCTGGCCGAGGCTGTGTCAGCCGGGTTGGCCAGCCAGGTGGCGCCTCGCGCCGTGGCGATGGCCGCCGTCTGGATGAAGCGCGCCGCGTCGAGCGCTGCCGCCAGGTGCGGCCGTTCCGGCGCGAGCGGGGGGGGGAGCGAGACCAGGATGGGCATGACGCAGCAGATCAGCGTTCGTATCATGCCCCCCTCCGTCCCCGTGATCGGGGATGTTCTCAGAACTGGAGCTTGAAGGCGAGCTGCACGCTTTGCGGCAGGTTGAACTGGCTGGTGACCTTGCCGAAGTTGGCGTTGGTGGGGTCGGTCACCGGCGCCGCGTAGATGGTCTGGTTGAAGGCGTTCAGCAGCTCGACGTTGATCTGGCCGCGGACCCGCGGCGTGATCGACAGGCGCTTGACGAACGACATCTGCCACTCGTTCAGCGCCTGGCTGCGCAGCGTGCCGACGCGGTGCGGGAAGTAGCGCAGGTTGTTGGCCAGGCGGATCCGCGAGTCGTTGCGCTGCTTGACCGGATCGACGACGCCATTGGTCTGGACGGCGGCGTCGGCGAAGTAGAAGCCCGAGAGGTCGAACACCGGCTGGCTGACGTCGCCCGAGTAGCTGGCCGACAGGCTGTTCGGGTGGGCGTCGAAATACAGGTTCCGGGTGCGGTCGGTGAAGCTGATCGGCCGGCCGCTCTGGAGCGACGCGATCGCCGTGACCGTCCAGTCGCCGACGAGGGCGTTGACGACGCGGCCGGCGTTGCCGGCCCACTTCCGTCCACGGCCGAACGGCAGTTCGTAGATGCCCGAGAAGGCGAACCGGTGCGGGACGTCGGCGTCCGCGGCGGCTTCGGTCGGCGCCTCGTCGGTGTAGTTGAGCATGTAGGCGCGGTCGGTGAACGCCGAGTAGGTGTAGGCGAACAGCACCGTGTAGCCCTGCGAGAACCGCCGCTCGAGACGGCTCTGGAGGGCGTGGTAGTTCGACGCCCCGTCGTAGCGCCAGGTGGTGATGTCCTGGAAGTGGGGAAGCGGGCGGAGGAGCTGCTGCCGCTGCGTGGTCGACCCGTTCAGCGTTTCGCCCGGCAGCAGTCCGGCGAACGGGTTGGCGACGTTGGCGGTCAGGAAGTTGATCGTCGCCTGGTCGCGCGTCGGCGCCGTCGACAGGTACTCCCGCGGCAATGTGTTGTCGTTCTGCTCGACGCCGAGGTCGTAGCCGTGCGAGCCGACGTAGCCGACTTCGAGCAGCCACTGGGCGGGCAGCTCGCGCTGCACCGTCAGGGCCCAGCGGGCGTTCTGCTCGTTGCGGACGCCGTCGGCGTAGGCGAAGCGATCGAGCAGGCGGCCGAGCGCGGTGTCGGCGCCGAGGCTGTTGCCCGACGGATCGACGACCCCGGTGGGGAACGGCGACGCCAGCGTGCCGGTGAAGGTCAGGCCGTTGTCGAGAGTCGGGACGATGGGCGTCTGCTGCGAGAAGCCCGTCTGACGGACGCCGAAGATCACCAGCGGCGAGGTGTAGACGCCGAAGCCGGCGCGGACCACCGTCCTGGTGTCGATGCGGTAGGCGGCGCCGAGTCGCGGCTGGACGTTGTTGGTGTCGGCCTTCCAGAAGCCGCGGCCGCCGTCGCCGGCGAACTGCAGGCCGCCGCGCACGTCGAAGGCCGATGCCGGCAGCTCGGCGATTGGCGCGCGGGCGTAGGCCGCTTCGGCCGCGCCGGCGATCGAGATGGCCGCATTCGGATCGAACCCGCGGATGTTGCGATCGGCCGAATCGTAGGTGGCGGCTTCGTACTCGTAGCGGAGGCCGAGGTTCACCGTCAGCCGCTCGCTGACGCGCCAGTCGTCCTGGAGCCACACGCCGTGGTAGCGCGACCAGTTCTCGCGGTCGGCGTTGCGCTCGATGGCGCCGCCGGTGGGCTGGCCGAGGAGGAACGACGCGAACGGCTGGCCGATCGTGCTGACCGGCGAGTTGTCCAGCTGACGCGTGTAGGTGTTGGCGAACTCGTACTGACCGGCGGCGCGGCCGGGGTTGGTCCCGCTCTCCTGATAGACGCGGAAGTCGTAGCCGGTGCGCAGCGTGTGACGGCCGGCGACGCGCGTGAAGGTCGGCTGGAACGAATAGATGCTGTGCACGTTGCTGGCGCCGACGTTCTCGCCGATCGCCGAGACGCCGCCGATCTCGAACCGCGGCAGGTAGCGCGACGGCCCGAACTGACTCACCGTCGACGCGGGGAAGCCGAGCGAGGCCGGGTCGAAGACGCCTTCGTGCTGGCGGACGTTGGGCTCCTGGAAGCGCTGCCAGCCGGCGCGCACGTTGAGCAGCGACCGCGAGCTGGCCGCCCACACGTGGTCTCCGGTGAGGCCGTCGTTGATCCGATACAGGTAGTTGCCGATCGGCCGGATGCCGCCGACGTCGCCCGCCCAGGCGCCGCGCGACTCGCGGCGATCGTTGCGCGTGTAGCGGACGAACAGGCTCTGCGCGTTGCTGATGCGGTGGTCGCCGCGCAGCGACAGCGAGTAGAAGTTGTCCTGGCGCGGATTGGCGCTCAGGAAGTTGTTCTGCTGCTGGCTGTCGCCGGCCTGGTTGGGCAGAGGCCAGTACTTCATGTACTCGCGCGCGATCGGGCTGATGCGGCCGGCCGGCACGATGTTACCCGGGAACGCCTGGCGCTCGATGCGGCCGTCGGCGCGGCGCACCGCGGTCGCCGGGTCGTAGATGGTGATGCCGGCGGCGAGCAGCTCGGAGAAGTCGCCGTTGCGCATCTTCTCGGTCGGCACGGTGAACTGGCCGGGC
>JBDSLU010000019.1:0-9806 GCA_039916225.1 Vicinamibacteraceae bacterium
GACTACACCGGCCCGTTCGCGATCGGCATCTCGGCCGATCCCGCCGACCCGACCCGCTACGTCGTCACCATGACGCAGTCGGGCCTCGGCATGCCGTCGCGCGATTACTACCTCACGCCCGGGCCGAAGTTCGAGGGCTACCGCGCCGCCTACAAGGTCTACGTGTCGCGACTCCTCGAGTTGATCGGCGACAAGGCGCCGGCGGAGAGCGCGGCCGCGGTCATCGCGCTCGAGACCAAGCTCGCCACCGTCCACTGGGCGCCCGAACGCCGGCGCAACGTCAAGGACACCAACAACCCGGCCGACCGCGCCACGCTGGCGACGATGATCCCGGCCGTCGACTGGCCGGCGGCCCTCGAGGCGATGGGCCTCGGCACCGCGCAGCGCTTCGTCGTGCGCGAGCTCAGCGCCCTCCGTGACGGCGCCGCGCTGCTCGACACCGAGCCGGCCGCGACCTGGCGCGCGTATCTCGCCTTCCACCTCGCCGACGACTACGCGGAGTACCTGCCTCAGGCGTTCGACGACGCCAACTTTGCCTTCGACAGCAAGGCGCTGCGCGGCATCGAGGCGCCGCGCGACCGATGGAAGCGCGGCACGCAGCTGCTCGACGGGCTGATCGGCGAAGGCGTCGGCGAGCTCTACGTCGCCAAGCACTTCCCGCCCGGCCACAAGGCGGCGATGGACGCGCTCGTCGCCAACCTGCGCGCCGCGATGGGCGAGCGCCTCAAGACCTTGGCGTGGATGGACGACGCGACCCGCGCCCAGGCGTTGAAGAAGCTGGCGACGTTCGACCCGCGCATCGGCTATCCGTCGACGTGGCGCGACTACTCGGACTTCCCCGTCGCCAAGGACACGCTCTTCGAGAACGTCCGCAACGGCCAGCTGTTCGAGTGGCGACGGCGCGTCGCCCGCCTGAACACGCCGGTGGATCGTGGCGAGTGGCGGATGAACGCCCAGACGGTCAACGCGTCCTACAGCCCGCTCTCGAACCAGATCACCTTCCCGGCCGGCATCCTGCAGCCGCCGTTCTTCGACCCCAACGCCGATCCAGCGGTGAATTACGGCGCCATCGGCGCGGTGATCGGCCACGAGATCGGCCACGGCTTCGACGACCAGGGCCGCGAGTTCGACGAGACCGGCGCGGTCCGCAACTGGTGGAGCGCCGCCACCAACGCGAAGTTCCTGGCTGCCACCGAACGGCTGGCGGCGCAGTACAACGCCTTCTGCCCAGTGCCGAACCTGTGCGTGAACGGCAAGCTGACGATGGGCGAGAACCTCGGCGATCTCGGCGGAATCGAGATGGCCTACGCCGCCTACACGCTGTCGTTGAAAGGCCAGCCGGCACCGGTCATCGACGGCTTCACCGGCGACCAGCGCTTCTTCCTGGCCTATGGGCAGGTGTGGCGCAGCGCGATGCGCGAGGACGCCCTGCGGAACCTCATCCTCACCAACCCGCACTCGCCCGGCGACGCGCGCGCCACCATCCCGGTGCGCAACGTGGACGCCTGGTACGCGGCGTTCGACGTCAAGCCGGCCGACAAGGGCTACGTAGCGCCCGAGCAGCGCGTCCACATCTGGTAACGCGCTCGGACGTCGCTCACGAGGCGGCCCGCGGCCGGCCGTGAGAGGCCGGCCGCCAAGCTAACAGCCGGCGCCCGCGACCCAGTCGGAGGGCGCCGATGCCACTCGCGCCGACACCGGCGCTTGCAGCAGCGCCAGGATCGCCGGGACGGCTTCGTCCATCTCGGCCTGCGTACCGATGGTCAGGCGGAGGCAGGTCGTCAGCGGCGGGAACGGACGCGCCACGGCGATCCGCTGCCTTCGGCATTCCCAGCCGAACGAGCCGGCGTCGCGCCGGATGTCGATCATCAGGAAGTTCGCCGCCGACGGCAGCACGCGGAACCCGGCCGCCTCGAAGCGCGCGCGAGTGAATTGACGCACGGCTCGATTGCGGGCGCATTCGGCCGCGATGTGCGCCGTGTCGGTGAACGCTGCCGCCGCCGCGGCGAGCGAGGCGTTGCTCAGCGTGCCGTCCGGACCGTGCGCCTCGAGCGCGGCGAGGGTGTCGGGATGCGCAATGGCATAGCCGACGCGCAGGCCGGCCATGCCGAAGACCTTGGAAAACGTGCGCGTCACGAGGACGCGGCGATCGGCAACAGCCAGCGGCACCGCCGTGGCGTAGCCAGGCTCGTCGGCGTACTCGAAGTAGGCTTCGTCGACGAGGACACGCGCCTCGGGCGCGGCCGTCTTCAGCTTCTCGACGAACGCCGCCAGGGCGGTGCCCGGGACGCCGCCACCGGTCGGGTTGTTGGGATTGCAGACGTAGACCAGGCCGGCGCCGGCGGCCTTGGCCAGCATCGCGTCGAGGTCGAGGCGGCCGTCCGCCGTGACGGGCACCGCCTGGACCTCGGCGCCGGTGGCCCGCGCCGTGCGGGCGGGCGCCTCGAACGTCGGCGCCGCCGTGAGCAGCGATCGCGACGTGCCGGTGAACGCCAGCGTCGCCGCGCTGAGCAGCGCGCCCGAGCCAGGCGTCAGGTGGATCCACGATCGCTCGACCTGGTGTCGGGCGACGAGCGCCTCGATCAGCGTTTCCCAGATGCGGCCCGGGTAGCGGTTCGCTTCGTCAGCCGCGGCGAGGAACGCCGCCCGCGCCGCCGGCCCGAGGCCGGTGGCGTTCTCGTTGCTACCCAGTCGCAGCACACCCGCGCTGCGCGCGATCTCGCCGGCCGGGCTCGCCAGCGCGGTCCCTCGCCCGGCCGCGCCAACTGCGGCCACCGACACCAACCCGCCGAGCACATTGCGTCGCGAGAGCCGAGCGCCTGCCATGGGGCCTCCTCCACGTGTGAGGTCCCATCATGCCGCAAGATCGGAGCGGTCGCCGGCTCGGGGCGACGCGTCAGGGCTTCGACGCCGGGTAGACCGCGAAGGCTTCGATCTCGATGAGCCAGAGCGGGTTGACGAGCGCCGAGACGCCGACCGTCGAGCGGGCCGGCTTGGTCGGGTTGGCGGCCGTGCCGAACACCTCCCGGTAGGCGGCGTTCCAGCCGTCGGTGTCGATCGCCCCCTTGGCCGGATCGGCGACGAGGTAGGCGCGCAGGTAGACCACGTCGGCCATCGTCAGGCCTTGGCCGGCGAGCTGCGTCTCGATCGCCTTGAGCACGCCGGCCGCCTGGGTCTTCGTGTCGCCGAAGCGCGCGATGTCGCCGGCCGGCGCGTCGGCCTTGGCGACCGGCGGCACCGTGCCGCTCGTCCACACGAAGGCGGCACCGGCCGGGATCGCTACCCCGGCGGAGATCGGCGAGGTCGGCGATCCATAGAAGGTGACGGCTGTGGGTGGCGCCTTGCGCACCGTCGCCGCAGCCGCAGCCGGCGGTGCTGTCGCGGCCGGCGTTTGCGCGTGAGCCGCCGCGGTCACAGACGTGCACGCCAACGCGCCGAGCAGCGCGCGCACGCGGCGGCCACCAATCCTCGATCTCGTATCCATCATCGTCAACGACTCCTCCTCATCAGGCGCTCGCCCGCGCCGTCACCGCGCCCAACTCCCGCGAGGCCCGCTCGTGCACGCGGCGGGCGACGGTCCGTGCCGAGCCGAGCGCGCCGGCCATCCAGCCGCTCACGTAGGAGAGCCCGTCACCGGCGAGGTAGAGCGCGCCGTGCGGCTGCTGCAGCGTGAGGTACTCGGCTTTCCGCTGCGCCTCGGTGTACTGGGTCCAGCCACCGCGGTTGAAGGGCACGTGTTCCCACGCCACCGAGAACGCCGACTCGAGCTCGGTGCGGTACTGCGGATGGATCGTCGAGCCCTGCTCGATCGCGCACGCCAGTCGATCGGCGTGCGGCAGCTGCCCCATCGCCTTGGCCTTCTCGCCGTTCTGGTAGTAGCCGATGACCACCCCCTTGCGCGAAAGGTAACCGGCCGACGGGTACAGGATCTGGGTGATGTCGAGGCTGGTCCGGCTGATGCCGCCGTAGATGCCTTCGTCCTCCTCCCAGAACCGGCGCTTGAACTGCAGCCCGATCTTGCCCGCCGGGGCGAGGGCGACGGCGGCAATCGCCTGCTTCGTCTCCGCCGGCACGTCGAGCTCGATCTCGCGCAGCAGCGGCAACGGCAGCGTCGAGATGGCGAAGTCGGCGTCGAGCTCGCGCGGACGGCCCTCGACCTCGTAGCGGACGCGGACGCCGTGCTCGCGCTGGGCGACGGCGGTGACGCGGGCCCCGAGGGTGAGGGCTTTGACCCGAGCCGCCATCGCCTTGGCCAGGCCGTCGGTGCCGCCGACCACCTGGAACATCGGCGTCTGCAGCACCAGCTCGCTGTTCAAGTAGGCGCTGAAGCCGGTGGCGAGCAGCGGGCCGAGCGCCAGCGGACCCTCGAGCACGCCTGACGTCTCGCCCGGGCCTGGCGCCACCGTGTAGCCGCGCCGCGGCGTGCCGGTATAGCGCAGGTCGGCGCCGAGCGCGCCCTGCCGACGCAGCCACTCGATCAGGCGTTCGCGATCGTCGGGACCGAGCGGCGCGTCGAGCGCGTCGCGCGACACCGCCTTGGCCAGCAGCTCCGAGGTGTGACCCTGGAAATCGGCGCGCAGCTCACGGACGCGCATCTTGCGGCCGCTCACGGCGTCGTGAACCCAGGCCGCCTCGTTGGCGCACAGGAACGGCTCGATGGCGACGCCGAGCTCACGGCACCAATCCAGCGTCGCGGTGTGGTGATGCGGAATGCGGGCCGGGCCGGCGTTGAGATAGAGGCCGTCATCGTAGCGCGCGGTCAGGCCGGCCTGCGCCGGCTCCTCGCTGGCGGTGCCACCGCGGACGGTGAAGCAGCGTCCGCCGGCACGCGGCCGCGCCTCGAGCACGTCGCAGTGGTAGCCGAGCGACCCCAGCTCGATGGCCGCGGCCATGCCCGCCAGCCCGCCGCCGAGAATCGCGACCCGGGCCCCGCGGGGCGCCCGTCCGCTGACCGCGGGCGGCGGTGGATCGTCGGCGAGGAACCCGAGGCCGCGCATCGCCTCGTGCACGGCCACGGCGCCGGACGTCTGGCCGAGGCCCTGGAGGAAACGGCGGCGCGACAACGCCGCGAGCGCGTGCCTCAACACGCACCTCCGGCGTCCCAATCGGTGGCGCGCGTCGCCATGCGGGCCGACACCGGCGGCGCCGCTTCGAGCAGCGCCAGCATCGCCGGCACGGCCTCGTCCATCTCCGCCTGGGTGCCGATGCTCAGGCGGACGCAGGTCGTCAGCGGCGGGAACGCTCGCGCCACCCCGATCTGGTGCTGGCGGCAGAGCGCCCCGAAGGCGCCGGCGTCGCGCTTGATGTCGATCATCACGAAGTTGGCCGACGACGGCAGCACGCGATAGCCGGCGGCCTCGAACTTGCCGCGCGTGAAGGTGCGCGCGGCCGTGTTTCGCGCCCGTTCCGCCGTGAGGTGCGTCGTGTCGGCCAGCGCCGCCGCCGCCGCGGCCAGCGACGCGCTGCTCAGCGTGCCGCTCGAGCCCTGCTTGCGCAGCGCCGCGATCGTGTCCGGATGCGCGATCGCGTAGCCGACGCGCAGGCCGGCCATGCCGAAGATCTTCGAGAACGTGCGGGTGACGAACACGCGCGGATCGGCCTGCGCGAGCGGCACGGCGGTGGCGTAGCCGGGATCGTCCACGTACTCGAAGTAGGCCTCGTCGACCAGGATCCTGGCCTCGGGCGCCGCTGCCTTCACCATGGCGACGAACGACGCCACGGCGGTCGCCGGCACGCTCGCGCCCGTCGGGTTGTTCGGGTTGCAGATGAAGAACATCCCGGCGCCGGCGGCCTTGGCGGCCATGCCGTCGAGGTCGAGACGACCCTCGGCGGTGACCGGCACCGCGTGGACCGGGGCGCCGATGGCAGCGGCAGCCCGGCCCGGCGCTTCGAACGTCGGCGACGCCACCACCAGCGACCGCAACGACGAGGTGAAGGCCATCGTCGCTGCGCGCAGCAGCTCGCCCGAGCCCGGCGTCAGGTAGATCCACGCCGGTTCGACCTTGTGCTGGGCAGCGAGCGCCTCGATGAGTACCTGGCCGGCGCGACCGGGATAGCGGTTGGCCTCGCCCGCCGCCGCGACGAATGCGTCCTTCGCCGCCGGACCGAGCCCGCACGGGTTTTCGTTGCTGCCGAGCCGCAGCAGCGTATTGGTGCGGCGCACGTCGGCGGGCGCGGTGACGCCATCGAGCGTGGCGCCACGCGCCGTGACGCGCGATGGTGCGATGACGCCCGCGGCAGCGGCGGAGAGCACGCCGCCCAGCAGGCGTCGACGCGAGAGTTGCCCACGCGCGAAAGACGAGAGAGACGACGGAACGTCATACGCGTCGTGCGAAGTGCGCAGCATGGGCAGGCCTCCTGTGATGGACGGATGACGCACGCAGCGTGCGTCGGGCATCTTGCGGCCGTGTGTGCAAGACGAGTGCCCCTGCGGCGGCGACGCCTCGATCGCGCGATCGCCGCCACTATCGGCGCGATCTCGCGAATATCACCGCGATCGACGCGATCGACAGCGATGCACGCGCTCCCGACAATCTCGTGGGAACACGGGCAGGTGAGGGAACCTATTTGTCCGAAGCATGGGTCGGACATGCATTGCGCATGCGTGATTGGCGGCTCTTCCCGACGCCCGATCGCCAACTCTGTCGCCTTCTATCGCGCGTATCGACAAGAACGTCCGCATCGACGCGCCATCGACAGGCCGTGCCCACGAACCCCTCTTCATCGGCTAACCAGCGGCGTTGGCGGCGTTTGCGCGTCTTGCGACGACGCGGGGCGGCGACGGACCCGCGCTTGCACTACGAGCGGCATCGAGCCCGGACATCGTCCTGTCTGTGGGGCTTCATGGAACGACTGAACATGTTGAGGGGGTGGGAGCATGCATCGACTGAGCGTCATGTTGACGGTCGTGTGCGCCGTCATCGGTCTGGCTCGAACGGGCGCGGCCCAGGGCTATCAGGGTGGTATCCGCGGCGCCGTGCACGATGCCGCGGGCGTCGTGCCTGGCGCCGAAGTGACGGTGACCAACGCGGAGACCAACGTCTCCCGATCGGCGCAGACCAACGAGGCTGGCGAATACAACCTGCCCAACCTCGCGCCGGGCCTGTACGGCCTCAAGGTGGCGATGTCCGGCTTCAAGTCGGTCACGCAGCGCGACATCCAGATCGGGACGCAGCAGTTCCTGACGCTCGACGTCAAACTCGAGATCGGCGGCCTCGAGGAAACGATTACGGTCAGCAGCGAGCCGGCCCGCATCGAGCGCTCCAACGCCTCGATCGGCACCGTCCTCGACAAGATCGACATGCAGACGCTGCCCTCACCCGGACGGGCAGCCTTCCTCATTGGCACCACCGTCCCGACCGTCATCGCCTCCGGCGATGCGCAGTTCAACCGCCAGCAGGATCAGACCAACGCCTCGCTGCTGTCGCTCGGCGGCGGCACCCGCCGTGGCAACAACTACACGCTCGACGGCGTCCCGATCACGGACCTCCGCAACCGTGCCACCGCCAACCCGAGCATCGAGTCGCTCGAGGACATGAAGGTCCAGGTCCACACCTACGACGCGGAGATGGGCCGCACCGGCGGCGGCGTCTTCAACACCACGCTCCGCGCCGGGGCCAACGCTCTGCACGGCACCGGCTTCGCGCAGACCCGGCCGCTGTGGGGGCAGACCAACAACTTCTTCAGCGAGAAGGCCGGCCTCGCCAAGCCGGACAGCCCCTACTACCTCGGTGGCGGCGCCATCGGCGGCCCGGTGCTCCGCAACCGCACGTTCTTCTGGTTCTCGACCGAGAGCTACCACGACGTGCAGACGCGCAACGCCAGCGTCACCATGCCGACCGCCCTCGAGCGCCTCGGCGACTTCTCGCAGACAACCAACGCCTCCGGCGCGATGGTGGCGATCTACGATCCGGTCACCGGGCAGCCGTTCGCCGGCAATCGGATCCCGACCGGTCGCATCAACCCGACGGCCGCCGCGATGCTCCAGTACCTGCCGCTGGCCGACGTCGAGCGCGCCAACGGTTCGACCAACTACACCCGCACCTCGCTGATCAAGAATCAGCTGCAGCAGCTCTACTCGGCCAAGATCTCGCACAAGCTGACCGACACCAACACCCTCACCGGCTTCTACCTCTACAACAAGACCGACGAGCCGGACGCCAATTACTTCGGCAGCGCCGATCAGGCCGAGCCGACCCGGTTCGCCGATCCCAACGACTACATCCTGGTCCGTCGGCCGAAGATCCTCGCCCTCAACGACACCTGGGTAATGAGCGACAGTTCGGTGCTCGGCTTCCGCTTCGGCATGACGCGTTTCCCCGACAACAACACGCTGAGCACGCCATTCAGCCCGAGTCAGCTCGGCTTCTCACAGACGTATCTGGATCAGATCACGCTCGAGAAGTTCCCTGGCGTCCGCATCCGCGGCTATGACCAGTTCGCCGGGCAGACGCTCGGCGCCATCAACCCGACCCAGATCAACTGGAAGTCGACCAGCGCCAACGCCACCTGGTCGAAGTTCGTCGGCCGCCACACCTTCAAGGTCGGTGGCGACTACCGCCAGATCGGCGTCGACAGCTACATCCCGGGCGATGGCGCCGGCTTCTTCGACTTCGACAAGGACATGACCTCGTCGAACGGCGGCACCGGCAGCACGACCGACGGCAACGCCTTCGCGGCGTTCCTGCTCGGCTATCCGTCGACGGTCCGCACCAGCCAGATCTCGGTGTCCACGCCGCTCGATCTCTACGCCAACTACTACGGCGGGTATTTCCAGGACGACTGGCGCGTCAACTCGAAGCTGACGCTGAACTACGGCCTGCGCGTGGAGCACGAAGATGGCCTGCGCGAACGGGAGAACCGCTTCACGGTCGGCTTCGATCCGACGATGTCGAGCTCGCTGTCGTCGATCTCGATCCCGGCCGATCCGATCGCCGGCACGCCGGCCCGGACCGTTTCCGGCGGCCTGATGTATGCGGGCGTCGACGGCAACAAGACGACGCAGGGCAACGCGCCCGGGGTGAAGTGGTCGCCGCGGCTGAGCGCCGCCTACGCGCTCGGCGAGCAGACGGTGCTGCGCGGCGGCTACGGTCTTTACTGGGCGCCGTTCAACTACCCAGGACCGTCGACCTCGGCCAGCAACTACGGCCAGGTCGGCTTCACCCAGAACACGATCCTGAGCCAGAGCCGCACCGCACCGGTGACCCTGACCAACCCGTTCCCGAACGGCGTCGCCGCGCCGACCGGTAACTCGCTGGGTGCCCTGACCAATCTGGACAGCAACATCTCGTTCGTCGATCAGACGCGGACGGCGCCCCGCGTGCAGCAGTTCTCGGTCGATCTGCAGCGCGAGTTGGGCGCCGATCTCACGCTCACCGCGTCCTACATCGGCGCGCGGAGCGATCACGTCGGGCTCGGCGGATCGAACGACACGCCCATCAACATCAACCAGCTCGATCCGGCCTACCTGTCGCTGGGCGCCGCGCTGAACGATCAGCTCCCCAATCCGTTCCGCGGCAACCCGAGCGTGCCGCTGTCACTGTCGACGCCGGCGACGCTGTCGCGGCAGCGCCTGCTGCTCCCGTTCCCGCAGTACCGGCAGGTGAACGCGCGCCAGGTGACGGAAGGCTACAGCCGCTACCACGCCGCGGTCTTCGAAGTGAGCCGGCGTCTGAAGAACGGGTGGGGCGGGCGCTTCAGCTACACCTACAGCGTCCTCAAGGACAACCTGGTCGGCGAGAGCAACTTCTATGCGGCGGTGAGTCCGGCGCTGCCGATCAACAACTACAACTACGTTGCCTCACGGC
>JBDSLU010000020.1:0-46632 GCA_039916225.1 Vicinamibacteraceae bacterium
ATCGGGGATATGTAAAGCCGCGTTACCACGCGGCTTTCGCTCGACGGCTCCGGACTGCGTCCTCGCCGTTCGAGTCAACCGACGAGCAACGCCGAGCGCCGGGATGCATCGCCCGTCAAATGCCGCGGGACTTTCACCACGGGCTGCTAGAGCCGCTCGAGGCGGGCCAGCGCGATCACGTCGCGCGCCGCCGCCTGGCCGCTTTCCACCGCACCGTTCATGAACCCCTGCCAGGGCTCGCTGGTGTGCTCGCCGGCGAACAGGACGCGACCGTGGGCGGCGGACAGCACCCGCCGATCGCGCGGATCGAAGGCCGTCCCGAACACCGCGTAGCCACCCCTCGACCAGCGCTCGCGTCCCCACGAGACCGCGCCGCCGATCGGCGATCCGATCGAGGACGGCGTGCCGAGGACCCGCAGGAGCGCGGCGATGCCGCCACGGTGCGCCGCCGCCTCCGCCAGTGAGTCACTCGCCGAGCCACCGCCGAGCAGCGTCAGCACCGATGCGCGCTGTTCGGCGCCTTCCCAGACGGCGCCGCACGGCAAGTTGCAGCGACGCTTACACCGGAGCCGTTCTGCACGATCGCGCGGGTGCGAACGCGGCCACCGAGGTCATCACGCGCCTCGACGACATGCACCTGCAGGCCGTGCGGCAACAGGTCGAGGGCGGCACTCACACCAGCGAGGCCACCGCCGACGATCACGATGCGGGTCGGTTGTCGCGCGTGCATGCGGCACCGGTGAGGTGATGGGCCAACGCGCGATGGGGCGGCGGGATGCGGAGGTGTGGGCCCGCACGCGAGAACTGCCGGGCGGCCGGTCCGACGTGTGTGCGGCGATGGGGGCCGCGCCAGACCGACCGTCCGGACAGCTGTCAGGCAACTCCGAGGAGCTGCCGCAGGCGGCCCCGAAGGGCCGCCCCTTGCGATGCTACGAACCGGCGCCAGCGCGTCGGGGCTCGGTCGCGATCAACGCGTCGAGTTGCGTATTGACCTCGTCCTTCGCCAGGCCGTACCGCTCCTGGATGCGACCAACGAGTTGGTCCCGCTGACCGGCGGCCTGGTCGAGGTCGTCATCGGTAAGCTGACCCCACTTCTCCTTGATCTGTCCCTTGAGTTGCAGCCATTTGCCCTTGAATACATCGTCATTCATGAGTGGTTCCTCCGGGACGTTGCCAGTGCAAGCTGACGGCCATCTCCGGCTCGGCCACATCAATTTCCCGGCTTCAGGGCGCGCTTCACGTCGACGCCGAACGCCGGCTTGTCGGGCGTGCCCGAGACACGGATCGGAATCTTGGTGCCGCCACCGGGCCGACGGAAGAACGGCTGCGCTACGCGCACCAGGATCGACTTGAAGCCGGTCACCGTCTCCGACAGCGAGGCGTCCAGCAACAGATGGCCGGCGAAATCGAGCTGTTCCGATCCCAGATCGAAGGTGCCGGCGAGCTGCACCACCGATCCCGGCACCGCGAAGGTCAGCTTGCTCAAGCGGATGCGTCCGTCCTTCATGAGGAAGCGGCCGCTCAGTTTCGAGACGACGCTGGGGCCCGTGTCGCCGGTGTTGCCGCGGCCGCGGCGGCTCAGCGTGTCGATGCGCTGCTGGACGTCGAAGCTCGTGAAGCGGGCCCGCTCGATCGAGAACGAGCCATCGAGCTGCAACCGTTCCGGCACATCCTTTTCGCCGGCCGGCAGGAGGAACGTGGTCTGCAGTTTCATCTGGCCGGTCAGGGGCGTCGTCTTGCTCTTGATCGCCAGGCGCAGGATGTCCTCGATCTTCGCGTCGTCGATGGTGACCTGCAGGTAGACCTTGCGGCCCTTCACGTCCTCGCTACGCACCACTTCACCGCGGGCGACGATGTGCGACGACGACAGCAGCGTGACGTCGACTGGCTCGAGCCAGGTGTTGCCGTTGGTGCCGTCGACGACCGCGGCGAAGCGCGACTGGAGCCGCACCGGCTGGCCGGCGATGTCGACGTGGAAGTCGGGCGTGTCGGTGGTGCCTTCGACACGGATGCGCTCGAGCACGCCGTGGAAGCGCCCCTTCGACGACAGGATGCCGCCGATCCCCTTGATGGTGTCGAGGTTGGCGTTGTTGAACTCGTAGTCGGCGCCGAGTGCCGTCATGCGCGGGTCGGCCGTGTTCCACGGCCCGAAGGTCCCTTTGGCGTAGATCTCGCCTTTGGGCTTCGGATTCGAGACGCGGGCCTCGAAGCCGGCGGCGCGATCGAAGCCGAAGTCGGTCATCACGAGGTCGTGGATCTCGAAGACGCGCGGCAGCTTGCCCGGATCGTCGGTGTCGATCTGCAGGCGCGAGGCGCGTGACCGAATCGTGTCGATGAGGATCGGCGTCCGCTCCGACAGCGGCTTCTTCGGCGTGTCTCCGGCAGGCGTGGTGCCGTTGGCGCCCTTTCCGCCCGGCGCGGCCTCTTTGCCCGCTGCCGCTCCATCCTTCGGCAGCGACAGGCCGGCGCCCTTCAAGCCGCCCGGCGGCAGGCGGATCTCGAGGCCTTCGAGGTCGATCGCCTTCAGGTGCAGCCGCTTGAAGATCAGCCCGGGGATCGACGCGCTCGCCGCGAAGGACTTGATGCTGATCAGCGGTGCGACGTCGCGCCGGCCCTTGTAGCGGACGACGAGTCCGGTCCCGCTCACCTCGGGCTGCGGAAACAGGGACACCTGCAGGGTGGCGATCTCGGTCTCGCTGTCGAAGCGATCGTTGAGGGCCTTCACCGCCAGGTCGCGCACGTGGGGCGTGACACGCGTGAAGAGCGACGCCAGGACCGCCGCCAGCACGGCGAACAGCACGGCGATGGCGACCCAGCCTCGACGGGAGATGCGGCGGCGGCCAGGACGGGTCGGGCGACCTTCTTGCATGATGACCAATCATTGCGGATTTCGGGCCAGTCAACAGGGCCGTTCGACAGGCCCAGAGGGCTGTCAGCGATTCCGCTCAGTGCCTCATCTGTGGAGACAGCGACATGAAAATGGCAAGCATCGTCGGTATCCTGCTCATCGTGGTCGGCGTCATCGGTCTGGCCGTCGGCGGCATCAACTACACCAGCCGCGAGAAGGTCATCGACATCGGGCCGATCGAAGCGACCGCCACGAAGCACGAACGCATTCCGCTGCCGCCGATCGCCGGTGGTCTGGCCCTGGCGGCTGGCGTCGTCCTGCTGCTCGTCGGCAACAAGCGGACGTCGTAGCGTCGCCCCTGAACGCTCGTGTCCGGCCGGCCGGCCCCGGTCGTGGGCAACGGCAGCGGCCGGCGCCCCGTCAGGCGTGTGGACTGTTCGCAGCGCCGGCGTCCGACGGCGCCCGGGCGATGAGCGTGCGGAGCGCGAAGGGATCGGCCGGCTTGACGACGTGGGCGTCGAAGCCGGCCTCCCGGGTCGACTGGCGATCCCGCTCCTGGCCCCAGCCGGTGACGGCGACCAGCACGATGCGGTCGCCGTCCGGCAGGGCGCGGATCCGGCGCCCGGCCTCCAGGCCGTCCATGCCCGGCATCCCCAGGTCCAGGAAGACGATGTGTGGACGGAACGCCTCCGTCTCGCTGACGGCGCCGGCGCCGTCGTAGGCCGTGCGCACGTCGCAGCCGAACGCCTGCACCACCAGCGTCAGGCTGTCGGCGCCATCGCGGTTGTCGTCGGCGATCACGACCCGCCGGCCCAGCGGCTCGTACGAAGCAGGCTCTGCCTCCACCTGGCTCTCGTCCACGGTGACGCGAGCCGGCAGGCGCACTTCGAACGTGCTCCCCCGATCGAGGCCGCCGCTGCGAGCGAACACGCGGCCCCCGTGCAGTTCGACCAGGCCCTTGACCAGTGACAACCCGATGCCGACGCCGCCCTGGGCCCGCGTCCGCGCCTGCGAGGCCTGCGAGAACACGTCGAAGATGGTCGGCAGCGCCTCGGCGGTGATGCCGATGCCGTTGTCGGTGACGGTGATCGCGATCTCTCGTTCGTCGGCCGCGACGCCGATACGGATGCCGGCGCCAGGGTGCGAGTACTTCGAGGCGTTGCTGATCAAGTTGGCGAACACCTGGGCGATGCGCACGGGGTCGGCGACGATCGGCACCGGAATCGGCGGTGCGTCCACGGAGACCGTCTGGCCGGCGCTCTCGAGCAGCGGCCGGCTCGTCTCGAGTGCGGCATCGAGCACCGCCTGCAAGGTGAGCGGCTCCATCCGCAGCTCGAGCTTGTTGTGCGTGATGCGCGACACATCGAGCAGGTCGTCGAGCAGCCGCGACATCTGCCGCACCTGACGCTCGATGATGCCGCCGACATGGCGCAGCGTGGCGTCGTCGGGCAGGGCCAGGCGCAGCGCCGCGACGCCGCTCCTGATCGGCGCCAGCGGGTTGCGCAACTCGTGGGCGAGCACAGCCAGGAATTCGTCCTTGCGCCGATCGCTGTCGCGCAGCGACTGCTCGAGCGCCTTGCGCTGGCCGATGTCGCGGGCGATCGAGGAGGCGCCGATGATGCCGCCGGTCTCGTCGCGGATCGGCGACACCGACAGCGACACGTCGATGACGCGGCCGCCGCGGGCGACCCGCTGCGTCTCGAACGGCTCGACCCGCTTCGCCTGCCTGACGCGGTCGAGGATGGCGAGCTCTTCCTCGCGCCGGCTTTCCGGAATGATGATGTTGACCGACCGCCCGACCGCTTCCTCGGCGGTGTAGCCCAGCATGGCCTGGGCCCCGGCGTTCCACGACAGGATGGCGCCGTCGAGCGACTTGGTGATGACCGCGTCCTCGGTCGACTCGACGACCGCGGCGAGCAGGGCGCGGACCTCGTCGGCCCGGCGGCGCTCGGTCACGTCGAGGACGACGCAGCGCGTGTGGGCGAGCCGGCCGCGCTCCCACCGCGCGCTCGAGCTGATGAGCACGTGCCTGACGCCGCCGTCGCGGCAGCGCAGGCGGGCCGCGACGTTGCGGAGCGTTTCCCCTCGCGCTATGCGATCGAGCATCTCGTCGACCACCGATCGATCGACGTGGAACTCGGTGACCGCGTGGCCGATGAACTCGTCGGCGCTGTAGCCGAGCATGGCCAGCTCGGAGCGGTTGGCCCGCACGACCCGGCCGTCGGGGTCGAGCCAGTGCAGGCCGACGCTGGCGTTCTCGAAGAAGTCGCTCAGATCCTCTTCGCTGGACCGCAGCGCCTGCTCGGTGTGACGCCGCTCGGAGACGTCGCGAAACACCAGCACGCTGCCGGCGATCTTGCCGTCCGCGCCCCGGACCGGCGCCGCGCTGTCGTCGATCGGCGTCTCGGCGCCGTCGCGGGCGACGAGGACGGTGTGGTTGGCGAGGCCGACGACGGCGCCGTCACGCAGCGCGCGCAACGCCGGGTTGTCGACCGGCTGGCGCGTGTCCTCGTTGAGGATGAGAAAGATCGAGTCGATCGGCCGGCCAATGGCCGCCTGGCTGGTCCACCCGGTGAGCCGTTCGGCCACGGGGTTGAGCGACACCACGGCGCCCGCCTGGTCGGTGACGACGACTCCGTCGCCGATCGACTGCAGCGTGGTGCGGAGGCGTTCCGCTTCGAGCCGATAGTCGTCGCGGGTCCGGCGCAGCGCGTCGGCGCCGGCGCTGATCAGCCACCCGGTGCCGGCGAAAATCAGGATGCCGACGACGTGTGCCGGCTGCAGCCCGTCGGACTCGATGCGGGGAACGAGGAAGAAGGCGGTGGTGATGGCCGCGCTGAGCGCGGTGGAGAGCAGGCCGGGGCGCAGTCCGCCGTACATGGCGGATGCCATCACGGGCGCCGAAGAAGGTGAGATACGGGAGGTCGCTTCCGAGCCAGTTCGACAGGATGAGACGCCAGAGGCCCGCGACCAGCGTCGCCGCGATCGCGACCAGGTAGGGAAGCCACGCAGCCATGCGTCGACGGCGAGCATACAGCGCGAAGACGCGGGCCGGGCGTCGCGCGAGACCTGGCGATGTCCCCAGGGGCGCGGCGAGCCCGACCCGCGTGAGCCGGACGCTTAGTCCGCCTTGCGCTTCACGACCAGCTGGTTGACGACGCGGAACCCCGTCGCCTCGCGTACCGCGATGGCTTCGGCGCGCGCGCGCTGTTCGCCGCTGGCGACAGTGCCCTTCAGGGTCACGACTTTGGTCGCGGCATCGGTGTCGACGTTGATGTCGCTGGCGTCGACGGTCTTGTCCATCGAGATGGCCAGCTTCACGTCGGCGGTTTCCGTTGCGGCGGCGGTGCGGTCGCCGACGTCCGGCTTGGCGGGGGCCTCGGCGACGGGCGGCCGATCAGCCGCTTCCGGCCGTTGTTCGGACGAACAGGCGCCCACCAGGCCGAGCGCGCCGACGAAGGCAATCTGATACAGGTGTGGTCTCATCGCGGATCCTCCTTGGAAGTGAAACGTCGAACCTAGAACCGGAAGGTCGCCCCGACCGTGGCGCGCCAGAAGTCGAAGCCGCCGAGCTCGAGGTCGACGTCGTCGCTGCTGTCGGTGTCGCGTACGCCGCGGAAGTAACGCAGGTCAGCGCGCAGCCCGACGTTCTTGCCCACCAGGGCATGGACGCCGCCACCGACATTGATGCCGAAGCTGCTCTCGTCGATGTCGAAGATGTCGTCGGCGTCGCTGAGCCGCGAGCGGATCAGCCCGGCGCCGGCGACCGCATAGGGCCGGATGCCCGGTTCCCCGAGAGGCGCGCCGATCACGAAGCTGCCCATGAGCGTCGTCACGTTGCTGTCGGTGATACCGAGGATCACGCCAGCGTCTTCATCGAGCAGGTCTGGGGCGATGCTGCCGTCGAATTCGACGCCGACGATGCCGTGTGACATCCACGCGGCCGAGGCGCCATAGGTGACGTGCTGCGAGGATGCGGCGCCACCGAAGGCGCTACCGAGATACGGCGTGATGAGCCAATCGGCTCTCGCCGGCGCAGCGGTCATGACGAGCAGGAGCGACGCATACACTGTCGACGAGACGGCCCGGACCATTCTTCCTCCACCAACGCGACGCGAGACGCACGATCAACCCGCGATCGGCGCGCCGGATGTGACAGAGCAGAAGTCGTACCGTCGCCGTCAGGCACCCTCGTGCGCGCCCTCTCCTCAAGGTGCGAACCGCGCGACCGAGGTACGGCACCAACGCGCCCCGGTCATCGCCACTGTTGCCGTCGAGTACGGCTGACGCGCGTCGCCGATCTGGCGGCGCTCTTGCACCGGACGGGACGGGAGAACTGTCTCGATGCCAATGGTTACTCGCGTGTTGGAACCCGTCGCGACGCCGGCTGCGTCCGCAACGGAGCTGTCGCAGCGCATTCGTTCGGAGTACGAGGAAATGCCGTGCCTCCGCCTCACCCTTCCGCAGGCGTCCCGGTTCTGGAACGTGGATCGGGAGACCTGCCAGGCCGCCCTCGATCAGCTGGTCGATGAGGGGGCCCTGGTACAGGGTCGCTTCGGCTATATGCGCGCCTGATTCGTCGCGAGGCGGGCCGGCGCTGCCGGCTCGCCCCGCGATCCTCGAGCGCCGCGCTTCACATCCGGCCCGCGGCCCGCGCTTTCCCAGGCGTCGGCGCGGCAGTTCCAGCCGCCGCATTGATCCCCGCCTCCGCCAGCCCGGTGAGCGTTTCGTCGGCAGTCTTCTCTTCGTCCAGCGTTTCCCGCAGCAGCTCCGCCGCATCGGTGTAGCCGAGCCCTTCGGCCCATGCCGCGGCCGTGCCGTAGGCGGCGATCTCGTAGTGCTCGGCCCGCTGCGCCGAGGCGATGATCATTGCGTCGAGGACGGGACCGGTGTCCTGGCTCAGCGCATCGGAGCCTTCCTCGATGATGCCCGCCATGCCGGCACAGGTTCGGGTCTGCGGCTTCTCGCCGACCAGCTCGAACACCTGTTCGAGCCGGCTCACCTGGTTCTCCGTTTCGGCCAGGTGGTTCTCGAGCGCGCCGCGCAGCTCGACGTCGGCGGACGCCTTGGCCAGCTTCGGCAGCGCTTTCAGCAACTGCTTTTCCGCGTGATAAATGTCGCGGATCTCGTCGAGGAATGCTTCGCGCAGATTGGTGATGTCAGCCATGGAACGTGCTCCTGCGGAATGTGGGTGGGACGCGCGCGAACGCGCGTAGGTCACCCACCGACCTGCAGGAGACGTTCCAGAACGAGCTCGAGCGTCGGCCGTTACGACGCGGCCGGCTCCGAGATCCCGCACTCTTTCATTTTGTTGAGGAGCGTCTTGTAGCTGACCTTCAGGTAGGCTGCCGCCTTGCGCCGGTTCCAGCGGAACTTGGCCAGGGCCTGATCGATCGCCTCGCGCTCCGCCTTCATCGCCGCGTTGCGGGCCAGCGCCTGCAAATCGACACCGTCGGCCTCGACGGTCTTGTCTTCCACCACCTCGTCATCGGGATCGACGACCAGCGGCGCCATGACGACCGGCGGCGGGAGCGCGACCGCGATGGGCGGCGGCGGCGCGACCGCGATGGCGGCTGCGGCCACGGCCACCGGCTGGGCTACCGGCGCGGGTGCGGCGACCGGTAACGGCAGGGCTTGCGCCGTTTGCAGGCGGACGAGCTCGCCGAGCAGCAGTGACTCCTCCTGCAGCACGACGTAGCGCTTCATCATGTTCTCGAGCTCGCGGATGTTCCCCGGCCACGAGTAGCCGAGCAACGCGTCGAGGAGCCCGCGGCTCGGTCGGACGGGCGGCCGGCGGTAGACCGCGGCGTACTTGGAGAGGAAGAACTCGACGAGCGCCTGGATTTCCTCGCGCCGCTCGCGCAGCGGCGGGATCCGCAGCTCGATCACCTGCAAGCGGTAATAGAGGTCCTCGCGGAAGGTGCCGTGCCGCATCATCGCCTCCAGATCGCGGTTGGTGGCGGCGAGCACGCGGACGTCGACTTCGATCTGCCGGTTGCTCCCGAGCCGGGTCAGCTCGCGGTCCTGCAGGACGTGCAGCAGCTTGGCCTGGAGCGCGGCCGGCATTTCGCCGATCTCGTCCAGCATGATGGTGCCGCCCTGGGCGAACTCGAACTTGCCAATGCGGGTCGTGCCGGCGCCGGTGAAGGCGCCGCGCTCGTGGCCGAACAGCTCGCTTTCGAGCAAATCGGCGGGCAGCGCCGCGCAGTTGACCTTGACGAACGGCTTGGTTCGGCGCGGCGAGCGGCGATGCAGCTCGCGGGCGATCACTTCCTTGCCAACACCGCTCTCCCCGCGCAGCAGCACGCCGACGTCGGAGTCGGCGACCCGCTCGACCATCGCCAGCACCGGCTGCATGGCGGCGCCGGAGCTCCACGAGAGCTGTGTGCCCTGCGGATCCTCGGCCGCCTGGGCGCTGAGCCGGGCCACTTCCGCGCTCAGCGACTCGCGCTCGAGGGCGTTGCGGATGGCGGCCTCGAGGGCCGCCTCGCCGACGCCGTCGGGATCGCCGGGCTTCAGCACGTAGTCGGCGGCGCCGAGCCGCACCGCCTCGACGATCGTATGCGGCGCCTGGCGACCGGACAGCATGATCACCTGGGCCGCCGGCCGAGCCTGCCGAATGGCGCGCAGTGTCTCGATTCCGTCCAGGTCCGGCATCAGTACGTCCAACAGGATGACATTGGGTGCTGAGCCGGCACGCAGGCCTTCGAGCAGGGCGGTGCCACTGTTGAACACCTCGATCGCGTAGCCCTGACCCGTCAGCAGCGTGTGCAAATAGCCGGTGAAGGCGTCGTCGTCGTCGACGATCGCCAGGCGTGCGGTCATTCGTTTCCAGTCTCCATGGGCAAGGACAACGCAAGAGCTAGGCCATCTCCTGCCAGCCACACCCTTCCACCCAGGGCCGTAACGAGGCGATGCGCCAGCGCGACGCCCAATCCCAGCGACGATTGCCACGGATCGAACGGCTGTTCCGGCCCCTCCAGGGCGGCCGAGAGCGCTTCCAGGCTGGCCGGCCCCGCCGGGCTGGCCGGCGCACAGGCGAAGACCAGGGTACTCGATTGCGGCCGGACCGTCGCCAGCGCCCCCGGCTTACGGCCGGCGCGCACGGCGAGGAGCGTGACGATGGCCTCGGCGGCGCGGTCCGCGCTCGTGCCGACCGCCAGCGAGCCCTCGACCGGGCCGTGCTCGCCCAGTCCGATGCCGCGCTCGGCCAGGATCACCGCGACCCGGTCGACTACCTGCCCGGCCGGCGCGCGGCTCCCGGCCGGCCCGGGCGGGTCGTCCAGGAAGGCGCCGGCCTCCTGGCACAGGCGCGAAACCTTGGCCAGTGCATCCTGGGTGCCGGCGAGCGCGCGCTCACGGTCTTCCGGCGTCGGCAGCTTGTCGCCGCGAATCAGGCGCACGTAGCCATGCGCGACACCCAACGGCGTACGCACGTCGTGAATCAATACGGCGAGTACTCGTTCCGCGTCCGACATCCAGGCTGGGTGGGACTGTCACTGGTAGCAGGTGCGCCGCGCGGCGCAACGTGCCAGACTGTCTAGTATCACAATGCCCGCCGCCGCCACCATTCTCATCGTCGACGACTATCCCGATGCCCTGGACGTCTGGGATCTCTACCTTCGGGCCTCCGGTTTCGAGGTGCTTCGCGCCGAGGACGGCAACGAGGCGCTGCGTATTGCCTGCGAAAACATCCCCGATCTGGCGGTCATGGACATCGAGCTGCCGGGCATGTCCGGCTGCCAGGTCGCGCGCGCCCTGCGCGCCGGGGCCGACACCCGCCACATCCCTTTGATCGCCTCCACCGGCCATTCCCTGCCGGCCAAGCTCGACGAAGCCAGGCGCTCCGGCTTCGACCTCATCCTGATCAAGCCGTGCGACCCGGCTGAGCTCGTCGAGGCCATCCGCCGCCACCTGGACGCCCGCCCCGCGCGCACCGCCGCCACGCCTGAGCAGTGAACTGCCTTTTTGGGGCAGACCTCTTCCGCACAACCTGCCGTAGAGGCTGGTACGAAGCGTGCTCAACACGTAGCACGCGCCGACCGCGGTGAATGTCGGCCGCTCAAAGGGAGAGAGATCATGCTGAACGTCATTCTGGTGCTGCTCGTGCTGATGTGGCTCGCTGGGATGGTGAGCTCGTACACGATGGGTGGCTTCCTGCACCTGCTGTTGCTGCTCGCCGTGGCCGTGTTCCTGATTCGGCTGATTCAGGGGCGCCGACCGGTCCTCTAGCGTCGCCGGGCGTGGCGCCCGGGCACCGTCTCTTGCATGGCGGTGCCGGGTGACGTAGTCGCTGCCACACGATCGCCGCGTCATCAGCGCGGCGACGTGTTGGCCCACCGGTTGCACCACCCAACCTGCCGCACCGCAGGCTGCGGCGGGGAGGGAGCGACCATGACGCGCGTGCCGTTCATTGTGTCGGTGCTGCTCGTGTCGGTGCTGGTCGGGGTCACGTTCGGCGCCGGAGCCCCGCTCCCGGCGCAAGCGCTCGCCGATCCGGCGCGCACCCCGGACGCGGCCTTCGTCGCCAAGGCGTCCGAGGCCGCGGCAGCTGATCTCCAGTTGGCGAAGCTCGCGGTGACGCGGGCTGCCGCCGCCGGGATCAAGGCGCTGGCCCGCACGGTGGTCGACAGTCGCACCGTCCTGGCCCGAGACCTCGCGACGATGGCCGGCACGCGGCAGATCGCGAGCCCTCCGCACCCCGACGCCAAGCCGGCGTCGGCCCTGCGCGCGCAGCCGCGCGCTTCGTTCGACGCGGCCTTTCTCGCCGCGATGATCACGAACGGCGAAGCCGCCGTGGCGCTGTTCGACACCGAGTCGCGCGACGGGCGCGATGACGAAATCAAGGAGTGGGCGGCCCGACAGCTGCCCGCGCTCCGCGAGCATCTCACCGCCGTTCGCGCCCTGCGTCTCCGCGCCGGCTCGTAGCGTCCCGGCGTCGCCCCGTTCGGTCGCTCGTATCGTTCGGTCGATCGTGGATCGAGCTGGGCCGCGCGTGTCAGCTCCCCGATCCCCACCACTCACGCGCGACAACCGGGCGCCCACATGATGTGGCCGCACGGACCAAAGGGAAGAAGAGTCATGAAGAAGAACATCCTCGCAGCCTGTAGTCTCGTCGCCATCTCCGGTCTGAGCCTCGCCGCCCAGCAGCCGCCGCAACCGCAGCCGCTGCCGCAGACCCCGCCCACCGAACAGACCCCGCCGAGCCAGCCGGCTCAGCCCGCGCCCGAGCCGACCACCGCTCCGGCTCCGGCGCCGAGCCCGACCACTCCGTCGCCGAGCCCGACCACTCCGTCGCCGGCGACGCGAGCGTCCTCGCCGATGAGCGACATGGCCAAGACGGCGACGACGGTCACCGGGTGCCTGAAGACGTGGGACAGCCGCACCATGGCCCCGGCCACGGGCAGCGGGTCCGGCGCGGGCAGTGCGGCCTCGCCAGTCGCCGCGGCACCGAGCGCGACGGGCGGTTCGGCGCAGTTCGTCCTGAGCAACATCGACCGGACGGGTGTGGCGTCGCGCACCGGCGCGTCGTCGTTCCTGCTCAAGACGTCCGATTCGAGCGTCTCGTTCAGCCAGCACCTCAATCACAAGGTCGAGGTCACGGGCACGCTGTCGGATAGCGCCCGCAGCACGGCGACGGCCGACAAGCCGAGCGCCGATCGCGACGCCACGGCGTCGGGTCGGGTCAGCGCGGACGACATGAAGCTGCCGGTCCTGAACGTGACGGCGCTGAAGATGGTGTCGCCGACCTGCGGCACCGGCTCGAACTGACGCGCTCCGCGGTCGACGATGACGGGCGACCCTCACCAGGGTCGCCCGTCGCACGTACGTCGCTTCGCAGTAGGATCCTCCCGCTCGTGCTGGAGGATCCGCGATGAGAGTGTTCGTTCGATGCCTGCTGGCGGCGGCTCTCGCCGTCGCCGCCCTGCTGCCGCTCGGTGCCGCGCCAGACGCGCCGCGCGTCCTGCTGATCTCGATCGATGGGCTGAAGCCCGCGTCGTACACCGACCCGGCGTTGGCGGCGCGTACGCCGAACCTGAGGCGCCTGGCCCAGGAGGGCATCTGGGCCGACGGCGTGGTCGGCGTCACGCCGACGGTCACCTATCCGTCGCACACCACCCTGATCACCGGCGTCCAGCCGGCCCGCCACGGCATCTACGACAACCGCATCCTCGATCCCGAGAACCGCTCGAACGGCGCCTGGTACTGGTACGCCCGCGCCATCCAGGTGCAGACGCTGCCTGGTGCGGTGCGGGCCCGCGGCCTGACCGCGGCCGGCGTGACGTGGCCGGTTTCGGTCGGCATGGACCTCGACTTCAACGCCCCGGAGTTCCCGGGGACGTCGCGCCATCCGGAAGGTGTGCAGCTCCTGCGCGCCCTGAGCACGCCTCGGTCGCTCTTCGACGGCGCGGAACTGGCCCGCGGCTCGGCGTTCGGCTGGCCGCAGAACGATCGCGATCGCACCGACCTCACCAGCTTCATCCTGCGCACCTACGCGCCGAATCTGACGATGCTGCACCTGATCGGGCTCGATGCCGCGCAGCACACCTACGGCCCCGGATCGCCCGAGGCGCTGGAGGCGATGGCGCTGATGGATCGCTACGTCGGTGAGCTGGTGGACGCGGCGCGCAAGACGCCCGGCGGCGACCGGACGACGATCGCGGTCGTCAGCGATCACGGCTTCCTGCCGCTGACGACGCAGCTCCAGCCCAACGCCGCGCTGAAGGCGGCCGGCCTGATCGACGTCGACGCCGCCGGCGCCGTCACCGGCTGGCGGGCCTGGAGTCATTCGGCCGGCGGCTCGGCCTATATCTACGTCAAGGACGCGGCCGATCGGCCCAAGGTGGCAGCGCTGCTCGAGACGCTGCGGAAGGATCCGGCCAACGGCATCCGCGCCGTGTGGACGGCCGAGGACCTGGCCAAGGCCGGCGGCCACCCCGACGCCCAGTTCGGCATCGACATGGCCGACGGGTTCTACACCTCCAACGCCCACGACACGCTGCGCAAGCCGTCGACGTCGAAGGGCGGCCACGGCTTCGCCCCGGATCGCCGGGAGCTGCACGCCTCGCTGGTCCTGGCCGGGCCGGCGGTGACGCGGCGCGGCACCGTGGGGATCGTCACGCTGACGCAGGTCGGGCCGACCCTGGCGACGATCTTCGGCGTGTCGCTCGATCCGCAGGCCGCGGCGCCCATTCTGCTGACCGCCCGCTAGCCGGCCCGCGCGCCATCGACCTTCACACCGTCTCATCGCCGTCGCCGCGCGCTACGATGGCAACGGGCTCGCGGTCGGGACGGGCCGAGGCAAGGAGGTTTCTAGTGCGGCAGTTGCTGACGTGGACGGTGACCGGGTTGGGCGCGGGCTGGTTCGTGCTGACGGTCATGCGCAGTCGCCGCGAGTTCGGCGTGCTTGGCGACCTGGTGATGGGCTGCCTCGGGGCCATCGTCGGCGGCTGGCTGTTCCGGCGCCTCGGCATCGTCGCCCCGGATCACGTCGGCGGCCAGGTCGTCGTGGCCCTGGTCGGCGCCACCGCCCTCCTCGCGTCGGTCAGGGTGTTGCGCAGTGCCATGCGCGTGACCGGCGTCGCCAACGCGGCTGCCACCGCAGTCGCGGCGACCACCGGCGACCTCGAGGAGCGGTTGAAGCGCGTCGGCGCCTTCGAGCGCAGCATCGTCCAGGCGTGGCTGAGCCGGCAGGGCCGCTCCCGCGATCCGAACCTCGCCTTCGACGAGCAGAGCACCTTCGGTCAGCGCGTCGCCGACAAGGTCGCCCTGGTCGGCGGCAGCTGGACGTTCATCGGCATGTTCGGGATCGGGCTGATGGCCTGGATGGCGTTGAATCAGGAGATGGATCGGCCCTTCGATCCCTACCCCTACATCCTCCTGAACCTGCTGCTGTCCTGTCTCGCTGCGCTGCAGGCGCCCGTGATCATGATGAGTCAGAACCGCCAGGCGCTGAAGGACCGCTCCGACGCCCGCACCGACTACGAGGTCAACGTCCGCGCCGAGATGGAGATCCTGTCGCTGCACCGCAAGCTGGACCTGTTGCGCGACGAGGAATGGCGCCGGCTGTGTGGGGCCGTCGAGCAGCACCAGGCGACGTTGGCCGCCATCGAGCGGCGGCTCGAGGGTCTTGTCCCGCCTGCCCCGCCTGCCGACCTGCGCTGACGATCGAGAGTTCGCTGCGGAGGCGTGGGTGCAGGCCATGGCCCGTGCGGCCGACATATAGTGGAGAGTTGTGGTTGGCCCGGCGGGCCGACCAGGGCTACCGGCGCCCGGCAACGGCCGATGGCTACCCCTGACAATTCCGACGGAGGACGAGCGTGATTCAGCGTGGACGTGTGTGGGGCGTGGGCGCCCTGATGATGACTGTGGCCATCGGCATGGCCGCGTGCAGCGGCGACGACAAGCCGGGACCGACGACCCCGACGCCGACACCGGTGGTCAACCCGCCGCGACTGACGGCCCCCGCGGTCGAGGCGCCGGAAACCAACAAGCAGCTGGACACGCTGCGGCCCACCCTGACCGTCCGCAACGGCACCTCGGACCAGGCCGGCACCCGCACCTACGAGTTCCAGATCTCGGACAACCCGGACTTCACGGCGATCATGAGCCGGGCGGCGCGCGGCTACCGGGTCGTGGTCACCAAGCCCGGCGTTCCCGAGGGTGGGAGCGGCACCACCAGCTTCACGGTCGACGAGGATCTGCAGCCGACCACCAAGCTCTACTGGCGCGCCCGGCTGACGCAGGGCACGACCACCTCCGAGTGGTCGCAGGGGGCGAGCTTCCGCACGCGCCTGATGGGCTTCAGCCGTCCCGGTGAGCTCTACGACCCGCTGATTCACGGCGAAACCGTCGGCCAGGTCGTCGGCGACGTGACGTTCGTCCCCGGCAAGGGTGTCCAGCTCAACGCGGTCACCAGCCACATCCGCTACCTGCTCCCGGCGACGGTCAGCAGCGGCGAGTACTCGATGGACGTCGAGGGCCTGCGCGCCAACGGCCCCGGCGACAAGGCCAAGGTCTTCGGCATGCAGGAAGGCCAGGGCGATTTCATCACCAACGACTACCGCGTCGACATCCAGTACCGCGGCACCGCCGGCTTCCCGCCCAACGCCATCCAGTGGCGCGTGATCTATGGCGACGCGGACGATCTGTCCGTCCGCTACGAGCCGGACACCGCCAAGCGCTTCGATTCGGTGTTCCAGCTCAACGGGTCGACGACCTACCACTGGAAGTTCAACTGGGGCCCGGTGATCAACCTGAAGATGATCGAGGGCGGCGTGAACGGGACGACGCTCTACGACTTCGGGATGCCGGCGCCGCGCGGCGCCTACACGCCGAACCCGCACTACGCCTACCTCGGCGCGCCGCTCGGCCGCAGCGGCAACGAGTCGGCGTCGATCCCCGGCACCATCTACCGCAACGTCTGGCTCGGCAGTCAGCCACGCCCGGCCTCGCTCGGCAGCGCGCTGCTGCCCTAGTCCCCTGGAACCAGGGGACCAGCGCCCGCGGCGTCGGGTCGCGCGTGCCAGCGCGACCCGAATTCCAGCTACGATGGCGGCATGATCGCCGCCATCGTCCTCGCCGCCGGCGTGTCTTTCGCCGGCACGCAGCCCCAACTCGCAGGCTCCTCATCCCAGGTCTACCTCGCCTTCGGGTCGGGTGACGTGGTCAGCGTCGCCCGTTCCACCGACGGCGGCGTCACCTTCGCCGATCCCGTGGCGCTGCCGGCGGCCGGCCGCCTCGCCCTCGGCCGTCATCGCGGACCGCGCATCGCGGTCAGCCGCGAGGCGGTGCTCGTCGCGACGATCGCCGGCGCCAAGGGCGGCGGTGCCGACGGCGACGTCCGCCTCTCGCGATCGCTCGACGGCGGCCGCACCTGGAGCCCGCCAGTGGTGATCAACGACGTGCCCGGCGCCGCCCGCGAAGGCCTGCACGCGCTGGCTGCCAACGACGCCGGTACGGTGGTCGTCGCGTGGCTCGACCTGCGCGAGAAGGGGACCCGCGTCTACGCCGCGACGTCCCGCGATCACGGGGCGACGTGGTCGCCCGACGTGCTCGTCTATGCGTCGCCGTCGGGATCGATCTGCGAGTGCTGTCACCCGTCGGTCGCCATCGACGTTGGCGGCCGGATCGCCGTCCAGTTCCGCAACCACGTCGACGGCGCGCGCGACATGTACGTCGTCCGGTCCCGCGACGGCCGGACGTTCACGCCGGCAGTCAAGCAGGGCACGGGATCCTGGCCGCTGGAGGCGTGTCCGATGGACGGCGGTGCGGTCGCGATCGATGGCGACGCGATGCACACCGTCTGGCGCCGCGAGCAGACAATCTACGCGTCGCGCACGGCCGACGTCGCCGGCAGCGTCGCCGAAACGCCTCTGGGCGACGGCCGCGATCCCGCCGCCGCCGCGAGCGGCGGACTCCTCGATGTGGCTTGGACGGATACCGCCGGCGTTGTCCAGCTGCGCCAGCACGGACGGGCCCCTCGCGCGCTCGGCCCGGGCGGCTTCGCCAGCCTGATCGCGCGGCCCGATCGCACCATCGTCGCCGTCGAGCACCAGGGCCGCGTCAGCGTCCGCGTCGAGCCGCGCTGATCGCGCCTATCGCCACACCCGCACGCCGATCACCAGGCGTCCGGTGGCGACCGGCTCGCGGTGCGCGCGCGCGTGTTCCGCGGTGCCGAAATACGTGCGGTGCCAGGTGACGCCGACGTAGGGCGCCACCTCGCGCCGGATCTCGTAGCGGACGCGGATGCCGAACTCCGTGGCCGCCAGGCCGGCGGCCGCCTCGCGCCCGGGGTCGGCCTTGCCGTTGAGGGTGGCCTCGAGCCTCGTCTGCGCGATCACGCGCTGCGTCAGGCGCAGGTCGTGGGCGGCGTCGGCGCGCAATTGGGTACGGCCGCCGGCACCGACGTAGCCGGTCAGCTCGACGTCGATGCGATAGGGTGCGAAGCCTTGCAGGCCGGCCACCGCCCAGGTCTGCGCGGCGCCAGGCCGGACGTCCAGGCGCACCCCGGCGACGACGTCCCACCAGCGCGCGATCGGCTTGCCGTAGAGGACGTGCGCGTGTGCCTCGTCGAGGCGTCCCGCTTCACCGACGCCCTCGGCGCGCAGCCACAGACGCCGGCGATCGCCGCCGATCCAGCCGTCGACGTCCCAGTGGAGGCCCGAGACGCTGCGGCCGGAGCGCCACTCGAGCTCGTCGGCCAGGACATACGCGCGGACGGTGTCGTCGTGCACCGCGTGGCCGGGGAGGTCGGGGAACGCCGCGACCCGATCGGCGTCGGTCAGCGGCCGGATGAACGGCGGCAGCGCGGCCGGCGGGGCGCTTGCCGGTGGGGCAGGCGTCTCACTGGGAGGTGCCGGCGTGGGATGGACGTGCCCGGCGTGTGGATCGGGCGTTTGCTGTGCCAGGACCGGCACCGCCGTCACGCTCGCCGACAGCAGGGCGGCCAGCAAAAGCCGACGCGGTCCGATCACGAGCGCCCGCCTTCCTCGACCCGCACTTCGCGGAACATGCCCGCTTCCATGTGGAACAGCAGGTGGCAGTGGTAGGCCCAGCGGCCCAGGGCGTCGGCGGTGACCCGGTAGGAGCGGCGCGAGCCAGGTGGCATGTCGATGGTGTGCTTGCGCACCCGGAAGCGCCCGCTGTCGTCTTCGAGGTCGCTCCACATCCCGTGCAGGTGGATCGGGTGCGTCATCATCGTGTCGTTGACCAGCACGATGCGAACGCGCTCGCCGTAGGTCAGGCGCAGCGGCTCGGCGTCGGCGAAGCGGACGCCGTCGAACGACCAGGCGAAGCGATCCATGTGGCCGGTGAGATGCAGCTCGATCGTCCGCGACGGCTCGCGTCCGTCCGGATCCTCGAACGCGCTGGCCAGGTCGGCGTAGGTGAGGACACGCCGGCCGTTGCCACGCAGCCCGATGCCGGGATCGTCCAGCTTCGAGGCCGGTGCCATCGTCTGCATGTCGACCAGCGGGTTGCCGGCTTCGGTCGCGGGATGCGTCGTCGCCTGGCCGGCTGGCGCATGCGCGGCGTGCGGGTTCGCGGGCATCGTGTGGCCCGCGTGCGGGTCCGGCGGCGCACCGGCTGCGGCGTGCCCGCCGCCAGCGGTTGCGTGCCCGTGGCCCATGTCGGCCATCGCCAGCACCGGCCGCGGATCGAGGGCCGGAACCGGCGCCCGCAGCCCGGCTCGCGTGGCCAGCGTTCCGGCGGCAAAGCCGGTGCGATCCATCGCCTGGGCGACGATCGTGAATGCCTCGGCGCCGGTGGGCTCGACGATCACGTCGTAGGTCTCGGCCACGGCGATGCGCAGTTCGTCGACGGTGACCGGCCGCACCGGCAGGCCGTCGGCGGCGACGACCGTCAGCTTGACGCCGGGGATCCGCACGTCGAAGTAGGACATCGCCGAGCCGTTGATCAGGCGCAGCCGTACCGTCTCGCCTGGTGCGAACAGTCCGGTCCAGTTCGCGGCCGGCGGCAGGCCGTTCATCAGGTAGGTGTAGGTCGCGCCACCCACGTCGGCGAGGTCGGTGGGATTCATGCGCATCGCCGCCCAGGCGCGCCGCTCGGCCAGCGTCGCCGACAGACCATCGCGCCGCGCGTCGCGCAGGAAGTCGCCGACCGTACGCTGGCGGATGTTGTAGTAGTCGCTCTGCTTCTTGAGCCGCGTGAAGACGTGGCGCGGATCGTCGTCGGTCCAGTCGGTCAGCATCACGACGTGCTCGCGGTCGCTGCGGATCGCGTCGGGCTGACGCGGGTCGATGACCAGCGGGCCATACACGCCACGCTGTTCCTGGAAGCCGGCGTGCGAGTGATACCAGTAGGTGCCGGCCTGCCGCACCGGGAAGCGATAGGTGAAGGTCTCACCCGGGGCGATCCCGGCGAAGCTCAACCCGGGAACGCCGTCCATGTTGGCCGGCAGCAGAATGCCGTGCCAGTGGATCGATGTGGCCTCGGCCAGGGCGTTGGCGACGCGCAGCGTGACGGTGTCCCCTTCGCGCCAGCGCAACAGCGGACCCGGCATCGAGCCGTTGATGGTGAGTGCCGTCCGCTCGCGGCCGGTGACGTCGACCCGCGTCTCGCCGATCCGCAGATCGAAGGTGCGACCCGACAGCACGGCGGGTTCGCCGCGCCGGCCGGATTCGGCCGCGGCGCGGCGGGGCAGCAGGCCCAGGCTGGCGGCGGCGCCGCTCAGCGCGAGGCCGGTCACGAACGTTCGTCTCGATGGCATGGATCCCCTTCCTTGACTGACACACGCGGAACGCAGCGGCGCATTACAGCGCCGACCGACGCGGGTGGATCAGAGGCGAAGGGGCAGGGGAGCGGCGGGCGGACCTGGAGGCCGGACGGGCTGCGTCCGGCGGATCGGCGCGACGGGTATTGCGGTGGCGACGGTGGCGGCCGTGACGACCACGGCCATCGACACGGTGTCGTGCGCCTCGCGAGCGGCCGGGGCGGCCGGCGTCTCGCGGACACCGTCGCAGGCGCGCCCGGCGTCCGGGGCGCAGCGTGTGCCGAGCACGCGCGTGGCCGGCGCCGGCTCGAACGTCGCGCCTGCGCCGCGGGCCGCAGCGGAACTGGCGGACACCGTCGCCGGCAAGACATCGGCGCCGGCGCGGTGATGGTGGGCGTGATGACCGCCGGCCGGCGCGGTCGTCTGCGCCGGGATCGTCTGCGCCGGGGCCGTCTCAGCCAGGGCGATCGGCGCCGGCGCCGAGGTGAAGGCACAGCGCGCGGCACAGGCGGCGCGCGCCGTTGGCGCCAGGGCGAGGGCCATCCCCGCGACGAGCGCGCCGAGCCGCGTGGTCCAGGCCGTCACGATCCGAGTATACCGACGCCGCGTGACGGCGTGTCTATACTGCGTAGATGAGCAGTGTCGCCGGCGATCAGCCGGAGGCCGCCGACGAGCGCCGCGCTCCGGCCGAGGTCCTGGTCGAGAATCATCGCGCCTTTCTCCGCTTCCTCGAGCGGCGCCTCGGTCGGCGCGACCTCGCCGAAGACGTGCTGCAGGACGCGTTCGTCAGGACCGCCGACCGTCTCGCCTCGGTGCCGGACGAGGCGCTGATTCCGTGGTTCTACCGCGTCCTGCGCAACGCCGCAGTCGATCGGCATCGACGCGCGGGCAGCGAGGCGCGGGCCCTCGCGGTGCTGGCCCGCGAGCTGGACGACGCCGTCGAGCCGCCGCCCGAGATCCGTGCCGAGGTCTGCGCGTGCGTGGGGCGCCTCGCCGCGACGCTCAAGCCCGAGTACGCCGAAGCATTGGCTGCCGTCGACGTCGGCGGCGCGCCGGTGAAGGCCTATGCCGAGGCTGCCGGCCTGACCGCCTCGAACGCCGGCGTCCGCCTGTTCCGCGCCCGAGCCGCCTTGCGCCGCCGACTGGTGGATTCCTGTGGCACCTGTGCCGAGCACGGCTGCCTCGACTGCTCCTGCGGCCGGTCCGCCCCGGGCCTGGAGCCGGTGTAATGAACGGCGGACGCGTGCGTCGAACGAGATGGAGGCAGACATGAAGGATCCCGTATGCGGCATGGACGTGGAGCCGGCCAAGGCGGCCGGCACCAGCGAGTACCAAGGCAAGACCTATTACTTCTGCGCCAAGAGCTGTAAGACGAAGTTCGACGCCAACCCGCAGCAGTACCTCAAGTAAATCCAGTGTGGGGCCGGCCGTCGGCCGGCCCCGAGGTTGCTCCGATGTCCACCAGTCCGTCGCCAGTCGACACCGAGGTCGTCGATCCCGTCTGCGGGATGACGATCGATCCGGCTGACGCCGCCGGCCAGTTCGACTACCGCGGCCACACCTACTACTTCTGCAACCCGAGCTGCTTCGAGCGGTTCAAGGCGGCCCCGGAGTCGTTCCTCGCGCCCGCCGCGCCGGCACCCGTCCCGTCCGCGTCCGTGCCCGGGAAACCTGGCGGCGACACGCGCGAATACACGTGCCCGATGGATCCGGAGGTCCGCCAAATCGGACCGGGCGCCTGTCCCAAGTGCGGCATGGCCCTCGAGCCGGTGACGGTGAGCCTCGACGACCACGGCAACCCCGAGCTCGACGACATGCAGCGGCGGTTCGCCGTCTCGCTCGCACTGACGGCGCCGATGCTCGCCGTCATGGTCTCGGACATGCTGCCCGGCCAGCCCGTGCAGCACCTCCTGTCGCCGGCGGCGCTGGCGTGGGCACAGTTCGCGCTGGCAACGCCGGTGGTGCTCTGGGGAGGCTGGCCGTTCTTCGTCCGCGGCTGGACGTCGGTGGTGAACCGGCACCTGAACATGTTCACGCTCATCGCCCTGGGCGTCGGTGCCGCCTACGGCTTCAGCGTGCTGGCGACGTTCCTGCCCGGGTTGTTCCCGGCGTCGTTTCGCAGTCACGGCGATCAGGTGGCCGTCTACTTCGAGCCGGCGGCCGTGATCGTCACGCTCGTGCTCCTCGGCCAGGTGCTCGAGCTGCGGGCGCGCAGCCAGACCAGTTCGGCGATCAAGGCGCTGCTCCGCCTGACGCCGGCCACGGCGCGCCGCGTCGACGCGGCCGGGGCGGAGATGGATGTCCCGCTCGCGCAGGTGCACGTCGGTGACCGGCTACGCGTGCGACCCGGCGAGCGCGTGCCCGTCGACGGCGTCGTCGTCGATGGCTCGACGATCGTCGACGAATCGATGGTCACCGGCGAGCCGATCCCGGTCGAGAAAGCGACCGGCGCGCGGGTGACCGGCGGCACGGTGAACGGCACCGGCAGCGTGATCATGGAGGCGCAGCGCGTCGGCGCCGACACGCTGCTGGCGCAGATTGTCCGGCTGGTCGGCGAGGCCCAGCGATCGCGGGCCCCGATCCAGCGGCTGGCCGACACGGTCGCCGGCTGGTTCGTGCCGGCCGTGATCGCGGTTGCGATCGCGACGTTCGCGATCTGGGCGTGGCTGGGGCCGGAGCCGCGGCTCGCCCACGGGCTGGTCAACGCCGTCGCCGTGCTGATCATCGCCTGCCCGTGCGCGCTGGGCCTGGCGACGCCGATGTCGATCATGGTCGGCACCGGACGCGGCGCGGAAGTCGGCGTGCTGCTGCGCAACGCCGAGGCGCTCGAGGTGATGGAGCAGGTCGACACGCTCGTCGTCGTCAAGACCGGCACGCTGACCGAGGGCAAGCCGACGCTCACCACGATTGCGCCGATCGGTGCCGTCGACGAATCGACGCTCCTGCGTCTGGTCGCCAGCCTCGAGCGGGTCAGCGAGCACCCACTCGCCGCGGCGATCGTGAGCGGCGCCGAAGCGCGCGGGGTCACGCTGGCTGAAGTGACCGACTTCCGCTCGCTCACCGGCAAGGGCGTCGTCGGCGTGGTCGAGGGCCGCACCGTCGCCGCCGGCACCGCCGCGCTGCTCGCCGAGCTCGGCGCGCCGGCCGGGGCCGCCGTGGCGCGTGCCGACGCCCTGCGCGGCAAGGGCGAGACGGTGATGTTCGTCGCCATCGACGGCGCCGCCGCCGGCCTCATCGGCGTGGCCGATCGGATCAAGGCGACGACCGGCGAGGCGATCCGCGCGCTGCACGCCGAGGGACTGCGGATCGTGATGCTGACCGGCGACAGCCGCGTCACCGCGCAGGCGGTGGCCGGTCAGGTCGGCATCGATGTGGTCGAGGCCGAGGTCCTGCCGGAGCAGAAGGCGGCGGTCGTCAAGCGCCTGCAGGGCGAGGGACGCCGTGTGGCGATGGCCGGCGACGGCATCAACGACGCCCCGGCGCTGGCCCAGGCCGACGTCGGTATCGCGATGGGGACGGGCACCGACGTGGCGATGGAGAGCGCCGGCGTCACGCTGGTCCAGGGCGACCTGCGCGGGCTGGTCCGCGCCAGGCGCCTGAGCCGCGCGACGATGCGCAACATCCGCCAGAACCTGTTCTTCGCCTTCGTCTACAACGTGCTCGGCGTGCCGATCGCCGCCGGCCTGCTCTATCCCGCCTTCGGCTGGCTGCTCAGTCCGATGCTGGCGAGCGCGGCGATGACCTTCAGCTCGGTCTCCGTCATCGCCAACGCGCTGCGGCTGCGGCGCGCCGACGTCTGATCACCACGCGTACCCGGAGGCCGCCATCTATCCCGTCCTGCTCCGCATCGGCTCGTTCGAGGTCACCAGCTTCGGCGCGATGGTCGCGCTCGGGGCGCTCGTCGGCGTCTGGCTGCTGCGCCGCGAGGGGCGGCGCGTCGGGCTGCCGGAGACGATCGTCGACGTCGGCATCGCCGGCGTGATCGGCGGCCTGCTGGGGGCCAAGCTGCTGTGGACGGCCGAGCACCTCGGCGACGAACCGCTGCTGCACCTGCTGACGTCGCGCGGCGGCATGAGCTGGTTTGGCGGTTTTGCCGGCGGCCTCGCCGCCGGGATCGTCTTCCTGCGCCGGGCGCGGCTGTCGACGGTGGCGGTCCTGGCCGCCGCGACGCCGGGGCTGGCCGCGGGCCACGCCATCGGCCGCATCGGCTGCCTGCTGGTCGGCGACGACTACGGCCGTCCCAGCACGCTGCCGTGGGCGGTGGCGTTTCCGCAGGGGCTGCCGCCGACCGACGTTCCGGTGCACCCGACGCAGATCTATGAAGCGATCCCACTGTTCGCGCTGGCCATCCTGCTGACCCGGCTGCGCGCCGCGGGCGCATCCGACCGGGCGGTGTTCGGGGCGTATCTCCTGAGCGCCGGCGCGCTCCGCTTCGCCATCGAGTTCCTGCGCGTCAACGAAAGAGTCCTGCTCGGACTCTCCGTCGCACACCTCGCCTCGCTGGCGGCGATGCTGGTGGGGGCCGCGCTGCTGGCGCGACGAACGCCAGCCACCATGCAAAAAGGTGGAGGCACCGCGGAGAGACGTCCGCTGTCGAGCTGACTTTCCACCCCGGCCATGTGCCGTCGCCCCTGTATTTCCGGGTGTTTCGGGCTCGTGGGCGGTCCCGCACATCTGGCGGCCTCCTTGCAGTGACCGCAGCGTGCTCCGTTCAGCCTGCGCCGCGCTCCTCTGCGTGTTCATGGCCGCGGCCGCCCCGCGCGCCGCCGACGTTCCGACATCCCACCCCGCCGACGTGCCGACCTTCGCCGGTATCCCCTGGGGCGCCAGCCGCACCCAAGTGCTCGAAGCGGCCGCCGCGTCCGGCCTTCGCGTGGTGGCGACCTACGGCAACGACGTCGAGCTCGCCGGCGAGCCGTTCGGCGCCGAAGCCGTCGTCCACGCCATGCTCAGCCCGACCGACGGCCTGGTGCGCGTCCAGGTCCGGTTCGCCTCGAGCGACAAGCCGATGCGCACCTACTCCACGGTGGTCGAGTCGCTGACCCGTCTTTATGGCCCGACCGAGCCGGTCGAGTTGTTCAAGCGGCCATACGTGCGCGGCGACGGCCGCGAGGACGAGGCCGTGCTCTCGGGCAAGGGCATGTTGATCGCCGCCTGGGGCGACGAGCGGCAGCCGGGTCAGGCCGCCGTGATCCTCCACGCCGGTCAGCCGGGGGTCGAGCTCGAGTTCGAGTCGCACGCGTGGAAGGCCGAGTCGAAGCGCCGCCGCACGGTGCCGAGCGGTCCGCCGGCCTACGCCAGCCTCGCTCCCTTCGCCGGCCCCACCTTCTCAGTCGGTCCGTAGCGCCCGCAGCGGGTCGGTCGCCGCCGCCCGCCGTGCCGGCAGGTAGCTCGCCGACACCGCGACTGCGGCCAGCGTCATCGCCAGCGCCAGGTAGGTCACCGGGTCGCGAGGATCGACGCCGAACAGCCACTGCCGCAGCAGCGGCATCGCCAGCGCGGCCAGGCCCAGCCCCGCCACGATGCCGGCGATGGCCAGGCGCGCCCCTTCACCCACCACCGTCCGCAGCACCGTGCCGCGGTTCGCGCCGAGCGCGAGCCTGACCCCGATCTCGCGCGTGCGCCGCGCCACCGACGCCGACACGGTGCCGTAGAGGCCCAGTGCGGCGAGCAGCAGCCCGGTGACACCGAGCCCGCCCGTGACGATCGCCGCGGCGCGCTGCGGGACCAGCGCGCTGCGCGTGTCTTCGGCCAGCACCGACACGGCCGGCGCCGGCAGCCGCGGATCCCGCGCCTGCACGGCCGCGGCGATGGCCGGGGCCACCGTGGCCGCCGGTCCGCGGACCAGGAGCGTCCGCCGCGAGTCCCGCATCTGCGCCAGCGGCACGTAGAAGAACGGCGGCGTGGTCTCGTCGAGCGACGCGTACTTGGCGTCGCGGGCGATGCCGATGACCGTGGTGTCGGCGTCGCGGAAGCGGAAGGTACGGCCGATGACGTCGCCGCCGGGCGCCAGGAGGCGCGCCAGCGTCTCGTTGACCACCGCTACGCGCGGTGCCGCCTCGACGTCGCTGCGGTCGATGCGGCGCCCGCGCTGAATCGGCAGCCGCAGCACGTCGAAATAGCCCTCGTCGACGCCGGTGTAGTGCGCGTCGCGGGTGGTCGTGCCGAACGTGATCGTATCGACCGAACTGCCGAACATCAGCGGGACCCGGGTGGCGTAGCTGACGGCGGTCACGCCGGGAACGGCGGTCATGCGCTCACGCAGCGCGGCGTAGAAGGCCGCGCTCGCGGCGGCGTCGTAGCCCCAGGCCTCCGCCTCGATGGTCGTGGCGAGCACGCCATCGCGCTCGAAGCCGGGGTCGACGCGGGCGCCGCGGTCCACCGCCCGCACGAACAGGCCGGCGGCGACGAGCAGTACCAGCGACAGTGCGAGCTGGCCGGCGACCAGGGCCCGACCGAGGCGCGAGTGGCGCCGCCCCGCCCCGGCGCTCTCGGCCTTGAGACGGTCGGTGATGTCGCGCCGTACGCCCTGCAGCACCGGCACCAGGCCGAACACGAGTCCCGCCACCAAGGAGAGGCCGACGGCGAAGGCGAGGACGCGAACGTCTGGCGAGATCTCGATAGTGACCGGGATCGATGCCGGCAGCGGCAGCCGCTCGAGGGCCGCCGTGGCGGCGGACGCGACCGCGAAGCCGCCGAAAGCCCCCAACACGAACAGCACGAGCACTTCGGTGATCAGCTGGCGCATCAGGCGCAGCCGGCCGGCGCCGAGGGCTGCCCGGACGGCGAGGTCACGTCCGCGCGACACGTAGCGCCCAGACAGCATCGCCGCGACGTTGACGCCGGCGATCAGGAGCACGAGGGCCGCCGCACCCAGCATCACACCGAGGAAGGCGGCCGTGGTCGTCTTGCCGCCCGGCAGGCCGGTGAGCGGCGTCACGCGAATCCGAGACTGCGTATCCGGCGTCTCGGCCTCGCCGATCGAGCGGCTGTAGGTCTCGGCGAGGGCCGACAGTTCGGCTTCCGCCGAGAGCGCGCTGGCGCCCGGGGCGAGACGCGCGAACCCCCACAGCCAGCTCCCGTGCTGCATGTTGGCTCGCGGCCGGAGCTGCGGCTGCATCATCAGCGGCGCCCACGCGTCGAAGACCAGCCCCGTATAGAGCCCGCGGAAGGCCGGAGGCGCGACCCCGATGAGCGTGAAGGGATGCCCGTTGACCGAGATCGGCCGGCCGACCGCCCGGGGATCGCCGCCGAGATGGGTCAGCCAGAACGCATGGGAGACGACGAGCACCGGATGGGTGCTCGGCGTACGGTTCTCCTCGGCTGTGAAGAAGCGCCCGCGCAGCGGGACGACCCCCAGCACGTCGAAGTAGTTCGCCGTGACGAGGCTGCCGAGGACGGATGTCCCACCGGCGCCGTCGGAGATGGTGAGCGGCACCCGGCCCCAGGCCGCGAGCCCGTCGACGCGGCGCGCGTGATCGCGCAAGTGGAGAAAGCGCGGCCACCCGATCTGCTCGGCGGTGCCGCCGTCGCGGCGAGCCGGCTGGATGGCGATCAGCGTCGCTGGATCGGCGATGCCGGGCAGCGGTCGCAGCAGGATCGCGTTCATGGCGCTGAACACGGTCGTGACCGCGCCGCTGCCGAGGGCGACGACCAGAATCACGATCGTCGTGAAGAGCGGCGTCTGTCGCAGCGTGCGTCCGGCCAGCCGCAGATCCTGCAGCCACGAGGCCACCCACTGCTCCCAGCCGTGATCGCGGACGCGCTCGCGGACCAGCGTGGGCGGCCCGATCTCGGCCATCGCCGCGCGTCGCGCCGCCGCGGGCGTCAGGCCCCGTGCGACGTGCTGCGCCGCCGCCTCGTCGATCCAATGCCGCATCTCCTCGTCGATGTCGCGATCGGCGGCGGCGCGCCGGGTCAGCACCCGCAGGCCGTGCGTCAGGTGGCGCCAGAACGCGATCACGCGTCCGCCTTCAGCAGGCGAGCCACCGCCGCCGCGCGCCGGGTCCACTGCGCCGTCTCGTCATCCAGGCGCTTGCGGCCGCCCCGGGTCAGTGAGTAGACCTTGGCCCGGCGGCCACTCTCCGTCTGCTGCCAGGCGGCGTCGACCAGGCCGTCGCGCTCGAGCCGCTGGAACGCGATCAGCAGCGAGCCCGGGTTGACCTTGAAGACGCCGCGCGAGGTCTGCTCGATGCGGCGGGCGATGCCGAAGCCGTGCATCGGTTCGAGGCTCAAGGCCTTCAGGATCAGCATGTCCATGGTGCCTTGGATGACGTCGGTGGATGGTGCGTCGTCGGTCATGGTGTTACTCTTGATCGTCAAGATGTGAACGTCAAGAGCTGAGACGACGGTGGGCGCCGGCCGGTTCCACCCGCGCCGACAAAGTTCGGACAGCCAACGGATCGAGACGCCGCCACCTGCGTCATATAGATGAGCTTCGAGCGCAACAGTAAGGCTCGGCTCGACGTAACATGCGCGGACGGGCATGCTTCTCGACGATCTACCGACCGCTTCCCGCTACGACGCCGTCATCGTCGGCGCCGGCCCGGCCGGCCTGTCGTGCGCGATGGCCCTCGCCGAGTCGCGGCGCCGTGTCCTGGTCATCGAATCGGGCGGCGCGCAGGCTGCGGCGGGCGCGCACAGCGTCGGCTACGGGCACTTCTCCGGCGGCTATTGGAACCAGCACTGGATCCGTGGCCTCGGCGGCACCTCGCAGGCGTGGACCGGCTGGTGCCCGATTCCCCGGCCCATCGATTTCGACAATCCGGCGATCGGGATCCGCTGGCCGGTCGCCTACGAGGCGATGGCCCCGTACTGGCGCCGGGCCGCCCCGATCCTCGATCACGACGCGCGATTCCTCGGCTACGAGGTGCCGTTCGTCCCCGGGTTCGTCTACCGGCCGGTGCCGACGATGCCGCCGACCCGGTTCGCCGAGAAGTTCGGGCCGGCGCTCCGGTCGTCGACGCAGATCGACGTGCTGCTCGATCATCCGGTGGTCGCGCTCGACGCCACCGCCGGACGGACGGCGCTGACGGCGCTGACGCTGGCCCGCCCGGACGGCGGCGGCAACCGCCGCCTCGAGGTGACGCCGGCGCAGCCGGTCGTCATCGCCGCCGGCGGCCTCGGCAACGCGCAACTGCTGATGCTGCCGCGCGACGACGGAGCCAGCAGCGTCGGCAACGAGAGCGGCCTGGTCGGCCGCTACCTGATGGAGCACCCGCAGTTCACCCTCGCCGGTGAAGTGGTCACCGACGCCGAGCTCGATCGGTTGTGGCCAGCCGACAATCGGGGCTCGGGCATGCACGTCCTGGTGGCGGAGCCCGGCTTGGCGGTGGAGCGCGGCCTGCTCGGCGCCGGTCTGCAGTGCTCGCGCAAGACGCCCGACCACGAGATGGCGCGGTTTCTCGCTGCGGCGCGCGGCCGGCCGTTTTTCCACTACGAGATCACCATCCGCGGCGAGATGCGGCCGGTCGAGCACAATCGCGTGGTGCCGACCGCCGAGCGCGATGCCTTCGGCCTGCCCCGGCTGGCGGCGCGGTGCGTGCTCGATGCCGGCGACTTCCGCAACGCCGAGGAGACGCTGCGCGCCCTCGGCGAGACGCTGCTGCGGCTCGATCGCGGCCGTGTCCGCCTGAACAACGATCGCATCTACATGCGGGTCGACGGCCAGGGTCACACGCTCGGGACGACGCGGATGGGTGCGGAGGCGTCGACGTCCGTCGTCGACGGCGATTGCCGGGTCCACGGCTACGCCAACCTCTTCGTCGCTGGATCGTCGGTGTTCCCGAGCGGCGGCTATGCCAACCCGACGCTCACGATCGTCGCGCTGGCGCTGCGGCTGGCCGATCGGCTGGCCGGAAAGGCCTCCACGTGACGACGTCCTCCTCCCGGCTGTCGCGGCGCGCGCTCTTCGGCCTCGGCGGATCGACGCTGCTCGTGGCCACCGCAGCCACCGCGTGGCGCTGGCGGACGTCGCGCGCCGAAGCGTCGTCACCGACCCGGGCCGACGGGCCGATCCCCTACGCCGACCACGACGGGTGGATGGTGTCGCCGGCCGAGAAGCAGGCGCTGCAGGCCCGCTCCGGCGATCCGGCGGGCGCCCCGCGCTGACCCTCGATCCGATGGCAAGCGAGCCGGCGCCCGCCGTCCACGACCGGGCCATCGACCGGAGCGACGTCGCGGTCGCCTGCGCCTGCGGGGGCATCGCGCTGGCGGCCTACCTGCGCACGCTGGCGCCGGGGCTGACCTCCGACCTCGACTCGCCGATGTTCCAGTTCATCGGCCGTGCCCTCGGCGTCGCCCACAATCCCGGCTATCCGCTCTATACGCTCCTGACCTGGCCGATCGCGCAGATGCCCATCGGCGAGCTCGCCTGGCGCATCAACGTGTTCTCGGCGGTGATGGGGGCGGTCGCCACGGGCCTGGTCTATCTGGGGGCACGCCGGCTGGAGGCCCGGCCCATCGTCGGCGCCGCGGCCGCGCTGGGCTTCGCGGCCGGCGCGACGTTCTGGTCGCAGGCGGTGATCGCCGAGGTCTACACGTTGCACGCCGCGCTGGTCGGCGGCCTGCTCGTCGCCGCGTTCACGTGGAGCCGGTCGCGGCAGCCGGTGCACTTCTACGCCGCGCTCGGCTGCCTTGCCGCCGGGCTCGGGCACCACACGACCATCCTCGCCTTCGCGCCGGGCCTGGCCTTGCAGGCACTGCTCGTCGATCGACGTTTCGTGTTCCGCCTCCGTACCTGGGCGACCTCCGCCGCGATCCTGGCCCTGGGCCTGCTGCCGTACGCGCTGATCCTCGTCCGCTCGCGCGATCCGGAGGCCTATGTCGAGTCGCGAGCGACCACCCTCGGCGAGCTGGCGCAGGTCGTGCTCGGGCGACAGTTCCAGGATCGGATCGTCAGCGCCGGCTGGCGCGAGCAGGTCGCCGCGCAGGCGCCGCTGCTCTGGGATCGGGTCTTCGTCGCCGACGTGACCGTGATCGGGCTCGCCTTCGCGGCCATTGGCGCGCTCTCGCTGCTGCGGCGGCGGCCGGGCGACGCCCTGCTCATGATCAGCGGCGGAGCCGTGGTCACCGCGTTCGCGGCTGGCTACGCCGTGCCGGACGTGCCGGTCTTCGTGATTCCGGCGATCCTCTGCCTGTGGCTGTTCGCCGCGGCCGGAGGCGAACAGGCCTGTCGCCTCGCGGCTCGACTCCTGCCGGCGCCGGCGGTCGACGGGGTGCAGGCGCTGTTCTGCCTCGCCGCGCTGTCGCTGCCAATCTGGCTGACCTGGCAACACGCCGGCCGCGTCGATCGCAGCGGCGACCGGCAGGACGCCCTCCAGGTGCAGCGGCTGTTCGACGTGCTGCCGCCGCGCTCGGCGATCGTGTCCGGCGACTTCATCGCCGATCGCATGCTGCAGTACGAACGGCGCGGGCACGATCGGCCCGGCGCCCGCGCGATCGCGATCGGGCCGCGCGATCCGGCGGCGTTGCGGGCGCTCCTCGTCGCGGAGGCCCACGTCGTCGCCTTTGCGCCCGCTGTCGATCGTCTCCGCTTCGAGGGACTGGACTTCTCGGCGACGCCGGTGGCGCTGCTCGACGGGCCGGTTGCCGACCTGATCGCACGCCTGCCGCGCGGCGCCGTGGTGGCGCTGGCGGTTCCGGCCGAGCACGCCGCCCGCTTCGCGCCGACCGTCGAACCGGCGCGGCGACGCCTTGGGACCGGCGTTCCGGCCGGCGGCGGCGACTTCGCGCTCGTCGGCGTGGTCGGCGATTCGACCCCGGCGCGCCTCGTCGACCATACCGGAGGCGCCCGCCTCGCCCTGCCGGCCGGCGACGGCGTGTGGGGCCACGGACGCAGCGAGCTCGACATCGTGGCGGAGGCCGGCTCGGCGGCGATCCGCCTGGGTGGGCGCGATCTGCTGCGGACGGCCACCGGCGTCGCGCTCGCCGTGTGGGCCCCCGACGGCATGCTGCTCCGCGTCGCCGCGCTCCAGGCCGAGGATGGCTATCTCGTGCCGGTCCCGGCCGGTCCCTTCTCGGCCTATCCGCTCATCGGAGCCGCAGACGGCCAGCTTTTGGCCCCGAACGCCTGGGTCGATGTCACGCCGTCGGTGGGAAGCGGCAGCATCGTCGTGCGCATCCCGGTGGGAGCGCGGCTCGAACTCTATGCGAGCGACGACGCCAGGCTCAGCCCGAGAGTGCTCGAGCACGTCGGCCGGGGCCCGGTCGACCTGTCGGCGTTCGAGGCGCCGCCCGGCGTCGAACCCGATGCCGATGGTCCGCCGCGCCCTGCCGCGGTGTCCGTCGCCTTGCCCGACCGCGTCTCGTACACGGCTCGCGTCGTGGCCGCCGCCACGGAGGGCACGCCGGTCTCGGTGTTCCTGACCTTCGGCGGCCTGCCCCGGCGAGCCGCCGCCCGCCTCGTGTCCGCCGGCTCCGAGGGAGGATCGGTGCGAAGCGTCGATACCGCCGGGCTGCTCCGCGGGCCTGATCGTCGATCCGCGGTCATCCGGATGACGCGGGATGACCAGGAGCGGCTCATCGGCGCCGGGTGGTCGGCCGTCGAAACGGACGACGCCGGATCCTATCGCTGGATGGCCGACCGCGAAGCGCGCCTGCTGCTGCCGCCATCGACGCCGTGGCGCACGGTGACGGTGGATGCCTTCCGGCCCGACGGCACCGGCGCGGCAGGGCTCGGCATCCGGATCAACGGCGAAACCCTGCCAGCGCAACCGCTCCGGGGAGGCTGGCAGCGCTATGCCTGGACGCTGCCGCCGACCGCCAGCGTCGCCCTCGGCCGCGCGTCCGCCGAGCTCAGCCTGATCGTCGACGGACCGGCGTCGCCCCGAGGCCTGGCGGTCAGCGCCATCTGCTTCGACGATGCGCCCTGAGGCGAGATCTCCGGGACTCCAAGGCCAGATCGCATAGCATGGAAAAAACGATGTCAGTCGGGCCCGCGACGCACGCCACCACCCGACCCCATCCGATCCCGCTGCTCGCCGAGGGCGATACCCTCGGCGTCGTCGGCATGGGCGTGATGGGCTGCACGATCCTGAAGGGCCTGCTGACCGCGCGGGCCCTCGCGCCCGAGCGCGTGTGGGGCACGTCGCGCTCCGCCGACACCTGCCGCGACGTCGCCGCCGACCTCGGCGTGCCGGTCGACCCCGACGTGCGGGCTCGCCTGTCGTCGGCCGGCGTCGTCGTGCTGTGCGTCAAGCCGGCGCAGGCTCCGGTCGCCCTCGCCGCGCTGGCCGAGGCGGGGCTGCGCCCGGATGCGCTGATCGTCTCGATCGCCGCCGGTGTCGACTCGACGCAGCTCTCGAGCATGCTCGGCACCGCCAACCCGATCGTCCGGGCGATGCCCAACACGCCGTGCGTGGTCGGCGAGGGCATGACCGCCATCTGCCGCGGCCCCCGCGCCACGCCGACCCATGTCGAGCAGGCGCGGCGGATCTTCGAGTGCGTCGGGCGCGCCGTCGAGACCGACGAGAAGCACTTCAACGCCATCACCGCGCTGTCGGGCAGCGGCCCGGCCTATCACTACCTGATCATGGAGGCGATGGCCGACGCCGGCGTCCGCGTCGGCCTGCCGCGCGATCTGGCGCTGGCCCTGGTCGCGCAGACGACGCTCGGCGCGGCCCGCATGGTGCAGACGTCGGGGCGCCATCCCGCGGCGCTGCGCGACGACGTCACCACGCCGGCCGGCTGCACCATCGGCGGCCTGCTGATGCTCGAGGACGGCAAGATCCGATCGGTGCTCGCGCGCGCGATCGAAGAGGCGACCCGCATCGCCAGCAAGCTCGGTCCAGCCGGACCCACCAAGCCGGCCGTGGACCCCCACTGATCCACTCCAGACATCACTGATACAGGCCACAGATGCGTCAACGCCCCCTGTTGTTCACGGTCTTCTGTCTCGCCGGCACCTTCGCGTCCGGCGCCTTTCTGAGCGGTCAGCAGGCGCCGGCGCCGCCGCGGCCGGCGCTGGTCACCCTCGACAAGAGCGACGCGGCCAAACTGGCAGACGCCGAACGCGCCGCCGTGCAGGTCGAGATGCCGGCCGGCGTCGAGCTCAAGGTCTGGGCCCCCGACGGCCTGATTGCCGATCCGGTCGCCATCGAGGTCACTCCGGACGGCACCATTTACGTGGCCGGGACCCAGCGCAACAACCTGCCGCTCGACATCCGCGGGCATACCGACTGGATGACCACCGCGCACACGATGAAGACGGTGGCAGATCTGCGCCGCTTTTACACCGACGTGATGTCGCCGGCCAACAGCGCCAAGAACGGCTGGATCCCCGATGCCAACGGCGATGGCAGCAAGGACATCCGTGACCTGACCGAGTTCAAGGAACGCGTCTTTCGCGTCACCGATACCGACGGCGACGGCATCGCCGACAAGTCGCAGATCGTCTACGAAGGGTTCAACGACGATCCGACCTGGGACACGATCGGCGGCGTCCTGATGGACGACAAGGACCTGGTGGTGGTGGTGCCGCCGGGCATCTACCGCCTGCACGATGCCAAGGGGGACGGCACCTTCAGCCAACGCAGCACCATCGCCGAGGGCATGAACATCCACCCGGCCTTTGGCGGCCACGGGACGTCGGGCGTCCTCACCGGTCCTGATGGACGGCTCTACTGGGAAGTCGGCGACATCGGCCTCAACGTCACCGATCGCAGCGGCAAGACCTGGGCCTATCCGAACCGTGGCGCCGTGATGCGCTCCGATCCGGATGGCTCGAACTTCGAGGTGTTCGCCTCCGGCATCCGCAACCTGCAGGAGTTCTCCTTCGACGAGCACGGCAACCTGATCAGCGTCGACAACGACGGCGACTACCCGAGCGAAGCCGAGCGCGTCGTCTACCTGCCGTGGGGCTCGGAGACCGGCTGGCGCTCGACCTGGCAGTACGGCAAGTACACCGATCCGAAGAACAACAAGTACAACGTGTGGATCGACGAGGGTATGTTCAAGCCCCGCTTCGACGGCCGCACGTCGCACACGCTGGCGCCGATCGCCAACTGGCACGCCGGCCCCTCGGGCATGGCCTACAACCCGGGCACGGCGCTCTCGGACGCGTGGAAGAACCACTTCTTCGTCACCAGCTTCGTCGGCTCCGCGTCGACGGCCCGCATCTATGCCTTCAAGCTCGAAGAGAACGGCGCCGGCTTCACCATGGGGCCCGAGCAGACCTTTCTCAAGGGCATCCTCGCCGTCGGCGTGCGCTTCGGCCCGGATGGCGCGCTCTACGTCACCGACTGGATCACGGGCTGGGACTCGAAGAACAAGGGGCGCATCTGGAAGCTCGATACGCCGGAGACGGCCAACAGCGCCGTCCGCAAGGACGTCCTGGCCCTGCTGCGCGATGACTTCACCAAGGGCGCGACGCCGGAGATCGCGCAGCTCCTGTCGCACGCGGACATGCGCATCCGGCAGAAGGCGCAGTTCGACCTGGTGCGGCGCGGTGACAGCGCCGCGCTGCTCACCGCCGCCCGCAACAAGACCGGCGGCCTGGCCCGCCTGCACGCCATGTGGGGCCTGGCGCAGCTGGCCCGCAAGGACGCGTCGAAGGGCGGCGTGTTCGGGGAGTTCCTGACCGACCCGGACGGCGAGATTCGGGCCCAGGCGGCGCGGATGATCGGCGACGTCAAGGTCGCAGCGCTGGTCCCCAAGGTGTTGCCGCTCCTGATGGACACGACGCCGCGGGCCCGCTACTTCGCCGCCGAAGCCATCGCCCGCACCGCCTACAAGCCGGGCGGCGGGGCCATCGTCGACATGCTCGCCGACAACGACGGGCACGACCTGTACATCCAGCACGTGGCGGCCATCGCCCTGGCGTCGATCAACGACGCCAAGGCGCTCGAGGCGCTGGCGACGCACACCTCGAAGGCGGTGCGGTCGGCCGCGGTCGTCGCCCTCGGCCGCATGAAGAACGCCGGTGCCGCCCGCTTCCTCAAGGACGCCGATCCGGCGATCGCGACCGACGCGGCGCGCGCCATCAACGACGACGGATCGATCGTCGGCGGCGTGCCGGCCCTGGCCGCCTCCCTGACCGACACGGCCCAGACCGGCGAGCCCTACCTGCGCCGCGCCCTGAACGCCAACCTGCGCGTCGGCTCGCGCGAGGCGGTCGATCGGGTGGCGGCGTTCGCCGGCGACGCCAAGCGGCCAGAGCCGCTGCGGGTCGAGGCGATCGCCATCCTCGGCGTGTGGGCGGCACCGTCGCCGCTCGATCGCGTCGACGGGTTCTACCTGACGCCGTTCGCGGCGCAGCCGGCCTCGACCACGGCGCGGGACGGCGCGGCGGCGCGGACCGCCATCGAGCGGCTGATCGCGGCGATGCCGGCCGACGCCGCCGCCAACCTGAAGATCGCCTTCGCCGAGGCCGCTGGCCGCAGCGGCAGCACCGGCGCCGCGCCGCAGCTGATGGCGATGCTGAAGAGCGACGCGTCGCAGCAGGTGCGGCTGGCCGCGCTCGAGGCGCTGCGCCTGAGCAAGGGCGGCAGCCCCGAGGAGTTGATGCAGATCGCCTTCGCCGACGCCTCGCCGGCGGTGCGCCGCGCCGCCATCACGATCCTGCCGACGCTGCCGCTCTCGGCGGCGGCGAAGACACAGCAGCTGGCGGCGCTGTTCGCCAAGGGATCGACGGCCGAGAAGCAGGGCGTCATCGAGGTGCTGGGTGGGCTGAAGTCGCCCGAGTCGCGGCAGGCGCTGCAAGGTCACGTCGACCAGTTGAACGCGGGCACGCTGCCGGCGGAAATTCAGGTCGACTTGCTCGAGGCCGTGCAGACCGACGGGTCGGAGCCGCTGGCCAAGGGGCTCGAGACCTATCGCACGGCCAAGCGGGCCGACACGCTGGTGCAGGCCTTCGCCGAGGCTCTCAGCAAGGGCGGCGACTTCCGCGCCGGTCAGCGGGTGGTCACGGACAACCCGGCCGCCGAGTGCACGCGCTGCCACACCATCCGCGGTCGCGGCAGCGACGTCGGCCCGGAGCTGACGCGGATCGGCTCGACGCTGACCCGCCCGCAGATCGTCGAGGCGCTGCTGACGCCGAACGCGCGCATCGCTCCCGGCTACGGCGTCGTGTCGATCACCTTGAAGAACGGCGACAACGCCGACGGCACGCTGCGCAGCGAGAGCGACACCGAGGTGGTGCTGCTCACGGGGACGCCGCCGGCCGAGCGCAAGATCGCCAAGGCCGACATCGCGTCGCGCACGGATCCGGTGTCGGCGATGCCGCCGCTCGGCCTGATCCTCAAGCCGCGCGAGGTGCGGGATCTGGTCGAGTTCCTGGCCTCCATGCGGTAAGCGGCTTCGGCGACAAGGCCCAACTTCCAACTTCCAAGTCCCAATCAACGTCCAACGCCCAAAACCCAAGGCCGTATGCGATATCTGAAAACGCTTTCCATTGCCGCGCTCGTCACGCTTGCCGGCGCCACGCTGCCCGCGCAGCAGGACGCTGGCTGGGTCCCTCTCTTCGACGGCAAGAGCCTGGATGGCTGGAAGGTCGGTGAGAACGCCGCGACCTTCAGCGTCAAGGACGGGGCCATCGTCGTCAACGGGCCGCGCGCTCATCTCTTCTACGTCGGGCCGGTCCAGGGCCACACGTTCAAGAACTTCGAGTTCAAGGCCGACGTGATGACGACGGCCGGCTCGAACTCGGGGATCTATTTCCACACCGCCTACCAGGAGGGCGGCTGGCCGTCGAAGGGCTACGAGGTCCAGGTCAACAACTCGCACACCGATCCGAAGCGGACCGCCGGACTCTATTCGGTCCAGGACGTCTTCGAGGCGCCGGCCAAGGACGGCGAGTGGTTCACCATGCAGATCGTCGTGCAAGGAAAGCGCGTGACGACGATGGTCAACGGCAAGAAGCTGGTCGACTACACCGAGCCCGATGGCGCCAGCCGTCCGACGGACATGGCGGCGCGCCTGCTGTCGAGCGGGACGTTCGCACTGCAGGGGCACGACCCGAAGAGCACCGTGCACTTCAAGAACATCATGGTCAAGCCGCTCCCCTGACGGTCTGTTTTCATCCCGGGAATGCGTTCCATCCCGGGATGAAATTACCACTACGCGGTTTGCGCGGACCTGCGCTCCACATCAGCCGGGATACCAGACAACGCGGGGATCTTCGGGAGCGCGGCGGTAGTCAAACGCCGCGTCCGTAAGCTTGCGCAAGTCATAGCGGGGACGCCACCCCAGAAGAAATTTGGCCTTGGTATTGTCCAGCCAGGTCGACCGATAAGGGGTGGGGATGACGACGCTGGGCAGCCCGCGCGATTCCGCCAGATAGGCGGCCAGGGCTCCGTAATCGACCGGCTCGTCCATGCAGATGTTGAAGGTCTGCTGACGCGCGGCAGGAGCATCCACCGCCGCAAGCACCGCATCTATGAGGTCGTCCACGTGGACGAAGTTACGCTTCACGGGCCGTCCGTCGGGATCCACCATGACCGGGACGGTTTGTGCCTTTATGTAGGCGGCGGCCTTCTCCGGGCCGACCAATTCTTTCCACCGCGGCCCGCCGAAAACATCATCGCCGAACGAAAGCTGGTGCTTGAAGTCGTCCTTCTCCATGATCCACGGCGCTCGCAGACAGCAGCCGTTCAGGTTGTACTGGATGTAGTACTGCTCCAGCATGACCTCTTCCAGGACCTTGGACAGTGCGTAACAACTGGGATAGGCGCTGTGTTTCTGTGATTCGGTGACGGGAACTGGGTGCGGGTAGAAGAAATGACCCATTCCGGCGTCGCCGCCGATCAGCAGGAACTGCTGGAAGGAGGGGCTGTTCCGGCATTCCTCGAGCAACCAGAACATCCCCTTCACCGCCACGTCCATGATTGACTCGGGAGTTTCCTTACTGGTGGCCAGGTGCAGGACGTGCGTCACGCCGGCGACCGCCCTGTTGACGTCCTGACGGTGCTCGATTGATCCCGACACCACCTCCAGCCGCGCGCGCGGTTCCAGCGTGCGGTTGTGGCAAAGCGCCCGAACGACGAAGGCGTCGAATCGGAGGTCCGACAGCAGCCGCTCGATCACCGTCTGGCCCACTTTTCCGGTGGCGCCCGTCACTAAGATTCGTTGCTGGTCAGCCATGTTAGTCACGAGGGTCAGGCATCCACAGCTGCCGAGGTGTGGCTGAGAAAACATCCCGCCTAGCCTAGAATCCCATGAGCGTCGCTTCGCGTTCGATAACGGCTGGACGCGGGAGTCGTCTACAGGACCCGGACCAACAGCAGCGACTGATCGTCGAGCTGCCGGCCGTGCGCCAGCGGTCCAGTCCCGCGACGCCGAAGAAATGGAAGGGCGCCAGTACTGCCATCCAGCCGGCGCCGAAGCGGGCGACCGCGGTGTAGGCGACGGCGGTGCTGCCGGCGATGATGCTGGACAGGACCAGACGCCCGACCGGCGTGGCGCCCAGTTTGGCGACGTCGGTCAGGAGGCCGGTCGGCAGGAAGACGAAGAAGGTGCCGGCGAAGAACAGCAGCTGTGACCGGAGCGGCAGCGCCCGCATGAAGCGCGAGCTGGTCGTCCACCGGGTCCAGGCCACGGACGGCAGTCTAGCAGTGCGGGGCCGGCGTCGCCCGCATTCGAGACCGAGCGTCCCGCAACCGGACAGGTGAACGAGATGGGCGACGTCCGCCGAGGGGTGTTTCGAGTGAAAATCGCCGTCGGCGCTGACCGCTCGCGGGACCCGCTCTTGCAGTGACGTCGCGCCGGGTCTGGTGATTCCAGGGAGGACGTCGATGCCGTCAGGTCCGATAGCTTACGCGTGGCGGGGTGTGCGCCGCAGCCCTGGTGTGCTAGTCCTGGTCGTGCTGACGCTGGCTCTCGGGATCGGTGGCGCCACCGCGATGTTCGCGGTCGTCGACGCGATGCTGCTGAACCCGCTGCCCTACGCCAACGGCGATCGGCTGCGCGAGCTGTCCATCGAGTCGGGGCCGGACAGCCGGACCCCCTTCCTGAAGGCGACCCAGATCGACGCCATCCGCGCCCAGACAGGCACTTTCCTCGCGGTCGAGCGCTTCGGGATGGGCGCGGCGACGCTGACCGACGGCGATCCCGAGATGGTCGCGACGCCGAGCCTGTCGCCGGGCTTCTTCCAGCTATTGGGCGCGACGCCGCTCCTCGGCCGGCTGTTCACGGCGGAGGAGGCCGATCGGCAGGATCGCGTCGTCATCATCAGCGAACGCCTCTGGCGCACCCGCTACGGTAGCGCCACCGACATCGTCGGTCGCCGCATCGGCATCGAAGGCGTCGCCCACCAGATCGTCGGCGTGCTGCCGGCTCGCTTCGCCTACCCGGAGCGCACCGCCGCCATCTGGCAGCCGCTCTCAGCGAACCCACGCGGACAACACGCCGTGCGACGCGGCATGCTCGTCGCGGTGCTGCGCCCTGGCGTCACGCCCGACGCGGCCGCCGAGGTGCTGCGGGCGGTGTCGGCATCGCTGCGGCGCGCCGGATCGCTGGCGGCGGGACAGACGCTGGTCACGAACAACACGATGCACCAGCGATTCGCGGCGCGTCATCGCACCGAGCTGTCGGTGCTGCTCGGGGCGGTGCTGCTGGTGTTCGTCATCGCGTGCGTCAACGTCGCTCACCTGATGCTGGCGCGGGCCACGGCCCGTGAAGCCGAATTCGCGCTGATGAGCGCGCTCGGGGCCAGCCGCGTCAGGATCATCGGCGCGCTGCTGGTCGAGAGCGCGGCGGTGGCCGTGCTCGGGGCGTTGGCCGGCGGCGTCCTGGCGCAGGCCCTCCTGTCGACGATCCTGGCGTCGGTACCCGACTACATGCAGATGTTGTCGGCCACGGTCGCCGGCCTCGACTGGCGCGCGTTCGGCTTCGCGGCCGGCCTGGCCGGCGCGACCTGCCTGATCGTCGGCCTGCTGCCCGTACTTCGCGTGGGGCGCCTCGACATGATCGACGCGCTGAAGGGGCGGGCGCCCGGCATCGCCGGTGATGCCCACGAACGCTGGCATCGGTGGATGATGGTGACGCAGCTGGCGCTCGTGCTCATGCTGCTCGTCACCTCGGGGCTGCTCCTCCGAAGCTTCGCGCGCCTCGTGTCGGTGCCGCCCGGGTTCGAGGTCGCCGGCCGCGTGGTTGCCGAGATTCAGTTCCCGCCGGAGCGCTACCACGTGGGCGGCCCTGCCACCTGGGTGATCCAGGAGCTGGAGCGCCGCATGGAGGCCGTGCCGGGTGTGCGAGCGGTGACCTTCTCCGTGGGTGTGCCGCCGCAGAGCGGTAGCTTGCACATGGACGTTCACCCCCAAGCCGAGGGGTTGCTGCCGCCGCGCATCTCCGGTCTGGAGCTGCCCGAACTGACGATCGCGCCCGACTACTTCGCGACGCTCGGCGTGCCGCTGGTCGCCGGCCGGACGTTCACGGCGGCGGACGGCGACGAGGCGGTCATCATCAACACCGTGTTGGCGCGGCGCGTCTGGGGCGACGCGTCGCCGATTGGCCGGCGCTTCCGGTACGACGCGGATCAGCCGTGGCGCACCGTCGTGGGTGTCGCCGGTGACGTCAAGGTGAACGGGCCGCGCGACACCATGGGCGAGGACATGGAGATCTACTCCGCCTGGCCTGCCACGATGCGTTTCGCGTTCGTGTCGTTCACGATCGCCACGACCAGCGACGCCGCGCCGATTGCCCGTCGTCTGCGCAGCGAGCTGAAGACCCTCGATCCCCTCCTGCCGATCCTGGACGTGTCGACGATGGAGCAGCGGCTGTCCGAGTCGGTGGCACGGCCGCGCTTCCAGCTGCGCCTGGCTTGGGCGTTTGCGATCGTTGCGTCACTGCTGGCCGTCGTCGGCGTCTACGGGACAACCACCTATTGGGTGACGCGGCGCCAGCGCGAACTGGGCGTCCGCATGGCGCTCGGCTCGACCCCGGGCAGCTTGGTGCGGCTCGTGCTCGGTCGCAGCCTCCGCATCGCCGCGTGGGCCGGGGCGCTCGGCCTCGGCGCCGCCCTGCTGCTGGGCGACGTGCTGGAGTCGATGCTGTTCGAGACCGCACCCAACGATCCGCTCGTGCTCGTCGCGACGGTGGGCTCGATGGCCGTGCTTGTCGCCGCCGCCTGCGCCATGCCGGCCCTCCGCGCCAGCCGCGTCGATCCGATGCGCGTGCTCCGCGCCGAGTAGCGCGAGGCCATGACCTTCCCCGCGTTCAGGACGAAGGGTCAGATAAGCGTGCGATGTCCGCCAGATCCTCAGGACGGCCGACTGCGCGTTTGTTGGCGAGCAGATCCTGCCGCGAGATGAAGGCCACCTCGACGCCGTCGAGTGCTCCAACTTCGCGGCGGGTCCAGGCGTCACCGAGATCGACACCCTTGATGAACGTCATGATGTCGATCTGGGCCGGCGGGCGTCCGAGGACGACGGTCGTTGGCTGCAGGAAGTCCGCCACCTGCAGCGACACCGATCCGAAGCCGAAGTCCAGCAGGGCCGCAAGGAGCGCCTCGACATTGGCCTGTTCCGGCAGGACCACAACGTCCACGTCGTGCGTAAAGCGCGGGTAGCCGTGGAAACTGACCGCGTGTCCGCCGACGATCAGGAAGCGGACCTCACGCGCGATCAAGCACCGTAAGAATTCTCTGAAGTCGTCCGCCAGGGTCACGGCGCTGATAATAGCGCCGCTGCAGCTCGACGGTCAGCGAGACGCGCTCGTTCGGGGTCATCTCGCGATAACCCCGGCGGGTTGCCGCCTCCGCTTCCTCAGGCGAGGCAAAGACTGCCAGCGTGCGTTCAATCCTGCGCGACGGGTCCACGTCGGCAGCGTAGCACCGTCGGGGCTGGTCCATGTCTACTTCGGTAGGCCCTTGACCACCCGCAGCGCGTTGTCGCGATAGACCTTCTTCAGCACCGTGTCCGGCAGGTCGATGCCGTACAGCTTCCAGAAGGCGTGGTAGTCGCGGTAGTAGTCGAAGTATTCGTCCTTGGTCTCGAACACCCGCCAGTAGTACGGATATTCGGCCGGCTGGAACGAGTCCTTCCCGAACAGGATGCGGTCCTGATACTTGAGGAAGAAATCGTGCGCCGCGCGCGGCTGGCGGCCGATGTCGTAGAGGATCGCCCCGACCTCGGTGACGACGTTCGGGTAGGCGTCCATCATCGCCGACGCCTTGGCCAGGTCGTTGGCGTGCCAGCCGAAGTGCGCGGCGATGAACCGCGTCTTGGGGTTGCGCGCGAACATCCGGTTGCGCTCGGCGACCAGTTCCTCGAACGTCACGCCGTGCGTGTCGGTGGCGGCGCGACCCGGGAACAGCGCCAGCTCCAGCCAGCGCTCGTTGTGGAGGTCGTGCGGCGAGAAGAAGGCCTGCGGCTCGGCGGTATGGATGAACACCGGGATGTCGAGCCGCGCCGCCGCCTGCCAGATCGGATCGAGCTCGGGGTCATCGATCTTCAGTCGCGACCCGTCCGCCTTCTGGATGTTCAGCCCGAAGGCCTTGGAGATCTCGCCGACGCCGACCGCGCCAGCGGCGATGTCTGTCTCGAGCTGCTTGACCGCCCGCTCGGCCCAGCCTGGACCGACCTGGCCGAAGTCGATGCCGCAGAGGACACGGAAGCGATCCTTGTGCGGGCTGGCAGCGATGGCATCCAGGGTCGCCTTGAGGCGCGTCCCGGAGAGGTTGTCGGCGCTGACCAGCACCGTGATGTTGAGCGTGTCCATGGCCGTGACGACGCGGGTGATCCCCTCCGCCGTCGACAGGTTGCCGGGGTGGCCGTGGATATCGATGACCGGGAACTTCGCCTTCGGCACCAGGTGCTCGCCGGTGACGAGCGTCGACTTCGGTCGGTAGTCGAGGATGCTCGGTGGCGGCTGCGACGGCGCCTGGCAGTTGCCGGGCCGGACTTCGGTCATGCCGGCTGGGCACTCGCCGTTGGCGTCGACCGGGGAACCTCCGCGGCCACCGGGGCCCTGGCCGCGAAGCAGCGCTCCGCCCGCGGCAATCGTAAGGAACAGCGTGACCACCAAAGGACCCTTCGACATCGTGCCTGCCATTATCTGCGGTTCCGGTCCGACGCCTGCGACGCGGCGCTCCGCCGGGCTTCCGGCCGGCGGGTTCCTGGCTCTCGGGCTGGGTCTGGCCCTGGCCGGTCCGGCCGCCGCGCAGCAACAGCCGCCGGTCGATCTGGCCACGCGCTTCGCCCAGCGGGTCGAAGCCTATGAGACCGCCGACAAGGCCACGCCGCCGCCGACCGGCGCCATCCTCCTGGCCGGCGATTCGCAGTTCGATCGCTGGAAGACGTTCAAGGAAGACCTGCCCGGCTACACGGTCATCAACCGCGGCATCGATTCCTTCCGGACCGACGACGTGATCCAGTACGTCGACCGGCTGGTGATCCGCTATCGGCCGCGGATGGTGGTCCTGCACGTCGGCGGCAACGACATCTCGCGCGGCAAAACGCCGGAGCAGCTCCTGGCCGACACGAAGACGCTGGTCGCCAGGATCCGCGCCGGCCTGCCGGGTGTTCCGATCGCCTGGTCGAGCGTGACGCCGGGGCCGGGCCGGTGGGAGCAGCGCGAACAGCGCAAGGCTGCCAACGCCCTGGTCAAGCGGTGGGTCGCGACCGAGAAGGGGCTCTCCTTCATCGACCTGTGGGACGCCATGCTGACCGCCGACGGTCAGCCGCGCGAGGACATCTGGGTCGCCGATCGCATTCACCCGAACCACGACGGCTACCTGATTCGCGTCCGGCTCACGACCCCGGTGCTCGGTCCGCCGGACCGCATGTAGGCGGCGTCTTGCGCGACTGATCGGCCGTCACCCGAAGCCGGCGCTCGAACGATGCCCCAGTGTCGGCGACGTGTCCGCTTTGGAACAGGTAGGGCACGCCGAGGCGGCTAGAGTCGAGTGAGAGGCCAGCGGGGGCCTCACCACTTGAGGGGCCTCATGAAGCCAAGCATTTCGCTGGGCCGCGTGTTCAGCGTCGAGATCGGACTCCACTACAGCTGGTTCATCATCGCGCTCCTGATCACCCTGTCGTTGGTCGGTCACTTTGGCGCGACCAACCCCGGCTGGAGCCCTGTCATCGTGTGGACCACGGCGATCGTAACGGCCGTGCTCTTCTTCATGTCCATCGTCGTCCACGAACTGTCCCACGTCCTGATGGCACGCGCCCGGGGTGTACCAGCGCGGTCGATCACGCTGTTCGCGCTCGGCGGCGTCGCCACCATGGAGATCCCGGCGCCAGATGCGAAAACCGAGTTCTGGATCGCGGCGGCCGGACCCGTTGCCAGCGTCGCGATTGGGCTGGGATGTTACGCGGCAGCGGCATCCCTCGGCTGGTCGCCACAATCCGAGATGGGCCCTTCAACGGCGGTATTGGGCTGGTTGGGGTACATAAACATTTCGTTGGCGGTATTCAATCTGATTCCCGGCTTTCCGCTCGACGGAGGCCGGATCTTGCGGGCGGTTCTCTGGGCGCGAAGCGGCGACCCCGAACGGGCGACGATGAACGCGGCGCGTGTGGGCCAAGGCGTCGCATTCGTCTTCATCCTGCTTGGGGTCATGCGATTCTTCGCGGGCGCGGGGTTTGGCGGCCTCTGGATCGCCTTCATCGGCTGGTTCCTGCTCCAGGCCGCGCAGGCGAGTTACGCCCAGGTGGCGGTCGTCACCGACCTTCGGGGCGTCCGCGTGCGGGACATCATGTCGACCGACTGCACAACGGTGGACGCCGACACGAGCGTGCAGACCCTTGTGGACGAGCACCTGCTGCGGACCGGCCAACGCTGCTTCGTGGTGGGCAGCCCCGACCGAATCGTCGGCTTGGTCACCTCTCACGAGATCAAGGGCGTGGCTCGTGATCGGTGGGCCACTACGCCGTTGAGCAGCGTCATGCGCCCGCTCGACCAGCTTCGTACGGTCCAAGCTGACCTTCCGGCGATTGACGCACTGACGCTCATGGGGCGAGAAGACGTCAATCAGGTGCCGGTGATGTCCGGGACCAAGTTCGTGGGTATCGTCGGGCGCCGACACATCCTGCAGCTGCTGCAGACCCGCGCCGAGTTGAACAGCCCCGCCACTCCGAAGGCCGCCGCGCGGCAGACCCTCCCGCGTCCAACGCCGGCTCCCGTTGCCTGAACGAGACGAGCGTCACTGCTCGATGGCCCTTCGCGGGCGGAGGGATCCGCACCGCACAGAGAATGTGACAATGACAACCGCGACGACATTTCTCCCGGTGCCCCTCGACATCGCCATGCCGGATCGGATGAAGGCCCTGGTCTACCACGGGCCGGGCAAGCGAGCGTGGGAAGACCGACCCACGCCGGGCATCCAGGCGGCGACCGACGCCGTCGTCCGGATCACGACCTCGACCATCTGCGGCACCGACCTGCACATTCTCAAGGGAGACGTGCCCAGCGCCACCCCCGGGCGGATTCTCGGCCATGAAGGGGTCGGCGTCATCGACAGCGTCGGATCCGCGGTCACGGCCTTCAAGACCGGCGACCGGGTGCTCATCTCCTGCGTCAGCGCCTGTGGAAAATGCGACTATTGCCGCAAGGGCATGTTCTCGCATTGCATGACCGGCGGCTGGATCCTCGGAAACACGATCGATGGCACTCA
>JBDSLU010000021.1:0-3071 GCA_039916225.1 Vicinamibacteraceae bacterium
GCGGCGTCCCCGGAGTAGATGGCCTATTTCGGAGGTCGCGCCGCGCGGTTAGGGGGGCGGTTCGAGGTGCTGTTGGATTCTGCGCCACTCCCCGATGAACGGGCGCCGGCCCCTCATTTTCCTCGTCAATCCTGCACTCCTTGCGGCTCGCAGGGATCTCACCTGTGTGGTCGCCGACAGCGACGACTCGTCGTGCTGCCCGACTTCAAGCCCGAACGCCCTGCGCGTCTCATCGGTGGGCGCGCCGGTCAGAAAGTAGGCCATTCGCCGCTCGGAAAGTAGGCCACCTGAGGGCCTGATGGCGGGCTTGCCCGAATCGTGAGATTCCGGGTCCGCTGAAAGGATGCTCAGGGTGGATCAGGTGCATGTCGTTCGGCACAAAGTGCTGGTAGAGGGGCGGTCGCAGCGGGCCGTGGCGCGGGAGCTCGGCCTGTCACGTGCGACGGTTAGCAAGTACATGGACCAGGCGGCGCCCGTGCGGAAAGCGGAGGCCGCGCCGCGGCCGCGACCCGTCTGGGCGAAGGTCGCCGGGCGGGTCCAGGCGCTGCTCACCGAGTCGGTCCAGTGGACCGGCGGGAAGCAGCGGCTGACGGCGACCCGGCTGCACACGATGCTGGTGGCGCAGGGGCACGCCGTCGGCGTCACCATGGTGAAAGACGCGGTCGCCGAGTGGAAGCGCCAGCGGCGCGAGGTCTTCATCCCGCTGACGTACCGGCCTGGTGATCTCGGCGAGGTCGACTTCTTCGAGGTGCTCGTCGACGTCGCCGGCGAGCGGCGGAAGGCGTGGCTCTTCCTGCTGCGGCTGATGTACTCCGGCCGCGATTTCGGCTGGATCTACGAGCGGCAGGATCAGGTCAGCTTTCTCGACGGCCACGTCCGCGCCTTCGCACACCTGGGCGGCGTGCCGGCGCGGATCGCCTACGACAATCTGCGCCCGGCGGTGACGCGGGTCCTGGTCGGCGGCGCACGGACGCTGACGCCGCGCTTCGCGGCGTTGGCCTCGCACTACCTGCTGGAGCCGTGCTTCTGTCGGCCGGGTGAGGGCCATGACAAGGGCGGCGTGGAGGCACGCGGCAAAGCCATCCGCCTCCAGGCGCTGGTGCCGATCCCCAGCGGGCCGACCCTCGACAGCATCAACGCGGCCCTCCTGGGGCAGCTCGATGGGCGCGACGCGGTCCGCCGAGATGGGACGCGCGAGACGATCGGCGCGCGCTTCGCCGAGGAGCAGCGCCTGCTGCGCCCGGTCGACGTCGCGTTTGTCGCCGAGGCCGCGACGGTCGCGTCGATCACGCCGCGCGGGCTGGCGCGCATCCTCGGGGCGTACTACTCCGTGCCCTGTCGCTGGGCCGGTCTCGACTTGACCGGGTGGGTCGGCGCGACGACGGTCACGATCGTCGGACGCGACGGGCAGCGGATCACGCACCCGCGACAGCGCGGCGGCGAGCGGTCGATCGACTACCGGCATTTCCTACCCGAGCTCGCGCGGAAGCCGCAGGCCGTGCGGCAGGTCTTGCCCGAGCTGCTGCGCGATCTGGGGCCGCCCTTTCCAGCGGTGTGGGCCCGCGTGGCCGCCCAGCACGGGCCGCGCGAGGCCGCCCGCCACTTCGCGCGGATCCTGGGGCAGCTCGAGACGCGCGGGGACGCCGTCGTGGTCCCCGCGCTGCATGCCGCGCTGGCCGCCGGCACGCCGCTGCTGCTGGCCCTCACGCCGACCACACCGCCGATCGGCCTGGCCGCCGACGCCGTCCCCGCCGCGCTCCGTCACCTGGAGATCGGCAGTGGCGTGGCCGCGGACTACGACGTCTGGCTCCAGGGCGGTGCCGCATGACGTCGACCACGACGGCCGGCCTGACGCGCGACCTCGTCGTCACGCACACGCGCGCGCTCAAGCTGCCCGGCGTCGCGCGCACCTTCGAGGCACTGGCGCGACAGGCACGCGACGCGCACTGGCCGCACGAGGACTACCTGCACGAGGTGCTGAGCGCCGAGCTGACGTCGCGCCACGAGTCGGTGATCCGGCAGCGCCTCCGTGAGGCGCGCTTTCCCGAGGTCAAAACGCTCGACACCTTTGACTTTGCCGCGGCTGACGGCCTGAGCGCGACGCAGATCCACACGCTGGCGCGCGGCGAGTGGGTGACCGCACCGGAGAATCTGATCCTGGCCGGCCCGATTGGTACCGGCAAGACGCACCTGGCGATCGCCCTCGGCGTCGAGGCCACCAAGCAGAAGCGCCGCGTCCTCTTCACCCGGGCGGCCGACCTCGTGCGGCAGCTCCTCGAGGCCCGCGACGCGCGCGAGCTGGGCCGGCTGCAGCGACGGCTCCTCACCCTCGACGTGCTGATCATCGACGAGCTCGGCTTCGTGCCCTTCGACCGTGTCGGCGGCGAGCTGCTCTTCAATCTGATCACCGACCGCTACGAGCGTCGGGCGACGGTGGTCACCACGAATCTGGCGTTTGCCGAGTGGGTCGCCGTCTTCGCCGGCGACGAGAAGCTGACCACGGCGCTGCTCGATCGGCTGGCGCACCACGCCACCGTCATCACCACAAAAGGCAAAAGCTATCGGATGCGGAAACGACGCGGAGCGGGAACGGACTAACGGAGCGCGTCCGTAGCCAGGCGGGGGCCGCGGCCTGAAGAGCGGCCGCGCCCCCCGCCCGGCCACGGACCAGGGCGGCCACGAGGGTAGAATGAACCGCCTTCAGGTGGCCTACTTTCCGAGCGGCGTACTGGCCTAGTTTTCGAGCGGCGCGCGCACATCGGGGCCGACGCGCCCTTGAACGGCGTCATGAGTGGCGTCTCCGCCAGCCAGAGCGCCCACCGTCGTCTGGCGCGGTCTCCAGTGCGTTCTGCAGGCGGATGCGGGTGCCGAACATGTAGTCGTTCATTGTGCCGAGGACGCTCGGCTGCGGGTTGGACCGAACGTCCCCATCGACATCTCACAGCTCCGCTTCCACCAGGCTGACGGAGCGGCGATACGGGAGGACCGGCCCGCGTCTGCGCTTGGTGACCTCGCGGACGATGAATCCAACCAGACGACTCGAGCGACTCGTTGACGGTCAGTAGGTGTGA
>JBDSLU010000022.1:0-7700 GCA_039916225.1 Vicinamibacteraceae bacterium
CGCGACGCCAAGGGCGCGCCGATCGTCGACCTGAAGCCGTCCGACTTCGAGCTGCTCGAGGACGACGTCAAGCAGCGGATCGCCTCCGTCGAGCTGATCGCGCCCGGGCGAACCACGAGGCCAGCGCTCTCCGCCGCCAAGGGCGGAAAGGCGCCGGAACCTGTCGTGGCGCCGACGCCTGACCCAGCGACGCCCACCGAAGGCGCCGCCAGACCGACGGTCCTCGCGCTGGTGTTCCACCGCTTGTCGGCAGAAGGGCGCGCGCTCGCCCAACGCGCCGCACGGTCCTATCTGGACACCGCGGCGCAACCCGGCGACTACGCCGGCGTGTTCGTCATCGACACGCGGCTCGATACCCTCCAGACATTCACGACCGACGCCGGGAAGCTCTCCGCCGCAATCGAGCGAGCCGCGAGGACGCAGGCTGCCGATACGGCCCGGCATCAGCCGATGAGCACGCTGTTCGGCGACTCGAGCCCGGACGTCTCTCCCACCGCGTCGGCGGAATCCGTCGGACGGCCCCTGCGCGAACCCGGCTTCGTACCGCGCATGCAGGCGCCGTCAGCCAGCTCGGCCAATCCCCGAGAGGACACGCAGGGCATGGCCCAGCGGCTCGGCGAGCACATGGAACGCGCCTACGAAGAGATGATGCGGGACCGTAACGGCAATGTGGAGAGCGCCGCCCTCACCGCGCTCGTCACGGCCATGGGTGCGCTGCCCGGACGCAAGTCGGTCGTGCTCTTCTCCGAAGGAGTCGCTGTACCGGACACGCTCCAGACGAAGTTCCGCGCCGTCGTCGACACCGCCAACCGCGGCAACGTGACGATCTACGCCATCGACGCCAAGGGCCTGCGGCTCCACAGCGAGCAGGCGGCGACAGCCCGCGGCCTCGCCGAGTTGCGCGGCGTCGGTGACGACGACCAGCGCCCGGACATGGTCGCCGAGCGGGACCGCCGCAGCTCGCGAACCGCCGACCTCGAGCGCGGTGCGTTCCTGCTGAACAAGGATCCGGCGGCGAACCTCGGCACGCTGGCCAAGGACACCGGCGGCTTTCTGATCAACAACACCAACGACCTGGCGTCGGCTTTCCAGCGTATCGACGCCGACCGCCGGTTCCACTATCTCTTGACCTACACGCCGCTCGACACGTCCATGAACGGCGCGTTCCGACGGATTTCGGTCAAGGTCAAGCGGCGCGGCGCGGACGTGCGAGCGCGCAGCGGCTATGTCGCGCTCCCGATGCTCGGCACGGTGCCGGTGCTGCGCTTCGAGTCGAACGCACTCTCTGCGCTCGCCGCCACGCCGCGGCCGACGCAGATCCCGCTGCGTGCGTCGGCCTACCAGTTCCCTGAGGCGGATGGGACCACGCGGGTCGCGCTGTACGTGAAGGCGCCGGGCAGCGGGGTCGCCTACTTCGTCGACGACAACCAGACCGCGTGGCAGACGCACTTCACGATCCTGGCCCGCATCGTCGACGACAAGGGGGAGACGGTGCGCAAGGGCAGTCAGCCGTATCGATTGACCGGCCCGGCCAAGGACGTCCACGTGGCGCGGCAGGGCGACCTGCTGTTCTACCGGCAGCCGACCGTCGATCCTGGCCGCTACACGATCGACTACGCGCTCTACGATGAACTCAGCGGCCAGGCTGGCACTGGCGCGTTGTCGCTCGAGGTGCCTGCACGGGAGGCGTCCGCGCTGGCGGTGAGCGACCTTATTCTGGTCGACCACGCCGAGGCGGTGCCGGCGGACCAGAAGGATCCGCGCAACCCGCTCTATCTCGGCACCACCCTGATCTACCCAAACCTGGGCACGCCCATCGTGCGCTCGAAGCGTGGCTCGCTGGTCTTCTTCTACACGGCCCGCGCGGCCAAGCGGCCGCTGACCGGCCGCGTCGAGCTCGTCCAGGGTGGCCAGGTTCTCGCGACACGCGCCCTGGCGGTGCCCCACGCGGATGACACCGGCCTGGTCCAGCACGCCAACGAGCTACCGCTCGACGACGTCGGTGCAGGCGGCTACGAGCTTCGCGTCAGCCTGTCGAATGGGAAGGACACGGTCACGCGGAGCACACCGCTCTCCATCGTTCCGTAGACGGCGTCGCGCGCGGCGGCGCGGGATGTCACTTATGGACGTGCGGCGGGAGTGGGGCGTGCGCGAGAGCGAGCGCCGGGCGCTTCAGCTCGATCGGCGCGGCGGCGCCCTGCTTCAGCAGGTAGTGACGGCCAGGCACAAGACCGCGGAAGGTCTGCGGCGAGACCGGCGCGGCCCCTGTTCTAACGACCGGCCAGCTCACGTCGACCGCGATCACTGACGTCGCATCACCGATGCCAGCGAAGACCCGGAACGGTGACGAGCCGAAGCTGCCGCCCGTCGACACCAGGCGGTGCAGGCGGCGCGGCCCAGCCGGCGTCTGCAGGCGGATGGTGACGCGGGCGCCGATGGCCCCGCGGTTCGCCGCCGTGCCTTCGAGCTCCAGGCTCACCCAATCGGTGCGCGCAGCGGCCGCTGTCGCGTGCGGGTTCTCATACAGCACGCTGTAGGCGCGATCGGACTGATACGCGCCGCCCATTTCCTCGAAGATGTCCTGGTCGCCGTCGTTGTCGACGTCGCCCCAGGCGATGCCGTGGCCCTTCTGCAGGTGGCCGAAGTTGCCGGCGGTGGTCACGTCCTGGAAGCGCTTGCCTGCCTCGTTGCGGAACATGCGGTTGGGGACCAGCGTCGAGTAGGCCGGATTCCCGGTGCCGATGTAGAAGTCCAGCCAGCCGTCGTTGTCGAGGTCGCCGTAGTTCAGGCCCATGCCAAGCACGACCTTCCACAGGCCAGAGGCGCGTGTCACGTCCTCGAAAGTGCCGTCGCCCTTGTTGCGATAGAGGCGGCAGCGATCGGCCTTTGTCTCGATGCCCAGATAGTCGGCGGCGACATCCTCGCCCTGGCCCAGGTACGAGGCGACGAAGAGATCGAGCCAGCCGTCGTTGTCATAGTCGAACCACATCGCCGGAAAACTCTCGACCATGCCAGGGACGCCGGCCTTCGCCGTGACGTCCGAGAAGCGCCAGCCGCCGCCCGGCTGCGGACCATCGTTGCGCCACAGCCGGTTCAACGCGCCGGCCTGCGAGAAGTAGAGGTCCGGACGGCCGTCGTTGTCGTAGTCGCCGGCGACCACGGCCTTGACGAACCCTTCGACGGACAGCCCGACCGCCTCCGTGACGTCCGTGAAAGTACCGTTGCGGTTGCTGCGGAACAACCGGCTCGGGAATCGATCCGTCGGCGCGGGGCTCGCCTCGCGCGCCACCAGCAGGTCCAGCCAGCCGTCGCCGTCGTAATCGAACCACGCCGCGGTCTGCGTCGGCCCCTTCACATCGAGTCCGGCCGCCCGCGTCACGTCAGCGAACCGAAGACCGCCCAGATTGCGTAGCAGCGAGACCGGGAATCGGCCGGTGGCGCCCATCCAGGCGCCACGCAGGACCAGCACGTCGGGCAGGCCGTCGTTGTCGAAGTCGGCATGGATCAGGTTGAGGCCGCCGGTGATCCCGTCGAGGCCGCTCGACGCGGTCTTCTCCTCGAACCGACCATCGCCGCTGTTGCGGAACACACGCACCGGGTCGGAGAACCCGGTCGCCGACACCATGACGTCGAGGAAGCCGTCGCGGTCGAGATCCTCGACCACAGCCCCGCCCGAGATGCCGTGGATCTGCAGACCGACCTCGGTAGCCACGTTGGTGAAACGCGGCAGCGGGTGCTCGGCCGCGAACGCGGCGGGATCGATGCGGAGCCCGGCCGGCACGCCGGCGGGATAGGTGCCCAACGTCATGTGCGCGATGTTCAGGAGCCAGCGGCCACGCACGCTGCCGGCATCGATTCGCAGCAGGCGTTCCAGCGTCTCGCGCGCGCGGGTGGCGCCTTGCGTCACCCTGTGCACGCCGCCGCGGGCGATGGGCAGCAGGCAGGAATCGGCGTTGACGCCGTTGACGCAATTCTGCTCCTCACCCCACCGCAGGTAGGTCATGGCCCTGAGCATCAGCACGTTCAAGTACGCCTCCGCCCCGATGTCCGGTCCGGCCTTGTCGATCTGATCGAGCAGGAGATCGGTCTGCCCGATCGCATCTTCGTAGCGCCCGGCAAACAGCAGTTCGTTGGCGTAGGTGTAGCGAACTCGCAGCGCCTCCGCGGCCGGACGAGGTGTGTCGACGTCCTTGGCGAACAAAACGGCGCGCTGATCGTTGAAGTTGAACCACAGGTCGGCCGGCGCGATCGCGGCGGCACGCCGTGCCAGCTCGGCGGCCATCTCGCGCGTGCCGTCGGCGAGCATGACCGCCGACGGGGCCGAGGTCGTGTCCGGCCCGTCGGGACGCTCCGGATCGGAGCGCTGGGCCAACACACCCGCTGCGGCAACTGCGCTCAGGACGCACGCCGCTGCCAGCGTGAACCGCGTCCGCAGCTTCCTCACAGTGTCAGCTTACAACCTGGAAGTAGGCGGTGCGCTCGAGCGTCGTGTTGCCGTCGGTCACGACCACGTGCAGCTGATAGGTGCCGGGCGTGATGGCGGTCAGCGGCAGGCGCCCGACCTGCTGGATGCGGCCCTGCGGGTCCGCCTTGGCCAGCTCCACCGGCAGCTTCACCAGTACCTGGCCGTTGCGCTGCAGCTCGACGTGCGCCGACAGCGGCCCCTGCGACGACCCTGGGTAGACGGTGTAGAAGAACGTCAGCTCCTTATGGCCGGCCCGCGAATAGCTGCTGCCGCCGTTCGGATAGAGGAGCATGTCGCCGACATAAAGCGGGTTGGTCGGATCCTTGGTCTCGGCGGCAACGCGCTCGACGCGGTTCACGCACACCACGCTGCTCATCTGCAACCGGCGGCTCGGCGGCGGCACTTCGAGGGTCGCGACGCGCGTGCTCGATCGAGCGCCGACGGCGTCGAACACTGCCGACTCGATCGTGTAGAGGCCTGATGCCAGCTCGGGCGTCCGGAAGAAAAGGATTTCGCCCCGCTTCGCCGAGGCGAGCTCGTGCAGCTGCCCCGTGAGCTGGTACTGCTGGCTCATCTTGTGGACGACGCGACCCTCGGAATCGCGGACGCGAACGACCACCGTGGCTTGCGCGTCGTAAATCCGCTTGACGGCGTCCTGGTCGAACGTCAGCACGTCGGTCTTGAGCCGGACCAGCAGCGGCGCCAGGCCCGGTCGCGTCGGCTCCGGGAAGTTCATCGCCGCGGTTTCGAACGGGAAGCCGTTCGAGAGGCGCGCCGCGTCCAGTGCCGCCAGCGCCGGTGCCTCGTAGTCGAGGACCGGCAAGGTCGGTGCGTAGCGCAGCGCGCGATAGCCCTTGCGCGCGAACACCTGTGCGCCCGGTCGCGTGACCTTGACGGTGATGTGGCGGAACGTTCCGTCGAAGCGCTGGTTCTTCGGCGAATACGTCAGCAGATAGTGGAAGCGCTGGTCCTCGTCGATCTTCTGGAACGCCTTGCGGAGGTCGTTGGTATCGCGGACCAGGAAACCGCCGGTGTCCTCGGCGAGCTCGGCGAGGCCGCCCTGCGAGTCGAACCGCATCAGATCCTCGGCCTTCTCGATCGCCCGAATCATCGGCTGCTCGGTGTAGTCACCGATCGTGCCCAACTGCCGCAGGCGCTCCTTGCCGGCCTCCTCGAGCTCGCGCCGGGTGTCCGCGGTGCCGCTGACCACGCGCAGACCGGCCGCGTCGATGGCGTAGACGGTGATGTTCGAGCGGTTGGCAGCTTCCACCACCGACCGCAGGTGGGCTTGCAGCGCCGGCGACGCCGGCAGGCCTTCGGAGAAGAAGATCAGGGTCTTGCGGCCCGGCATTTCGTTCAGCGACTGCAGGATCGCGAACAGCGACTTGGTGGAGGTAAAGCCGCGCTGATCGCGGTCCATGGTGTCGAACGCCTGGAGCATCCGCATCTGCCCCTGCGCGAGACGGAGCTGCAGGGTGGTCTGGCCGATGCCCGACGCGCCGGCCGAGGCCGCGGCGCCGCCCTGCTGCGCGCCCCCGAGCTGGGACATCTGCGTCTCGAGCAGCACGCGGCGCTCGCGCAGCTCGTTCATCGCCTCGCGCTGCGTCTCCTTCGACTCGGTGCCAGCCGCCTGGATGCGCCGAACCGCATTACGGACGAGGGCAGGGTTATCGGAATAGACCTGCAGCGCGCGGACGACCGGATCGGTCGTGAACACGCCGACCCGCGTGGCGGTACTGCCGCTCATCGGCAGGTATTCGAGGGCCGCCTTCTGGCACATGCCGACGGCTTCCGCGGAGAGGGCGTCGAACACGAGGGCGGTCACCGACGGATAGTCGTCCTCGGGGGTAGCCTCCGGCGGGGGCGGGCCGGAGGGCGGGGTCACGACCGTCGGCGGGTTCGGGTCGCGCAACCCGACATTGACGCCGATGCCGGCGCCGCGCGACACGCGGGTGAAGGAGCCGACCTCCTGCACGATGTTGTCCTCGCGCAGCTCGAAGTCCTTGGCGCCGAGGTCGATCACCGGCTTGCCGTCCTTGCCGCGGACGACCACGTCGACGAGGACGGCGGTGGTGGCGGCGGAGAAGCTCCCGCGGTCGTAAATGGGAGCCGGCGGCCGCTGGTTTGGTGCGGCCGGCCTGGCGCCTTGCGCAGCCGGCCGGTCGCTCTGCGCGGCGTGTCTGGCACTTTGCGCCTGAGGCAGGGCCCCGGCAGCGGCCAGGACCAGCACGACGGCAACGGCGGCTCGTCGAGACATCACGGCACCAGCCTGAACGACACTCCCCGGGTGGCGGACACGGAACCCTGCCGGACCGACACGCGCAGCTCGTAGGTACCGGGGCCGAGCGCCTCGATCGGAATGCGGCTGACCTGCACGATGCGCCCGTCGGCGGCGGGCGCCGTGAGCTCGAGCGGCGCCTCGGCCAGCTTCTGGCCGTTCGAGGCCAGCAGCAGCGTCCCCTGGACCGGGACGCCGCCCGGCGCCGGATAGGCGACGAAGTAGAAGGGCAGCTCCTTGACCTCGGACTTCTTGAACGGTTCGCCCATGCTCGGGTAGAGCAGCTGGTCACCGACGTAGAGCGGGTTGGTGGTCGAGCGCTCGGCGGCCGGGACGCGCTCGCTCTTGCGGACGGCGATCAGGCTGCTGAGGCGCAGCGCCTTCTCGTCGAAGGCCGGCAGCTCGTAGGTGCCGAAGCGGACCGACGCCTTGTCGGCGAGCATGTCGTAGACGACGGTCTCGGTCGTGAAGGTCCCGGGAATCAGGACCGGATCGCGATAGAACAGCACTTCGCCGAGCTTGGCGCGATCGAGCTGTTCGATCGGCCCGTTCAGGCGATAACGCTGGCTGACCTTCTCGAGCACCTGGCCCTGGTCGTCCTTGAACTGCACGAGGACGACGAAGTCCGACGTGTAGCTCTTCTTGTCCTCGGAGGGCAGGAAGGTGATGCCGCTCGTCGGCAGCGTCACCAGCACCGGCGTGAGCCCCGGCTTGCCGGGCTCGGGGAATGTCAGGGGCAGCGCCCGCACCGGGAACGCGTTCGGGACCGGCGTGCGGGCCAGCGCCGCCAGGGCCCGCGCTTCGTGGTCCAGGATCGGCGCCCCGGCTGCCGTGTTCACCGCAAAGTAACCCTTGCGCGAGCGGATCCGGGCGCCGGAGCGCTTTACTTTGACGTCGATCTCGCGGAACTTGCCGTCGAAGTTGGTGTTCTTCGGGACGTAGGTCAGCACGTAGTAG
>JBDSLU010000023.1:0-13153 GCA_039916225.1 Vicinamibacteraceae bacterium
GACGGCGTTGACGTCGACCGGCCCGCTGTCGACCTGCGCCGGACGCGCGAGGTTCAGAAGGCCGTTCACGATCTTCGCGGCGCGGAAGGTCTGGCGCTCGATCTTCTCGAGAACACGGGTGCGGGGATCGTTCTCGTCCGCTCCCTGGAGCAGCATCTGCGTGAAGCTCGAGATGCCGGTCAGCGGCGTGTTCACTTCGTGCGCCACACCCGCCGCGAGCAGACCAATCGAGGCCATCTTCTCGGAAATCTGGAGCTGCTCCTCGAGCTGGACGCGCGAGGTGATGTCTTCCAGGATGACGATGGTGCCGGCGGTGCGGCCGTCGGCGTCGCGGAGCGGCGCCTCGGCCACGTTGACCAGCCGCGGCCGCCCGCCCTCGGCATGACGCGAGACGATCGGGACGCGGTAGAGCACGGACACGTTCGATGGCTGGCCCGCCGCCGCGGTGACACGGTGCGCGCGTAACGCGCTGAGCAGCTCGCCGTCGAACAGCTCGTCGAGCCGCCGGCCGACCGCCTCGGCCCGCGGCAGGCCGTAGAGCCGCTCGAGCGACGGGTTCCAGCGGACGACGCGCTCGTCGAGGCCGGCGACGAGCAGGCCATCGTCGAGCGACTCGATGACGTTCTCGTTGAAGCGGCGTTCGCGATCGAGCTCGGCCGCCTTGAGCTGCAGCTGGTGATAGAGACGGCCGTTCTCGAACGCGGTGGCGACCTGGGCCGCGACCGCCTCGAGCAGTGCCATGTCCTCGCTGTTGAGCGGCTCGCCGCTCTCCTTGCCGCCCAGGGCCATCACCGCGATCGTTCCCTCTTTCGAGACGCACGGGACGAAGCAATGGACGCCGAGCTGCTGCCAGTGGCTCACTTCCTCGACGGTGAAGCGCCGCATCGTGAATGGCTCGTCGAGGTTGACGGTCTGGCCACTGCGGACCCGGTTGCCGATGCCGGAGGCGGCGTCGAGCGGCGGCAACGGCCGCAGGAAGCCGACCGAGCGCGCCGCCACGAAGTGCCGCAGCGTCTCGTCGGCGACCGGCGTCAGCAGCAGGCACATGCGGTCGAGGATCAGCGTGTCGACGACGCGGTCGACGAGACGCTCGCTCAAGCGCTGCAGGTCGAGGTCGGTGTTCAGCTCACGGGCGAACGCCACGAGGGCGCGCCGGTAGTCGTAGCGATCGCGGTAGTAGGCGCGATCGAGCAGCGTCTGGATGGTGTTCTTGACCAGCGGCGCCAGCAGCACGACCACCAGCGTGGCGAGCACCGCCATGATCGTGTGCGACTGGCCGCCGGCGTCGACGAACACCTTGCCGGCGAGCTTGAGCAGCACCGCGTAGATCGTCGCGATGGCGGTGATCGCCGCAGCGTAGACGACCGTGCGCTTGATGATCACCTCGACGTCCATGAGGCGATAGCGCACGACCGCCGAGGCGAAGGCGAGCGGCAGGAAGCCGAGCGGGATGGTCAGGAAGCCGAGCTGCGGACCGGCGTCGAAGCCCGCCGCCCAGGGCAGGCCGTAGCCGGCCAGGAACGGCACGCCGCCGATGACCGTGCCGCCCACGATCCAGCGCAGCTGGCGGCGCGCGGTCATCGAGCGGACGCGGCGGAGGGCGCGCACCATGATCCCCAGGCCGCCGAGGAGGCCGGCGGCGAGCACCGCCAGTTCGAAGCGATCCAGCGTCTCGAGGGCGGTGGTGAAACCGGTGCCGCTGCCCGGCTGGAGGAGCCCGGACGGTTGCAAGAGAATCGCCGCCCGCAGGCCGCCCAGGAGGCCCGCTGGCAGGTAGAACAGCGGCAGCACGGCGCGGCCGAGCGGCGTCCGCACCCAGGCGCGCGGCCGCTCGGGGAAGACCAGGGCGAAGTGCAGGAAGAGCGGCGGCAGCAGCAGCAGCGCCACGACGTCGCCCCAGTAGAAGACCCAGTCGAGCCGATCGAGGCGGCCGCTGAACGAGAAGCCGAAGACCCCGAAGAACGCGACCGACAGCCAGAAGAAGTGCAGCGACGCCTGATCGCCGGGCCGTCGCAGGCGGACGGCGCAGCCGACCAGCAGCGTGAAAATGGCGACGAGCGCCTGCACCATGTAGAGCGTGCGGTAGCCCGACGGTGTCTGGCGGAGCGTGAGCTGGGTGAGGCCCTGGCGGACGCCACCGCGCAGCACGGTGTAGGTGACAGTGTCGCCGGGCCGGGCCGCGTGGAGGGCCTCGAAGACGTCGGCGGGCACGTCGACGCGCCGTCCGTCGATGGCCACGAGCAGGTCGTCGGGGGCCAGGCCAGCACGCGCCCCGGCGCCGTCGCGGCTCAGTTCCCGGGCCACGACACCTTCGGCGCTCGCCGCCCACAGCACGCCGTCCTCGGCCTCGAGCCAGCTGGCGCGGACGCGCACGTTCGCGATCACCAGCACGAGCAGGCCGGCGGCGACCACGAGAGGCACGAGCGCGCGCACGACTGCGCGCAGCCCAACCAGGCGAAGCGAGTTGACCAGGGGGCCGGAGTCCATGGATCCGTGGGACTGGCGAAGTACTAGCAAAGGTCGTTCCAGCAACTGCTTCGGTTCGTGCGCTATTTCTTCTTGTCGCGCAACAACTTACGGCGCTTCAGCAGACACAACGGCCAACGCGATCCAAAACATAGGATACACGATTCAACAATCCGAATGAGAGGTATGACCTTGGTCGAGGTGGAAGCGGAAGCCGGCGGTGCCGGCTCGCGCTAGAACTGCACCGTGACGCCGCCGACGACCCGCGTCGGGGGACGCACGACGAGGAGTTCGTCGTAGAGGGACGCGACCGAATCGAGGCCGCTGCGCAGCAGGTTGCCGACGCCGAAGACGAGCTCGACCTGCGCGTTCTCGCCCCTCAAGTAGGGAACGCCCTGATACACCTGGACGTCGTAGCGCGTCTCGCCACCCGGCGTGTCCTGGTCGACGTTGCCGCGCGTGAAGCGGGTGTTGTAGCGGCAGGCGACCGTGAATCGCGTGCCGGTGCGCGGCGCCGCCGCGTCGACCCGCGCGGTCATGTCGTGCATCCGCTCGCGCGAGGCGCGCACCGCCGACGGCGCGACCAGGCCGACCGCGGCGATCGCGTCGCCGATCGCCCAGGCGACGTCCGAGGTCCGGTACTCGAGGCCACCGCGTAGATGGGTCCCCACCGGCCGGCTGACCCCGACGCCCCATCCATTGGCGGCGAAGTCGCCGACGCTGGCGACGCCGTAGTGGCTCAGGTCGGCGCGGCGCTGCCCCTTGGCCAGGTTGGGGTCGAACACGGTCGCCAGCTGCCCGTCGACGTTCTGGCGGAAGTGCGTCAGCGCGACCCGGAAGGTGGCGATGTCCTGCTCGAGCGAGACACCGAGGTGCCGAAGCTCCTGCGCCTCGAGCGGCGCACCGGCGACCATCGACGAGAACGTCCGCTGCGGCGGCAGCGACAGCGAGCCGTAGGCCTGCGGGACGAACTCCTCGGCGCCGGGCGCGCTCATGTCGCGCGTGGCCGTGACACGGACCCACGTCCGCGCCGCCGGCGACAGCGAGGCGGTGATGGTCGGGCTGAACAGGCCGGGGTCACGCAAATAGTCGTAGCGCTCGTAGCGGCCGCCCACGTCGAGCATCGCCCGCGAGCCGATCGTCCAGTGGTCGACGACCTGGATGCCGCCGGCGCTACGGTCGTCGTCTTCGATGCCGTAGACGCTGATGCCGCTGGCCGCCGCGGATCGCTGACGGCTGTACGAGCTGTGCACTTCGACGCCGTGCGCGTCGGCCACGACGGTCGCATAGGTGCCGCCGACGAACCACGAGCTGACGCCGCCACGGGCGGTGGCCGCCTCGACGCTCCACGTCGTGCGCGTGCTCAGGGGCCCGGCGAGATGGACGAAGGCGATGCCGGCCGGCATGTCGTCGGTCGTGAACGCCTCGAACGGCTGATCGATGGCGCCCGCGGTGAGCAGCTGGACGCGGCCGGTGAGCGTGCCGTTGAGGATCGCCGAGGCCGCCGCGCGACCGGCCCCCACGGTCCAGGCCGCGGCTTCGTCGAGGCGCGCGAACGGACGCCACAGGTCTTCGTCGTCGTACTGCGAGACATCGTCGATGCGCGAGGTGGTCTCGCGGAGCACGGAGCGCTTGGCGTGCCGGAGCCGCCACGCCGCCGATGAGTGATCGTGCGGCACGGTCTCGACCGATTCGGCCTCGACGATCGCCGGCGCCGCGACCGGCAGGGTGCCGTCGAGGAGGCCGGCCGCGGTCGAGGACAGGCCGACGCCGGCAGCCAGGACCGGGGTAGCGCCCGGGCCCATTGCCGATGCCGCCGCCCGCCGCAGCTGGACGTCGAAGTGCGTGCCGCGCGACGGCACCACCTGGACGAACTCGCGGCGCGAAGCGGCGAAGCCGCGGCCCTGGACCCGCAGCAGATAGGTGCCGGCCGGGATACCGCGCAGCTCGAAGCGGCCGACGCGGTCGGTCTCGATGATGAGGAGGTCGCGGCCCTGGGCCGTCACCGCCGCGCCAGAGATCGGCAGGCTGCGGTCGTCGGTGACGATGCCTTCGATCCAGCCAGAGGCCAGGCTGGCCGTGATCATCACCGGGGCGGGTCCCGGCGCCCGGGTCGGCGCCGGCGCCGTCGATCGAGCCCGGCTGCCCTGCGGCTGGCGCGCGTGGGACACAGGGGCATGGCCGGCCACGGCGGCCGTCAGCAGGACGATCGGCAGGAGTGAGGACATGGGCGAGCCTCCTCTATCGAACCGTACCCGTTACCCGTGTTCGTTGCCCAACGCGACCGGCACCGTGCCGGGATCGTTCAGGAGGCCGCCTGCACCGTGAAGAGCACGTCGCGCGTCACGCTCTTCTGGGCCTTGTTGTCGTTGATCTTGATCTCGAGCCGGTAGTCGCCTTCGGGGAAGCTCTGGAGCGGCACCCCCTGCCCGGTCATGAGCTGGTGGCCCATCTCGGGGTCGAAGTTCTTCGGCAGGCTTTCGCCGTTCAGGACCTGCGTCGGCGTCTTGTTGAACATCTTCTCGCCGGCCGCTTCCTTCTGGAAGAAGACGTAGTCGATGGAGACGTCGGGCTTCTTGTCCGCCCCCAGCTTGGCCCCGTAGATCTGGAACACCAGCTGCAGTTCTTCCGACTTCTTGAACTTGAGGTCGGCCGCGGGGGTGATCTCGCTGTCGCCCAGCACGTAGGGCCGCTCCTTCATCGCCTCGGCGGCGATCGGCGCGGTCAGCGGCTCGATCTTGTCGGCGATCAACAGCGAGCTCGTCTGCAGTTCCTCGGTGTGGTAGTTCGGGACGACCAGCTCCTGCTTGAGCATCGCGACCTTGACCGGCGCGTCGGCGGCCGTGCTGCCGGTCGGCCGCTCACGCAGTGCGAGGTAGACGTCGTAGGTGCCGGGCGCGACCGCGAAGGCCCGCGTCAAGCGCGACGGCTGGCCGGCGCCGCTGCTGCGCAGTTCCGTGAAATAGACGTCTTCGAACGGGTAGGCCGGGGCCTTCTCGCCCGCCGCGGGCGCCGGAAGGCCGGTGGCCGCCTTCGGGGCGATGCGCAGGTAGGCGGCCACGGACGAGCCCAGCTTGCCTGGTTCGACCGATACCGAGAACGGCACGAAGATCAGGCCCTGCTGGGCCTTGAGGAAGTCCTGGCGGAACGTCAGCGGAATCTCGGGCGCCGTCTGCGACGGCACGTCCTTGGCGTCCTTGGCGTCCTTCGCCTGCGGATCCTTGGGGGGCGTGACCAGGTAGGTCCCGGCCGCCGCGCCTTTCATCACTTCGTCGGCGAGCTTGGCGAGGGGTGCGGCTTCCTGCCGCTGCGCCGCCGTCAACCCTTCGGCGGGTTTCTTGTCCTTGTCGTCCTTGCGCTGGGCGCGCAGCGATACCGAGGCGACCGAGACAGAGGCGAGCGCGACGAGCGCCGCCAGGACCACGGGGGTCCGGGTGGGGTTACTCAGCATCAAAACCTTGACTCCCGAGGATGGACCGCGACGTCGACAGGGAGGGTGCCCGCATGGCACCACGAACCGCTAGTGATCATAGGCGACGACAGAGGCCAAGTCAAACTTCGCGTGACAAGCTCAAGTCACTGATAGCGCGGCAGTTGAGGGCGAAGGGGCGTGGTATCCTACGCCCCGTATGTCGGCCGATTCCCTGGTGATTGTCCTGGCCGGAGGCGTCGGCGAGCGCCTCTTCCCCCTGACCAAGGAGCGGGCCAAGCCGGCCGTCTATTTCGGCGGCCCCTACCGGATCATCGATTTCACGCTGTCCAACTGCGTGAACTCCGGTTTCCGGCGCATCTACATCGCCACCCAGTACAAGTCGCTCTCGCTGTCGCGGCACATCCGCATGGGCTGGAAGGTGTTCGCGGACGAGCTCGGCGAGTTCATCGAGATCCTGCCGCCGCAGAAGCGTGTCGGCGAACACTGGTACCTCGGCACCGCCGACGCCGTCTACCAGAACCTCTACTCGATCACCCGCGAGAACCCGAAGCACATCGTCGTCCTCTCCGGCGACCACGTCTACAAGATGGACTACGCGCGCATGCTGCGTTTCCATCAGGAGCGCGGCGCAGCGGCGACCATCGCCTGCCTCGAGGTGCCGGTCACCGAGGCGACGCGGTTCGGCGTCGTCGCGGTCGACGGCAGCGACACCGTCACCGGCTTCCAGGAGAAGCCGCGCTCGCCGAGCGGCGTGCCCGGCGCGCCCGACGTCGCCCTGGTGTCGATGGGCATCTACATCTTCGAGGCCGACGCGCTCTACAAGGCGCTCGAGGCCGACGCCGCCCGCGAAACGAACCACGACTTCGGCAAGGACATATTGCCGGCGCTGATCACCGACGCGCAGGTCGTCGCCTATCGCTTCTACGATCAGAACAAGAAGGCGTCGAAGTACTGGCGCGACATCGGCACGCTCGACGCCTACTACGAAGCGTCGATGGACCTCTGCCACGTCAACCCGGAGTTCAATCTCTACGACCCGGAATGGCCGATGCGGACGTGGCAGGTGCAGGCGCCGCCGGCCAAGTTCGTCTTCGCCGACGAGGGCCAGCGCTGCGGCCAGGCGCTCGACTCGATCATCTCGGCCGGGTGCATCATCTCGGGCAGCCGCGTGTCGGGCAGCATCCTGTGCCCCAACGTCCGCGTGCACAGCTTCTGCGACGTCGCCGACAGCATCCTGATGCCCGGCGTCCGCGTCGGCCGGCACTCGCGGATCCGCCGCGCGATCATCGACCGCGACGTGTTCATCCCGCGGGGCGCGTGCATCGGCTACGACCTCGAGGAAGACCGCAAGCGGCACACCGTCACCGAGTCGGGGATCGTGGTCGTGACGACCGACGACGAGCCGCTGGTCATCGATCCGCCGACCGATGTCCTCGCCGTCGAGGGCGAGTGGGACCGCCGCGGCGCCTGATCGCAAAATCTGAGAAAATCGCACGTTGCGCAGCAGCGGCGGATCGGCGTGCTCGGAGCGTGCTCGGAGCACGCTCCGAGCAACTAGCAGAAACTGCACCATCGAGGAGCATTCGTGAACATCAAGCGTGTCGTCGGCCGGGAAATTCTCGATTCGCGGGGCAACCCGACGGTCGAAGTGGATATCGAGCTCGCCAGCGGCGCCTTCGGGCGCGCGGCGGTGCCGTCGGGGGCCTCGACCGGAACGCGCGAGGCGCTGGAGCTGCGCGACGGCGACAAGACCCGCTACGGCGGCAAGGGCGTGCGGACGGCGGTCGGCAACATCAACGGCGAGATCGCCAAGGCCGTCACCGGCAAGGAATTGAACCAGGCCGGCCTCGACGAAGCGATGATCGCGCTCGACGGCACCCCCAACAAGGGACGCCTGGGCGCCAACGCCACGCTGGCGGTGTCGATGGCCGCGCTCCGCGCCGCCGCCGCCGAAGAGCGCGTGCCCCTCTTCGAGCACATCGGTGCGCTGCGCCACGCGATGGTCGGTGGCGCCCGCGCCGATCTCCTGCCGGTGCCGATGTGCAACATCCTCAACGGCGGCGCGCATGCCGACACCAACGTGGACTTCCAGGAGTTCATGGTGATGCCGGTCGGCGCCAGCTCGTTCAGCGAAGCGCTGCGCGTCGGGGCCGAGATCTTCCACGCCCTGCGCGGCATCCTGAAGAAGCGCGGCCTCGCCACGGGCGTCGGCGACGAGGGCGGCTTCGCCCCCAACCTGAAGTCGAACCGGGACGCCCTCGACGTCGTGATGGAAGCCGTCGGCAAAGCCGGCTTCAAGGCCGGCACCGACGTCGTCCTCGCCCTCGACGTCGCCGCCAGCGAGTTCTTCGAGGACGGCAACTACGTCTTCAAGAAGTCGGGCGACAAGACGCGCACCTCGGACGAGATGATCGAGCTCTACACCGAGTGGTCGCGTGATTATCCGATCCTGTCGATCGAGGACGGCCTCAGCGAGGCCGACTGGCCGGGCTGGGAGCGGCTCACCAAGGCGCTCGGCGACATGGTGCAGCTGGTCGGCGACGACGTGTTCGTGACCAACCCGGTGATCCTCAAGGAAGGCATCGCCCGAGGCATCGCCAACTCGCTGCTCGTGAAGGTGAACCAGATCGGCACCGTCACCGAGACGCTGCAGGCGATGGCCGAAGCCTGGGCCGCCGGCTACACGACGATCGCCTCGCACCGTTCCGGCGAGACCGAGGACTCGACGATCGCCGACCTCGCCGTCGGCACGCGCGCCGGCCAGATCAAGACCGGCTCGCTCTGCCGCAGCGACCGTGTGGCCAAGTACAACCAGCTGCTCCGCATCGAGGAAGCGCTCGGCTCGAGCGCCAAGTACGCGGGGCGCGCCGCGCTCAAGCAGTTGAAGTAAGTCGATGGCGATGACTGGTCCGCTCGCACTCATCATCCTGGACGGCTGGGGGATCCGCGCCGAGCGCGACCAGAACGCCGTCGCGCTGGCCGAGCCGGCGACGTTCCTCGACCTGCTGGCGCGGTATCCGAGCGGCACGCTCGAGGCGTCAGGCGAGGCCGTCGGCCTGCCCGCCGGTCAGATGGGCAACTCCGAGGTCGGCCACACCAACCTCGGCGCCGGCCGGGTCGTCTACCAGGACCTCACACGGATCGACAAGAGCATCCGCGAGCACGATCTGGAGACGCGCCCGGCGCTGCTCGCCGCCTTCGATCGGTGCGCCGGCGCGTCGACGCACGCGCTGCACCTGATCGGCCTGCTGTCGGACGGCGGCGTGCACAGCCACGAGAAGCACCTCCACGCCCTGGTCGCGCTGGCCAAGGCGCGCGGCGTGTCGCGGGTGTTCGTGCACGTCCTCACCGACGGGCGCGACACGTCGCCGAACGGAGGACGCGGCTACGTCGCCGGCCTCGAGGCCGCAATGACCGCGGCCGGCGTCGGCCGCATCGCCTCGGTCTCGGGCCGCTACTGGGCGATGGATCGCGACAAGCGGTGGGAGCGGAGCAAGCTCGCCTACGACACGATCGTCCACGGCGAAGGCCCGACGGCGACGTCGGCCAGTGCGGTCATCGAGGCGTCGTACGCCGCCGACGTCACCGACGAGTTCATCAAGCCGCACGTCATCGTCGGCGCCGACGGCAAGGCCGTCGGTCCGATCCACGACGGCGACTCGGTGCTGCTCTTCAACTTCCGCGCCGATCGCATGCGGCAGCTCGTGCAGACGCTGGCGTTCGAGGACTTCAGCGGCTTCGACCGATCGCGCGGCGGCGCCTGGCCGCACGTCGCGCTGACGACGTTGACCGAATACGCGCCGTCCTACACGTTCCCGGTCGTCTACCCGTCGCAACCGGCCAGCGGCTACATCGCCGAAGTGCTCGCCGCCCACAAGTTGACCAACCTGCGTCTCGCCGAGACCGAGAAGTACGCGCACGTCACTTACTTCTTCAACGGCGGACGCGAGGAGTGCTTCCCCGGCGAGGAGCGCGTGCTGGTGCCGTCGCCGAAGGTCGCGACCTACGACCTGCAGCCGGAGATGAGCGCGGCCGGCGTCGCCGATGCGTTGATCGCGAGCGTGTCGCAGAAGAAGCACGACGTCATCATCTGCAACTTCGCCAACCCGGACATGGTCGGGCACACCGGCAGTCTGCGGGCCGCCATCGCCGCCGTGAAAGCGGTCGACGCCTGCCTGGCGCGCGTGATTCCGGCGATCATCGCGGCCGGCGGGGCGGCGATCGTCACCGCCGATCACGGCAACTGCGAACAGATGTGGGACTACACGCTGAACGCGCCCCACACCGCGCACACCACCAACCTGGTGCGCTACATCTACGTATCGGGGCCGGGCGAAGCGAATCCGCGGCAACTGGCGGCCGGCGCGCTGTGCGACGTCGCCCCCACGATGCTGGCCTTGCTCGGCCTGCCGACGTCGCCGGAAATGACCGGCAAACGCCTCGTCTGACCGGCCGTGACGGGGCCGTGCTCGGAGCTTGCTCGGAGCGTGCTCCGAGCAACTTGCAGATCCTGCGTACAAGACAAAGGCGGCCTTGGTAGGCCGCCTTTCGTGTTTCGGCGCGTGTCCCGGGGCGTGCGCCCCGAGTCGCGATCACTTCACTTCAGGGAGTTCATCGGGCGCGATGCGCAGCGACTTGAGGAACAGGCGATCGCTGGCCGACAGGTCGCGGCTGACCGGCCGTCGCGGCGCCAGGCCGCCCGCGCCGAGACCGCCGCCGAGATTGCCGGCACCGGTGCTGGACGGGCCGGAGTTCGAGGCGGCCGAGAACCCGAGCGGGCTCGACTGGCCGCTCGGCTGCGTGCCGCCGTTCGAGGCGCTCACGGCGCCGGCGCCGGCGCGCCGCACCTTGACCACCGCCGTCGGCTTGGCGCGGTTGGCGAAGCCGACTTCGGCGTCGATCGACAGGTGCATCTCGTAACCGGCGGCACGGGCTTTGGCCCGGCACGCTTCGACGGTTGCATCGGCCGCCACTGCCGCACGGATGGCCTGAGCCAGTTCTTTCGCCAACCGGTTGACGGTGTCGTCCATGTGTACCTCGCTCGTGGATTGAGGGCGCCGCGCCAGATTGGAGCTGAGGGCATTCTAGGCTCCGTTTTTGACCACTGTCAAGACGGAAGAAACGCCTATTTCACCTAATTTTACAGCGATTTATGAGGTCCGCTGGGACGGCGATGAAATGCTCCCGGGAGCGCGTCCGTTGTCTGCTCGAGCCGGAACTTTCGACTACACTGAGCCGGACTCGCACACGGCAGCCGCAACCCCGGCGACCTCCACGATGCCCCTCCTCGATGTCGACCGCCTCACCACGGCTTTCCCCATCGAAGGCCGGGTGGTCTCCGCCGTCTCCGGGGTCAGCTTCTCCATCGACGCCGGCGAGACGCTCGCCCTGGTTGGCGAGTCGGGCTGCGGCAAGTCACTGACGGCATTGTCGATCCTGCGCCTGGTCGACCCGCCCGGCCGGATCGTGAGCGGCGCCGTCCGGCTCGAGGGCCGCGACCTGCTGACCCTCGACGAACGCGACATGCGGGCCGTCCGCGGCCGGGAGATCGGCCTGATCCTGCAGGAACCGATGACCGCGCTCAATCCCGTCTATACCGTCGGCAGCCAGATCGCCGAGGCGCTGGAAGTGCACGGCCTTGCCCGCGGCAAGGCGGCACGGGCCCGCGCCATCGAGCTGCTGGACGCCGTCCGCGTGCCGGACCCGCAGCGCCGGGTCGACGAGTACCCGCACCAGCTCTCCGGCGGGCTCCGCCAGCGCGCGCTGATCGCCGCCGCGCTCGCCTGCCAGCCCAAGCTGCTCATCGCCGACGAGCCGACGACGGCGCTCGACGTCACCATCCAGGGGCAGATTCTCGACCTGCTGAGTGACCTCAAGGCACGGTTCCAGCTCGCCCTGCTGCTCATCACCCACGATCTCGGGGTAGTGGCGCAACAGGCGGATCGCGTCGCCGTCATGTACGCCGGCCGGATCGTCGAAGAGGCACCTGTGCGGACGCTGTTCCGTGATCCGAAGCATCCCTACACCCGCGGCTTGCTGGCGTCGCTGCCCGGCCGGCACGGAACGCGTCTGAAGGCCATCGAAGGCACGGTGCCGCGCCTCGGCCACATCCCCGCCGGCTGCGCCTTCGCGCCGCGTTGCCCGACCCGCTTCGAGCCGTGCGTCGACCTGCCGGCGCTCGTGCCCGGCGAGGAGGGCGGACAGCCGGTCCGCTGCTTCCTCCATCATCCCGTCCGCGAGAACGCCGCGCCCGCGGCCGCCGCCGCCGTCTGAGACCCATGGCCCTGCTCGACGTCCACGACCTCACCAAGATCTACCGCCAGCGGCACGGGCTGTTCGGCCGCGTCTCCGAGGCGCGGGCGATCGATCGGGTGTCGTTCTCGGTCGAGCAAGGCGAGACGTTCGGCCTGGTCGGCGAGTCGGGCAGCGGCAAGACCACGACCGGGCGGTGCATTCTGCGCCTGATCGAGCCGACGTCGGGCCAGGTCGCCTTCCGGGGCCAGGACGTCCTGGCCCTCGACCGGCGTGCGCTGCGCGAGTCGCGGCGGCACATGCAGATGGTCTTCCAGGATCCGTACTCGTCGCTGAACCCGCGGATGCGCGTCGAGACGATCGTGGAGGAGCCGCTCGTCATCCACGGCATCGGCACCAAGGCCGAGCGGGCGGCGCGCGTCGCCGACCTGCTGTCGCACGTCGGCCTCGACCCCGAACTGCGGCGCCGCTACCCGCACGAGTTCAGCGGCGGTCAGCGGCAGCGCATCGGGCTGGCCCGCGCCCTCGCCCTCAACCCGTCGCTGATCATCGCCGACGAGCCGGTGTCGGCCCTCGACGTGTCGATCCAGGCGCAGGTGATCAACCTGCTCGTCGACCTGCAGGCCCGCTTCGCCCTGACCTACCTGCTGATCGCGCACGACCTGCGGCTCGTGCAGCACGTCTGCACGCGGGTGGCGGTGATGTATCGCGGGCGGATCGTGGAGGTGGGATCGACCGAGGCGGTCTACGAGCGCGCCCAGCACGCCTACACCCGCGCGCTCCTGTCCGCGGTGCCACGCCCGGATCCGGACGCGCCGACGACCCGGGTCGAGCTCGATCGCGATGCGATCAAGCCGGGCGCGGATTTACGGGAGATCGGCCCGGGCCACTGGGCCGCGGTCTAGCAGCCCGTGGTGAAAGTGCCGCGTGGCACCGAAACGGGCGAGGCGCCCGGCGATCCAGGCGCGAGGAGGGCGAATATCGGGGATATGTAAAGCCGCG